>PNLY01000029.1 GCA_013823325.1 Methylobacterium sp.
TGTTAGTGCCATCGCGGATCGCGGCGCCGAGGCTTTCTATACCGGGAAGGTGGCGGAGAGCATCGTTGCGGCGGTTCAGGAGAAGGGCGGTATTGTCTCCCTCGAAGACCTCGCGACTTACAAGCCGTTCGTCTCGAAGCAGCGTTCCGTGACCTATCGCGGACATAAGATCTCGGGCGAGTACAGCGGCTTCGTGATCTATGGCCAAGTTTTCAACACGCTGTCGCATTTCGAGGTCGGCGCCCACGCCCCCGACTCGCCCGAGCGCCTTCGCATCCTGATCGATGTCCTGCGGCGCTGCTGGGCGGACAAGGGCAAGGTCTATCAGGATTTCGACACCGACAAGGGACCCTGGGATGTTCTGCTGTCGTCGGCCTATGCCTGCCAGACGGCGCAGGAGCTGGCTGACAGCCGGCCGAAATCGACGTTCAAGGTGAGCTCAGCCGGTGAAAGCCGCACCGTTCACATTTCGGCCATTGACGCCGAAGGCGGAATGGCGAGCCTGACTGAGACGGTGATCGGCAACTATGGCAGCTTCATCTGCTCCGAAACCGGCGTGCTGCTGAACAACGGCATGATCAGCTTTGCCCCGATTCCGGGCGAGGTGACCTCGATCCGCCCCGGTCGGCGCTCCGCTTCGTCCTTCATCAGCCCGCTTCACATCACCCGCCCCGACGGGAAGTCGATCGTGACGATCGGTTCCTCCGGCGGATCGAAGATCGTCACCTCCAAGCTGCAGATCGCAAGCTTGATCATGGATCACGGCATGTCCCCGCAGCAGGCCGTATCCTTCCCAAGGTTCGATTTCGAGGGCGACAAGCTGATCCTCGATCCGCGCTTCCCACAAGCCACGATCGACCGTCTCAAGAGCCTCGCCTACGACATCGATCTGCGCTTGGAAGAGCTCTCGACCTTCGAATACGGCAACCCCGCCGTTCTCGCCCGCGATGCCGACGGCGTGATCACGGGCGGCGTCAACCCGTTCCAGGCGACGACTGCCGTCGGTTTCAACGCCGCGTAAGAAACAGGTTCAAAGTCATGGACAATTTCACTCCGAGAAGCGAGGCGCAGAAGGCAAAGGTCCGCAAGGCCTATGACCTGATCCCGGGCGCCTCAACCAATTCCCTGCTCCAGCCCGACGGAATCGAGTTTCTGATCGAGCGCGGCGAGGGGGCTCACGTCTTCGACACGGACGGGCGGCGCTATCTGGACTTCATGTTGGGAGCGGGTCCGCTCGTGCTGGGGCATTCGCATCCGCGCATCGTCGAGACGATCAAGCGCCAGGCCGAGCGCGGGACCCAGTTTTTCGGGCTGGCGGATCGCGCAGTCGATCTCGCCGAACGGCTGGTTCAGCACATCCCCTCCGCAGAGATGGTCCGATATGCATCGAGCGGATCAGAGGCGACGTTCCATGCCCTCAGACTGGCGCGCGCGACGACCGGACGACAGAAATTCATCAAGTTCGATGGTGCCTGGCATGGCCATCATGACTTGGCGGTCTGGTCGATGGAGATGTCGCCGACACAGGTGCCGGAGCCCTATGCCGTCAGCTCGGGTATCCAGACCGGCGTTAAGGACAGCCTGATGGTGCTGCCCTTCAACGATGCCGCTTACTTCAAGAAGATCATGGCGGAGCATCCGGGCGAGTTCGCGGCCGTCATCTGCGAACCGATGCAGCGCACTTTGAAGCCGCTGCCCGGCTTTCTCGAGACCCTAAGGCAGGAATGCGATCGCTGGGGCACGGTCTTGATCTTCGACGAGATCGTTTCGGGGTTCCGTCTTTCCGCGGGTGGCGCACAGGCCAAGTATGGCGTCACGCCCGATCTGACCACGCTGGGCAAGGCGCTGGGAGGAGGGCTGCCCCTCTCCGCCGTCGTCGGCCGGCGGGCGTTTATGGAGCATCTCGACCCGCGCAGTGACAGCCACAACTACAGCTTCCATTGCGGCACCTTCAACGGCCATCCGATCGGCATCGAATGTGCGCATACCACCATCGACATTCTCGTCGATGAGAAGGGCTTGGACTACATCGCGGATCTCGGGGAATACGGCCGGCAGGCTCTAGCCAAGCTTTTCCGCGATCTTGGCGCCAAGGTGCAGATCACCGGCGACGGGCCCATCTTCCACTTCTACTTCTCGGAAGAACCGATCCACGACCATGCCGCGGTGCGCCGGTCAAACGTCCCGCTCTCCGACGCCATGCACAAAGAGATTTATGCGAAGGGCATCTACAAAAACTTTTCAAAGGCCTATGTCAGCACCGCACACACTAGGGACCATATCGACGAGCTCTGCGACGCGCTCCGGCGCGCCTACGTGGCGGTAAAGTCATGAGCAGTCCCGCAGTGGTTTCGATCGCGCGGCGCTCCAGTCCCGACTTACTCTGGCCGCTGCCTCCGACGCGCGTCCTCAACATGTCGACGGGGCCGATCGAGGTCACGCGAAATGTTCTGGAAGCGCAGAACGCAAGCATCCTGACGCCTCATATCGAGTCGTTCTGGAGCGCTCATGACGAAACGATCGATCTGCTTGCGAAGGTGCTTCGCACCAGGAGCAAGATCTTCCTGATGCACGGCTCGATCCGATCGGGTATCGACGTTGCCCTCGCCAACTTCATTGAGCCGGGTACAAAGGTGCTCAGCATTATCAACGGCTATTGGGGTGAGTTGATCGCTCAATGGGCCGAGCGCCGGGGCGCTCTGGTGACGCGGCTCGTGCATGGTGTCCTCGACCCCATCGACCTTCAAAGGGTCGAGGAGGCGCTTCGTTCAGGCCCCTATGACCTGACGACGCTCGTCCATGTCGAAACCAATTCCGGGCTCGTAAATCCGGTCCGGGAGATCGGGGAGCTTGTCGCGCGCGCCGGCGGCCTGTTCTTCGTCGATACCGCCTGTTCGGCCGGGGCTATCGAACTGGAAACCGACGACTGGAAAATCGACATCCAGACAACCGGCTCTCACAAGTGCCTTGCCTCTGTTCCGGGCTTGGCCGTCGTCTCGGTTTCCGACAAAGCCTGGCGGCAGCGTTCGGCCATTGCGGGAAAGCAGGGATATTTCGATTTCTCGGAACTATGGAAGCACTCCATCGAGAGAGTCCACACCCCGCCATTCACTCAGCCCACCACTCTCGTTCTGGCCTTGCGCGCGGCACTTCGCGAGATATTCCAATTTGGAATGGAAAAGTGGTGGGCGGTTCACCGTCAGCTGGCGACACGCTTCATGGATGACCTTCGGGCCGGCGGCTTTTCGATGCTCATCGATGAAAGCACGGTGGCCGGTCGCCGCGATTGCTACTCCGACACTGTGATTGCGGTGCGTTATCCGCCTAGTGTCAGCGATCAGTCGTTCCGGAAAATTCTTCTCGAAGAGTTCGGGATCTTCGTTATCGGCAATGTCGGTGAGTTCGCGGGACGTTCCTTCCGCGTCGGGCTGATGGGGCCGGCGCAGATGGACGCCATCAACATGACCGGGACGGTCGCAGCGCTTCAGCGCACCGCAGCAGCTGCCGCAGCTCGCCAATAATAATGCGGTAGGCCGGCTGTGCCGGCCTACACGATCACCGGGAAGCGTGAGGACGAGCGCTTGGAAAGATCGGCCGCCGCGCGGCAGACTTGGCGGACTGCTTTACCCAGCGCGTCTCTGTCGGAAAGGCCGTAGCTCAGCCGGAAGCCTGTGTTGTCGGCCTTTTCCGGCGTGAGATGAACGCCTGTCAGAATGCCGACATTCCGGCGCAGGCAGGCGTAGAAGAAGTCGACAGGATCTATGGCGGCCGGAAGCTTGACCCACAGGTTCAGCCCGCCATGCGGCCGCGTGAAGGTCGAGCCGGCCGGCAGATTTTCAGCAAGTCCCTGAATGACCGTATCCAGCACCGGCTTGTAAGCTTTCCTGATGCGGGACAGATTCGCTTCGGCTTCAGCTGAATCGAGATAGGCCGCAAAAGCATCCTGCAGAAGAGGCGCGGTGTGAAGGTCTGAAACAGATTTCCAGGCCGTGACCTGCTCCATACGTGCAGGAGGCGCCAATACAAAACCCAACCTCATCCCGGGGATAAGCGTTTTCCCCATGCTGACGATGTAATAGACAAGGTCTTCAGGCTCCGACAGCGACTTGATCGACGGTATGAAATCACCTTCGAACCGGAGTTCAGAAAAGCAGTCGTCCTCGATAATAGGAATGCCGTGGCGCCGGCCGATGCCTAGGATCGCCCGTCTCTTTTCCAACGAGGTCGTGATACCCGTCGGGTTCTGATAAGTCGGCATCGTGAAGATCGCTTTGGCATTGGACGATCTCACGACTTCGGACAATTGCTCGATCGCCATGCCGTCCTGTTGCATGTCGATGCCGATCGCGTTCGCCCCCATATTGCGGAGCAGATCGAGTAAGCCGAAATAGGTGGGATTCTCGACGATGACGGTATCCCCGCGGCTGACCAGGGACTGGATCGTGATGGAAATTCCCTGCTGGCCGCCGCTGGTGACGATCATGTCGTCGACGTCGCAGTGTAGTTGGCGATGTCTTTCGAGGAAGCGCGCGAAGGCCGCCTTCAGGTTTGGGAGCCCGTCGGGAGCGATGTACGAATAGGCGTATTCCGGCTTGGCCTTCAAGATCTGGCCGATTTTCTGTTCGAACGCGCCGGTATCGATCAGGCTCGCGTCAGGATAGGCCCGGGTCAGAGGAACGATATCGGGCAGGTCACCTACCTTGAGCATCCGCCGAAACGTGTCTCCGTCCTCGTTCGGCAATGTGTCTCGAGGTGAAGGGGCAGCGGGGGCGGGAGCTGGGGGCTCTTCAGCGGGGCCTTGCACAAAAGTCCCCAGTGCACCCCGTCCAGCAATCAGGCCACGGTCTGACAATTCCCGATAGGCGCGCGCAATCGTCATGACATTGACATTCGCGGCCTCGGCCAGGGCGCGGACCGGCGGCAACCGCTCTCCCTCACTGAGGCGGCCTTCGATAATCTCTGTCGCAATGAAATCCCGGACTTGAGCATAGAGAGCGACATCCGCAGCCTTGTCTAACTGGAGAATGCCCGCAAGCCTTTGAATTTCCATCTTTTCTCAGTGCCTATTCGAAGGTCGTGATATGTATATCATACAAGGTCGTACAACAACGTAAATTTTGCCGTGCTGTCGGGTTTTGGAAAGAGATGGCGTCGAGGTCGCGGTCGCACTCGTAATAGCAGTGCTGCTGCGGACGGAGGATTGCGCCACAACATTGCGGGAGTGGAATTTTAGCCGCTGAGATCTTCGCCTGGAGCCTCGGGCGGGTTGTTCTCCGGATCTGGCTGATCTGCTCTCGCTGACGAACGCGACTCCGCAGCGAGCCAATCGATGAACGATGCGACATCGGGGTCCCGTTGCCCTCCGATGGGTGTGACGGCAAAATAAGAGCCGTTGCCCCGGAGCGGAGCGACCATTTCGAGCGCGGTCAGCGCGCCCTCCGCCAGCTCTCGTTCGACCAGGAAGGAAGGCACCAATCCAACTCCGATTCCTGCGGCTGCCGCTGCGGCAACCATGGAGAACTGGTCGAACAGGGGCCCACGCTGCGGGGAGGGGTGCTCGGCTCCTGCGGCCGCGAACCAATCGCGCCAGAGATTCGGCCGTGTCGCCTGCTGCAGCAGCGCCGCCCGCATGAGGTCGGCCGGTTCGCGTAGATCGTGCTCGACGATGTAAGAAGCATGGGCGACGGCGATGACGTCCTCGTCCCAGAGATGCGTCATTTCCGCGTGGGCCCAGTTCGGCAGTCCGAAATGAATGGCAATGTCCGCTGACCGCTCGGCCAAGTCGAATGGCTGGGATTCCGTGACGAGTTGAAACGTCACCATCGGGTGTCGGGCGAAATAGCCGGGAAGACGCGGAATCAACCAGCGGGTGGCGAAAGTTGGCAGCACGCCTATTTTCAGCGTTCGTTCGCTGCCGGCTGAGGCCATGATCGAGTGCGCTGAACTCGCATAATCGGCCAGGATTTTCCTTGCGGAGGCGAGAAAAGCGTTCCCCGCCTTGGTAAGGACCACGCGACCCTTGACGCGCTCAAAAAGCGTTGCGCCCAGCGTGCTTTCCAGTTCGCGGATTTGCTTGCTCACCGCGCTCTGCGTCAGGGATAGTTCTTCAGCTGCACGGGTGAAGCTGCCATGCCGGCCCGCCGCCTCGAAGGCGGCCAGTTCTTGCAGCGAAGGCATTTGGGCCCGGCGTAGCAGCATGCGCGCATCATTCCATATTGGAATGAATCTGTGAAGAAGCATCAATTGCGTGGCCGTTACCTTGCCCGCATGACTGTCGACCGATCTCAGGCCCCAAAGCCGGTGTGTCGCAAGTCAGAGTCAGAAGTGCTCCCGTCACCGGTTCAGCCGTCGAGCCTCGGTCATGGCGGACGCGATCATCCGTGACTGCCGGCCCAACATCGATCACCGCTGAGAGAGGACGCAAACCATGAGCCGATTGCCCAAATTCATGTCGCCTGACGAGGTCCGCACGATCTTTTCCCGTGCGATGTCCGACATGTATCGCGAAGAGGTGCCGCAATACGGGACGTTGATGAAGCTCGTTGGCGAGGTGAATGTCGGGACTCGACGGGCCGATCCCGTTCTGGACGGCCGGCTGATCGCCAATGACGAGATCGAGCGATTGGATCTCGAGCGCCATGGCGCGATCCGCGTCGGTACGGCGGACGAGCTTTCGACCATGCGCCGGCTTTTCGCGGTCATGGGCATGCAGCCGGTTGGCTACTATGACCTGTCGATCGCAGGCGTTCCTGTGCATTCGACGGCGTTTCGCCCGATCGATCCAATGGCTTTGCGCCGTAATCCGTTCCGCGTCTTCACGTCGCTCCTGCGATTGGATCTCATTGAGGATGCGACGCTCCGGAGCGAAGCAACGGCAATCCTCGCGCGCCGCTCGATCTTTACGCCAGCTTGTCTCGAACTGATCAGATCGTGCGAGGCGCAGGGAGGCTTGAACGAAGCCCAAGCCCGGCAGTTCGTCGCCGAGGCGCTCGAAACCTTCCGCTGGCACAGCGACGCGACGGTTTCCGTGGACGTCTACAACCGGCTTCGGGCAGCTCATCCGCTGGTTGCCGATATAGTCTGCTTCAAGGGTCCGCATATCAACCATCTCACGCCGAGGACGCTCGATATCGACGCGGTCCAGGTCGGGATGCCCGCGCAAGGCATTTCTCCGAAAGCGGTGATCGAAGGTCCGCCGCGACGCCGTGTTCCGATCTTGCTTCGGCAGACCAGCTTCCGGGCGCTGCAGGAGCCGATTTCGTTCCGCGGCAGCCATGGCGGCCAGCAGGATGGCACGCATACGGCGCGGTTCGGTGAAATCGAGCAGCGAGGCGCTGCGCTGACGCCGAAGGGACGCCAGCTTTACGACGATTTGCTTGCCGGGGTGCGCGCCGATGTTCAGGTCACGTCAAATGGGTCAAACGCCGGTGACTACATGGCGGCGCTCGAGCGTCATTTCGAGAAGTTCCCGGATGACGAGGACGCTCTGAGAACACAGGGGCTGGCGTATTTCCGTTATGCAGCGACCGGAAAGCGCGGTGCCGATCCGAAGGCGAGCCTCGAAAGCCTCCTGGCCGCCGGTTACATCAGGGCCGAGCCGCTTACCTATGAGGATTTCTTGCCTGTCAGCGCCGCTGGCATTTTCTCTTCCAATCTGGGCGACGAAGGTCAGAAAAATCATCGGGAGAGGTCGGAGCGGGCGTCCTTTGAAGAGGCGCTCGGGACCTCCGTGATCGATGAGATCGCCGTCTACGCTGTGGCCGAGAAGGCTTCGATCGAAGAGACGCGCGATGTGTTGACCATTGCTGCTCAACGTATCGCCTGAGAGCGCTCTCGATCCGGCAAGTGAACCACTGACAAGTAATCCCTTTTGGTTCAAAGGTGAAACGCCCATGAAGATTCTAGTGCCCGTTAAGCGGGTGGTTGATTACAATGTTAAGATCCGCGTGAAGGCTGACGGTTCGGGCGTTGAGCTGGCGAACGTGAAGATGTCGATGAACCCGTTCGACGAGATCGCGGTCGAAGAGGCGTTGCGTCTCAAGGAAGCCGGCAAGGCGAGCGAGGTCGTGGTGGTCTCGATCGGCCCGGCTCAAGCCGCTGAGACGATCCGCACCGGCCTGGCGATGGGCGCCGATCGCGGCATCCTGGTCAAGGTCGAGGGCACGGTCGAGCCGCTCGCCGTCGCCAAGCTCCTGAAGAAGGTCGTCGAGCAGGAGGCGCCCGGCCTCGTCGTGCTCGGCAAGCAGGCGATCGATGACGACTGCAACCAGACCGGCCAGATGCTGGCGGCGCTGCTCGGCTGGGGCCAGGGCACGTTTGCCTCGAAGGTCGAGCTATCAGCGGATTCGGTCGACGTAACCCGCGAGGTCGATGGCGGCCTGCAGACGGTCTCGCTCAAGCTCCCGGCGATCGTGACCACCGATCTGCGCCTGAACGAGCCGCGTTACGCCTCGCTGCCCAACATCATGAAGGCGAAGAAGAAGCCGCTCGACGAGACCTCGGCCGAGACGCTCGGCGTCGATGTCGCCCCGCGCCTCAAGGTGCTGAAGACGGTGGAGCCGGCCGGCCGTTCCGCCGGCGTCAAGGTGACTAATGCCGCCGAACTCGTCTCCAAGCTCAAGACCGCCGGGGTGATCTGATGACCACGCTGCTGATCGCCGAACACGACAACGCCTCGATCAAGGACGCCACCGCCAAGGCGCTGACGGCGGCCGCCCAGCTCGGCGGCCCCGTGCATATCCTGGTCGCGGGTGAGGGCGCCAAGGCTGCGGCCGATGCGGCTGCGAAGCTTGCCGGCGTCGAGAAGGTGCTGCTCGCCGACGACGCGGCTTACGGCCATGCGCTGGCCGAGCCTTTTGCCGCGCTGATCGTCAAGCTCGCGGGCGGCTACGACGCGATCGTCGCGCCCTCGACCACGACCGGCAAGAACGTGCTGCCGCGCGTCGCAGCCCTGCTCGACGTGATGCAGGTCTCCGATGTCAGCAAGATCGTCGCGCCCGACACCTTCGAGCGCCCGGTCTATGCCGGCAACGCGATCCAGACGGTGCAGTCGACCGACGCGAAGAAGCTGCTCACCATCCGCACCGCCTCCTTCCAGGCGGCGGGTGAAGGCGGCTCGGCTGCGGTCGAGGCGGTCTCGGCCGCCGAGAACCCCGGCAATTCGTCCTTCAAGGGCGAGAAGGTCGCCAAGTCCGACCGTCCGGAGCTGGCCTCGGCCAAGATCATCATCTCGGGCGGCCGCGCGCTGGCTTCGGCGGAGAATTTCGGCAAGGTGATCGAGCCGGTGGCCGACAAGCTCGGCGCCGCGATGGGCGCCTCGCGCGCCGCGGTCGATGCCGGCTATGCCCCGAACGACTGGCAGGTCGGCCAGACCGGCAAGGTCGTGGCACCCGAGCTCTATATCGCCGTCGGCATCTCCGGCGCGATCCAGCATCTCGCCGGCATGAAGGACTCGAAGGTCATCGTCGCCATCAACAAGGACGAGGAGGCCCCGATCTTCCAGATCGCCGATTACGGCCTTGTCGGCGACCTCTTCACCATCCTGCCCGAGCTTGCGGCGGAACTTAAAGGGTGAGTTCGTCTGGTCTGCTCCGGACGCACAGGCCGGCATGCATTGACGAGCTGCTCCCCTCCGGTTGATTGCAGTCAGATCGCCACCAACAGCGAGTGTCGGTATCGGTGGTTGCTGGCCCCCGCAACCAAATCCATAGCAAATACATAAACCCCGTCGCTAAAGCGGCGGGGTTTTGTCGTTCCAGGCGAGCAGACGGCCTAGCGGCGTTTCAATGCGTGGTAGTGTCGTAACAGGTGTTGGCGATCCAATGGATCGGTGAGCACCGAGAGATCGATAATCATCGGCTCGGATGGCTCCATTACAAATGGAGTAGCTTCAGGCTCCGCAAAGCCGCTGCGGCTGGTGTCGTCCAGCCCCATTTCCCTTAAGATCCGAACGAGAGTCGTGCCATAGAGCTCAGCCAACAGCTTCAGCTGACTAACGGCGACCTGCGATAGTCCGCGCTCTTGCTTGCTGATTTGCTGCTGACTCACACCAATGGCCCGCCCTACCATGGTTCCAGTCATCGCCGCTCTCAAGCCGAGTAGGCGCAAGTGGGCCCTGATTATATCGTCAATCGGCCCCATGCCTTGTCTCGGCATTCGCCTGCACCCCTCAATAAAGGGCGAAATCAGGTGGTTCGCAGCAGGTCGCCGCAACTGATCGGGGGTTGTTCGTGATATACTGCACAACTATTGGATGCAGTGCGGTCGCTTGCGATCCAGCGGTCAACACCTCCCGCCCACTCAATACTGAGCGTGAGGCAGAACTTCTGGTCTTATGCGGACGTCGCGTTTCTCTGCGCGATCGCCTCGGTGAAGATCGGCTCCCAGGCCATGACATGGCTGGTCATCAACGCTTCGGCTTCGTCCTCCAGCCCCTGCCTGATGACCTCGATGATACGGTAATGTTCGGGCACGGACGCTCTCTGCCGCTCGAGGCCGTGGGCTGAGCGGATCCCGTAGAGCCGCATCCGGTCGCGCAAGCGCAGGACGATGTCAGCCAGGACGTCGTTGCCGGCGAGCGCCAGCAACTCCGCATGAAAGGCCCGGTCGGCGGCGAGATAGCGCGGCACGTCCCCGGTTTCGACGGATTCGGCGATGGCGTCGGCCTGCGCCTCGAGTTCCGAGAGGTCGTTGGCCCCCATCCTGACCAGCTTGCGGAAGGCGGAGGCTTCGAGCTGCATGCGCACCTCGAAGATGCCGCGCAGCTCGTCGAGCGAGGGATCCACGACCCGGAAGCCGCGATTGCGCATCGGCTGGAGCAGCCCGTCCGAGGTCAGCTGGAGCAAGGCCTCGCGGATCGGCGTCGTCGAGATCCCGAGCGTGCGCGCCAATGACGGCACCGAGCAGACCGCACCGGGCGGCATTTCGCCTGACACGATCGCGATCCGCAGCTGATCGACGACCTGTTCGCGCAGATTGGCGTCTCCCGAGAGCAGCTGCATCCGTTCCCCTCCTTGCGCCGCCTTATCCGCGCTCTCTGCCATGATCCGCCCGGATATGGCGAGTCGCATCTCTGACTTGAAGTAGCGCGTCACGCGTAATACATTACTGTATGTCCGATATGCGGAATGCCGAGATCAAAGAGGGCTATTGCACCCTATGCCGTTCGCGCTGCGGTTCGCTGAACCATGTGCGGGACGGCCGTCTCGTCCTGGTCGCGCCCAACCCCGCCCACCCGACCGGGGCGGCGCTCTGCGCCAAGGGGAGGGCGGCGCCCGAACTGGTCGACAGCCCGCTGCGGCTCACAAAGCCGCTGAAACGCACCACGCCGCGCGGTGCCGAAACGCCGGACTGGGTCGAGATCGACTGGCCGGAGGCGCTCGACACGATCGCCGAGCGGCTCGGCACGATCCGGCGCGAGACCGGGGCCGAGACGGTCGCCTTCGCGGTGACGACGCCGAGCGGCACGCCGATGGTCGACAGCTTCGAATGGGTCGAGCGTTTCATCCGCTGCTTCGGCAGCCCCAATCTGATCTATGCGGTCGAAATCTGCGGCTGGCACAAGGACTTCGCCCAGGCCCTGACCTATGGCCGCGGCATCGGCGCCGCCGATTACGACAATGCCGACAATATCGTGCTTTGGGGGCATAATCCGACGCGGACCTGGCTGGCGCAGGCGACCCGGATCGCGCAGGCCCGCAAGCGCGGCGCGACCGTCGCGGTGGTCGATCCCAAGCGCGGCGGCGCCGGCGAGAGCGCCGATCTCTGGCTCGGCATCCGCCCCGGCGCGGACGGAGCGCTCGCCATGGGCGCGATCCGCCATCTCCTGACGAACCGCAGCGATGACGACGCCTTCGTCCGGCAATGGACGAACGCGCCGATGCTGGTCGACCTTTCGACCGGGCGCTTGCTGCGGGCGCGGGGTCTCTGGCCGGACGGCGCGAACGAAGCCTTCGTGCTGTTGCGCCCGGACGGCACAGCGCGGGCCTATGACACAGCAGAGGCATTGGAGCGGCCGCACGACATCATCCTCGATGGCGAGGCGGAACTGCGCGGCGCTGACGGCCGGACGATCACCTGCGCCACCGTGATGCGGCTGCTGACACGCGAGGCCGCTGCCTTCACGCCGGAGCACGTCGCCGGGATCACCGGGCTCGCCATCGACGACCTCGCGCGTTTCTATGGCCTGTTCGAGGGCTCGCCGCGGCTCGCCTATCACTCCTGGACCGGCGTCGGCCAGCATTCCAATGCGACCATGATCGAGCGCGCCATCGGCACGCTCTATGCGCTCACCGGCGCGAGCGACCGCATCGGCGGCAATGTCTGGACGAGCGCGCCGCCCTTCCGCACCGTCAACGACTATGCCCTGCTGCCGGAATCCCAGCGCCGCAAGGCCCTCGGCCTCGCCGAATTGCCGCTCGGGCCACCGAGCAAGGGCTGGGTCACCGCCCGCGATTTCTGCCGGTCCGTGATCGAGGGCGAGCCCTACCGCGTCCGCGCGCTGATGAGCTTCGGCACCAATTTCGTGGTGTCGCAGGGCGATTCCGGGCGCAACCGCGCTGCGCTGCAGGCGCTCGACTTCCATGTCCATGTCGACATGTTCATGAATCCGACCGCCGAGCAGGCCGACATCGTCCTGCCGGCGAGCATGCCCTGGGAGCGCGAGGCGCTCCGGCTCGGCTTCGAGATCACGCAGGAAGCGGTCGAGCACATCCAGCTGCGCCAGGCCATGGTGCCGCCGCGCGGCGAGGTCCGGGCCGATTACGATATCGCCTTCGAACTTGCGTGCCGGCTCGGCCATGCCGAGGCCTTCCTCGGCGGCTCGATCGAGGCCGGCTGGAACCACCAGCTCGAACCGCTCGGCTTGACGGTCGCGCAACTGCGGGCGGCGCCGGGTGGCATCCGCGTGCCGCAGCGCAATCCCGAGCGCAAATATGCCGCAGTCCGCGAGGGGGGCGGCGTTGCCGGCTTCCCCACGGCGAGCCGCCGGGTCGAGATCTATTCCGAGCAATTGCTCGCGCTGGGCCATCCGGCCTTGCCTTGCCATGTCGAGCCGGCGAGCGCGGCGGGGCGCCCGGCCGAATTGCCATTGCTGCTCTCGACCGCCAAGTCCGGCTGGTTCGTCCACTCCTCGCATCGCCATGTCGCCTCGCTCAGGCGCAAGGCGCCCGATCCGTCGGTCGAACTCAGCCCGGCCGATGCCCAGGCGCGTGGCATCGTCGCCGGCGACTGGGTGACCGTGCGGACGCGCGACGGCGAAGCGAAGCTGCGGGCAAAGCTGGAGCCGACACAGCCGGCCGGGACCGTGATCGCCGAGTTCGGCTGGTGGGAGGCCTGCACGCCGCTCGGGCGCCCCGGCGGGGCGGTGACGGGAACGGCGACACGCAACATCAACGCGATCCTCTCCGACCGCGACCGCGACCCGATCAGCGGCTCGGTGCCGCTGCGGGCGGTGGCCTGCGAGGTCATCCGCGATGAGGCGGCCTCGCGCGGCTGGTGGACGGGCGAGCGCGCCTTCCGCTTCAGCTCGCGCCGGCAGGAGGCCGCGGATGTCCTTGCCTTCGGCCTCGTCCCCGTCGACGGCGGGCCGCTGCCCGGTTTCCTGCCCGGCCAGCATGTTGAGGTCACCGAGCCCGCAACGGGAGTGTCGCGCAGCTATTCGCTGACGGGGCCGAGCGAGAACCCCACTGAATACGAGATCGCGGTGCGCCGGATCGCGGCCGGCGGCGAAGGCATGCCGCCCGGCCGGATGTCGACGCGCCTGCACGAACTCGCGCCGGGCAGCATCGTCACCCTGCAGCCGCCGGCCGGAATCTTCACCCCGCCCTTAACCGGCAATCGCCCGGTGATCCTGGTCGCGGCCGGCGTCGGCATCACGCCTTTCGTCGGCTATCTCTGGGCGCTCGCGCGGACCCTGCCGGAACAGCGCCCGCCCTCGGTCGAGCTCGTCTCCATCTGCCGCAACGGTGCCGAGCAGCCCTTCGGCGATTGGCTGCAGACGATCGCCGCCAGAATTCCGGAGCTGCGGCTGATCCGCGCCTTCACCCGGCCGCGGACCGAGGATCGGCCCGGCCGCGACTATGAACATGCCGGCCGGCCGGACATCGCAGGTCTCGGTCTCGCATCCGGCTCGCGACGGCCGCTGGCCTATCTCTGCGGCCCCGACGGCTTCGTTGCCGATACCAAGGCCGCCCTGGCCAGAACCGGTCTGCCGGGCTTCGACGTCTTCAGCGAGGTCTTCGTCTCGCAGATCGAAATTCCCGCCAATCTGGCGCCACGCCGTATCGTGCTGCAGCGCGGCGGGACATCCTTCGACTGGTCGGTGCAATCGGGCAGCCTGCTCGATGCCGCCGAAGCGGCGGGACTTTCGCTGCCGAGCGGCTGCCGCAGCGGCCAGTGCGAGAGCTGCCGCCTGCGCGTCGTCTCCGGCACGGCCAGCCATCTCTCGCCCTATGACGGCGAGCCCGACGATTGCCTGACCTGCTGCGCGGTGCCGCTCAGCGACCTTGTTCTCGACGCCTGACTGCAAACCAACGGCGGCAAACCGCCAGTAGAGGGGACTATGACAGAGACGATCCTGAACGAACGCGCGGTCGCGCCGCGCGAAGGCGCCCTTGTGCGCCTGTCGCAGACCATGGTGGCCTTCTCCGAACGCTGGTTTCCGGACGCGTATATCTTCGTGCTGCTGGCGACGGTCGCGGTCGCGCTGGCGGCGATCGTGCATGGCGGCTCGCCGGTCGCGGTCAGCACCGCCTTCGGCGAGGGCTTCTGGAGCATCATCCCCTTCACCATGCAGATGGCGCTGGTCGCCATCGGCGGCTACATCGTGGCGCTGTCGCCGCCGGTCGCGGCGCTGATGCGCCGGGCCGCCGCCGTGCCGAGCACAGGCCGGGGCGCAGTCGTCTTCGTCGGCGTGGTCAGCATCCTGCTCTCGCTGGTGAACTGGGGCGTCAGCCTGATCTTCTCCGGCCTGCTGGTGCGCGAGATCGCGCGACGCAAGGACATACGCCTCGATTATCGCGCGGCGGGCGCGGCTGGCTATCTCGGGCTCGGCTTCGGCTTCACCCTCGGCATCAGCTCGTCGGCAGCGCAGCTTCAGGCCAATCCGGCGAGCATCCCGCCCTCGCTGATGCCGATCACCGGCGTGATCAGCTTCTACGAGACGATCCTGACCTGGCAGAACCTGCTGGTGATCGTGGTCGGCACGCTGCTCTCGGCGGCGATCTGCTACTACACCACCCCGTCCGATGCGGCTGCCAGGACCGCTTCCGATCTCGGCGTCGACCTCACCGACGTCAAGGCCGAGCAGAAGCCGACCCGGCCGGGCGACTATCTCGAATTCAGCCCGATCCTGACCATCCTGATCGTCGTGCTGGCGGCGGGCTGGTTCTACGAGACCTTCAAGTCCGGCAATCCGCTGATCACCATGTCGGGCCTCAACACCTACAACTTCGTCTTCCTGCTCGTCGGCGCCCTGCTGCACTGGCGGCCGCGCAGCTTCCTGGTCAGCTTCTCGCAGGCGATGCCGAGCGTCGCCGGCGTGCTGCTGCAGTTCCCGTTCTATGGCGGCATCGCCTATATGCTGACGCGGGTGAAGGCCGAGGGTGCCTCGCTGTCCGACACGATCGCGCACTGGTTCGTCAGCCTCGCCAGCGACGCCAGCGTGTTCTCCTTCATCGTCGGCATCTATTCGGCGATCCTCGGCTTCTTCATCCCCTCGGCCGGCGGCAAATGGATCATCGAAGCGCCCTACATCATGAAGGCGGCCAACGAGATCGGCGCGCATCTCGGCTGGACCGTGATGGTCTACAACATCGCCGAGACCCTGCCGAATTTCATCAACCCGTTCTGGATGCTGCCACTGCTCGGCGTACTCAAGCTGAAGTCGAAGGACCTGATCGGCTACACCTCGATGCAGTTCTTCATCCACTTTCCGGTGGTGATGCTGCTCGCGGTCGCCCTGATGCACACCTTCACCTATCGCGCGCCGGTCTTGCCCTGAGCGAGCGGAACCTCGTCGTGCCGCAGAGCGCTGCGGCCTGGGCCATCAGCCAGGTCCGCAGCGCCGACAGGTCTTGGCTGGTGGCCGAAGTTCGGGGCTGAATGAGACCATAAGCCGTTCCGTCCGGAGAGAAACCGGCCGGAGCCTTCAGCCGCCCCGCCACGACGTCGTTCGCCGCGATCGCCTGCGGCGCGAGCGCGACACCGAGGCCGCCGAGCGCGGCCTCCATCATCAGGAAATGATGGTCCAGCAGCCGGATCGAGCGTGGGCGAGGCGCGTCCGGGTGCCCATCGAGCCATTCCTGCCAGGCCAGCGGCCGGGTTCGCGATCCCAGCGCGACATAGTCGCCGCTGTCGAAGGCCTGGCGCAGCGACGGCGGCATCACCGGGCCGACCCGCTCCAGCATCAGCGTCGTCACCGCCCAGCCCGGGTCGAGCGCGAAATCCAGCCGCCTGATCGCGAGCGTCACCCGCTCGCGCGCGAAGTCCAGCGCGCCTCCGCCCGTCGACAGATGCACCTCGACCGCCGGATGAGCATCCTGAAACTCGGACAGGCGCGGGATCAACCAGCGCATCGCCAGGGATCGCTCGCAGGACAGGACGATCGGCGCCGGTGCGGCGCTGGTCCTGATCGCCGCGAGCGCGCCCGAGATCAGGGCGAGCGCCTGACCCGTGGCTTGCGCCAGGGTCTCGCCGCCAGCCGTGGGCCGCACGCCGCGCCCGTCCGCTTCGAGTAGTGGCACGCCGATATCGATGCCGAGCTTCGAAACCCGGCGGCTGACGGCGCCATGCGTCAGAGCGAGCTCGGCCGCAGCCGCCCGGACGGAGCCGAGCCGCGCCACCGCCTCGAGGGCGCGCAGGTCGTCGAGCGAAGGGATTTCGGAGCGCTTCATTGGTGATAAATTATCACCAGTATCTGTCAGATCATATGCATTTTCAACGCCGACAATTCTGCCATCCTCACCAGCATGGCAACGAAAACTTCCCTGCAGATCGGCATCGTGGCGGATGACCTGACAAGCGCGGCCGATGGTGCTGGCCCGTTCCTGAAGCGTGGCTTTGCGCCGTATCTCCATCGTGGTTCATGCCCGCAGACCGACGAGACGGTGATTGCGGTCGACACGGGCAGCCGCAATCTGGCGGAAGCGGCAGCCGAAGAGGCGGTCGCGCAATCCATCACGGCCCTGGCGGGGCGGAGCCTGCTCTACAAGACAATAGATTCGACCCTGCGCGGCCATGTCAGGGCCGAGATTGTCGCGGCGTTCGAAGCCAGCGGTCGGGATCGTCTCGTCGTCGCGCCGGCCTTTCCCGCGGCGGGGCGTCAGACGATCGGCGGCGTTCAATTCGTCGGCGGGCGCCCCGTCTCGGAAACAGGCTATGGCCGCGATCCTCTCCATCCGGCCCGATCCTCGCGCATCCTGGACCTGATCGATCCCGCGCTGGGGCCGGCGACGATCCTGTCGCAGCGGATGAGCGACGAGGCGGTCCTCGCCGCGCTCGCCCGTTTCCGTGTGCTGATCATCGACGCCGACCGTCAGGAGGTCCTCGACCGCCGGGTCGCCCTCCTCATTCAGTCGGGCTCGATCCTGTGGGTGGGCTCGCCCGGTCTCGCGCAGGCGCTGGCGACGCAGATCGTGTCCTTGCCCATACGCCGGTTTGGTCCACGGCCGGACGCACGGCGCGTCCTCATCGTCATCGGTAGCGCCAATGCGGTCAGCCGGCAGCAATGCGAGATTCTCGCGGAGAATGGCGTTCCGGTGGGCGAGCACGCCGCCGAGCTTGACGCCAATGCCGAGATCGTCTGCCTGCGCGCTCCGCAAGCGGGCGCGGGCGATCCCGCCGCAATCCTTGCTGCTCTGGCGGACGAGGCGCAGGCGGCCATGGGAGCACAGCGCTTCGACGCGATCCTCGCCACGGGCGGGGATACGATGGGCGCGCTGCTGCAACGGATCTCGATCAGCAGCCTCGTGCTGTCGGGCGAGTTCGAGCCGGGCTTTCCCTTTGGCTACGGGACGATGGCGGGGGCAGCCACGCCGCTGTTCCTGGCGATGAAGGCCGGTGGTTTTGGCCATCCGGAGACCCTGCTTCACGCAGCGCAGCGGTTGCTGCCTCCCTTGCCCCTGGAGTGCGCCCGATGAGATCGACAGTCCTGCCCATTGCGATCACCATGGGGGACCCGTCCGGCATCGGGCCGGAAATCGTCGCGAAATTCTTTGCCCGGCGACTGGTCGAGGACGCGACACCGGGAGAAGGTGAGGCGCAGCCTGCGATCGTGATCGGGGATTCGCTGGTCATGCGCCATGCCTTGACGCTTCTGCGCAGCCAGCTCCGGCTCCGGACGATCGCCGCGGCGAGCGAGGCTGCCTGCGAGCCTGGCACGATCGATGTCTTGGCATCCTCCCGCCTCGATACGCTTCCGCCGCCAGGCAAGGTCAATGCGCCAAGCGGCAAGGCCGCCTTCGATGCGATCGCGCTGGCCATCGACCTGGCGGTGACCGGGCAGGTCGCCGGGATCGTCACGGCGCCGATTCACAAGGAGTCCCTGGCGGCCGCTGGCTTCGGCTATCCCGGCCATACCGAAATCCTGGCCGATCGCGGCAAGGCGGATCGGGTCGCGATGATGCTCGCCAATGACGAGATCCGCACGGTGCTCGTCACCATCCACTGCTCGTTGCGCGAGGCGATCGAACGGGCCGATTTCCCGGCGCAGATGTCGGCCATTCGCCTGGCCCATGCCGGCGGCAGGGCGCTCGGCATCGCGGCTCCGCGCATCGCCGTCGCCGGGCTCAATCCCCATGCCGGGGAGGGCTGCCTGTTCGGCAGCGAGGAAAGCGAGATCATCGCGCCGGCGGTCGCGGCGGCGCGCCGCGAAGGAATCGATGCGAGCGGCCCCTGGCCCGGCGACACCGTCTTCATGCAGGCGCGCGCCGGCCGTTTCGATATCGTCGTGGCGCAGTATCATGATCAGGGCCTGATCCCGGTCAAATATCTCGGCCTCGACAAGGGGGTAAACATCACGCTCGGCCTGCCCTTCATCCGCACCAGCCCCGATCACGGCACGGCCTTCGACATCGCCGGGCAGGGCATCGCCGATCCCGCCAGCCTCGAAACCGCTTTCGACTATGCGTGCCGTCTCGCGGCCACGCGCGACCAGGATCATCGCCATGGCTGACCTCGATTTCATCTTCATGCTGACGCGTAACGACCGGACGGTGCCGGAGGCGGCCGGCCATGTCGCGACCGCGCTCGCCGCCGGCATCCGCCATATCGGCTTCAAGGATGTCGGGCCGCCGCTTCCCGCGCTCAGGGAGCTCGACCGCATGATCAAGGCGGGCGGCGCGTCGAGCTATCTCGAAGTCGTCTCGCTCGACCGCGCCAGCGAGATCACGTCGGTCCGCGCGGCCATCGATCTTCGCGTCGACCATCTGCTGGGCGGGACGCATGTCGACGACGTCCTGCCGCTGCTGCGCGGCACCGGCATCCGCTACTATCCTTTCCCCGGCGAGATCGCGGGACATCCGAGCGTGCTGAACGGCTCGATTGACGAGATCGCCGCGAGCGCCCGCGTCCTGGCGGGGCGAGACGGCGTCGACGGGCTCGATTTGCTTGCCTATCGCTCCGGCGTCGATGTCCCCGCGCTGATGACCGCGGTTTGCGCCGCCACGGACAAGCCGGTGATCGTTGCAGGCTCGATCGACCGGCCGGAGCAGATAGAGGCGGTCCGGCAAGCTGGCGCTGCTGGCTTCACCATCGGCACATCGGCGCTCGACGGCCGCTTCCCGGCGCGTGGGACCGCGCTGGAGGCGCAGCTCGAAGCGATCGCCGCCTGTCTCTGACGGGTCGGGCGGTTCAGGCGAGGGCCTTCTGCCGCAGGGAGCGCGGGGTCTCGCGGAAGGCTGCCTTGAAGTCGCGCGAGAGATGGGCGCTGTCGGAAAAGCCGGTGCCCATGGCGATGTCGGTGAGCGAGCGCTTGCTGTTCAGGATCAGCCATCTCGCATAGTCGAGCCGGAGCTTGCGCTGGAAGGCCGCCGGGCTCTGGCCGAGCGAGGCGCCGAACAGGCGCTCGAGCTGGCGCGGGCTGACGCCGACATAGCGCGCGACGGCGGCGATCGGCGGGGGATTGTCGAGCCGCTGCTCGATGAATTGCGCCGCCTGCTGAACCCTGACGTCGAGATTGGGCGCCAGCTCGGCATAGAAGTGCGCCTGCGGCATCTCGGCCGGGCGCATGTCCTGCAGCATCATGTGCCGCATCGCCTGCTGGGCCTTGTCGCGGCCGCAATGGCGGGCGACGAGATAGAGGCCGAGATCGATCGCGGCGGTCGAGCCGGCGCAGGTGATCAGGTCGCCCTCGTCGATGAAGAGCCGCTCGACCCCGGCCGAGACCTTGGGAAAGCGCTCCTTGAAGGCGTCGAGCACATTCCAGTGCACGCAGACCCGGCGCGGGCCGGCGAGGCCGGCCCGGGCGATGGCGAAGGTGCCGGTGCAGATGCCGAGTAGTCGCACGCCCGATGCCGCCGCCCGGCGCAGATAGCCGAGCAGGCTCTCGGGCAGGGCGTCGTTGAGATAGTCGTTGCCGCCGCAGACGGCGATGTAGTCAAAGCCGGCGGGGTCGAGCAGACCCGCATTCGGGGTGACCGAGACGCCACAGCTCGAGCGCCGCGGCTCGCCGTCGAGGCTCATCACCGTCCAGCTCGCATGCAGCTGGCGGCTGCGCCCGCCATGGTCCGCCGCCAGCCTGAGCACGTCGATCAGCCCGGAGAAGGCCGCGAGCGTAAACTGGTCGAGCAGGAGAAAGCCGACCCGCAGCCGTGAGACGGGCGCCGCGGGCTGCGACCGGTCGCTGGCATGTTGATGGAGCTGGACGGTGCTCATGTCGTGATTATTCAAATTTTGGGCCGGCGCATTCTAGTGCTTTTTGCAGCCTACGCGCCAATGTCCCGACAGAAGCGCAAAGACGCTCGGCAGAGGAGAACGACGATGACCCCAACCGTCCGGCTGGCCACGGCCATGCTCGCCACCACCCTGCTCACCGCGCCTGCCTTGGCGCAGCAACCGTCGTCGATCACGGTCGCCTGGTATGGCGGCAATTGGGGCGATGCCTTCAAGGCCTGTGTTGCCGAGCCCTTCACCAAGGCGACTGGCATCGCCGTCAATGCCGAGATCGGCACCTCGACCGTCACTTTGGCGAAGCTGCAGCAGCAGAAGGCGGCGCCGACCATCGACGTCGCCTGGATGGATGGCGGCATCAGCGAGCTCGCTCTCGCCGCCGAGGTGACCGACAATCTCGACCCGGCGGCGATCCCCAATCTCGCCAACACCTTGCCGGAAGCGATCTACAAGAGCGGCGCAACCACCTATGCGGTCGGCACCGGCTATTATTCGCTCGGGCTCACCTACAACACCCAGAAGGTCAAGGCCGCGCCGACCTCCTGGAACGACCTCTGGAAGCCGGACTTCGAGGACGCCGTCACGATCCCCTCGCCGGCGAATTCCTCGGGCGTGCCCTTCGTGATGTTCCTGTCGAAGATCTGGGGCCATCCGGCCGGCGATCTTTCTGCGACCTTCAAGAAGATCAAGGAGCTCAAGGCCGCCCTGTTCTTCGATTCCTCGGGTGCCGCCACCAACGCCTATCAGAGCGGCGAGGCGATCATCGGCGCGCATTTCAACGTCGGCGCCTGGGATCTCGCCGACAAGGGCCTGCCGATCGGCTTCGTCGTGCCGAAGGAGGGCGCCTGGGCGACCGATGCCCGCCTGCATCTGGTCAAGGGCACGCCGAAGAAGGACGCCGCCGCCAAGTTCATCAACCAGGCGCTGACGCCGGAAGCTTCCGGCTGCCTCGCCGAAAAACTCTATCTCGGCCCGTCCGTGAAGAACGTCACGGTCAAGCCCGAGACCGCCCGCAAGCTGCCCTGGGGCGAAACCGGCTCGGTCAAGAACCTGCAATTGTTCGACTGGGCCGAGATCAACGGCCTGCGCTCGCGCGTGGTCGACGAGTGGAACCGGCAGATCGCCCGCAAGTGAGCGCACGGCAACGAGCATCGCGAGCCGCAGCATGAGCCCCATCCTCGCCATAGGCGGACTGTCCAAGCATTTCGGCGGACAGCCGGCGCTGACGGCGATTGAGCTCGCCGTTGAGCAGGGCGAGTTCATCGCCCTGCTGGGCCCTTCGGGCTGCGGCAAGACCACGCTGCTGCGCTGCATCGCCGGCTTCCTGACGCCGGAGGCCGGTACGATCCGGGTCGCCGGCGAGGATGTGACGCGTTTGCCGCCCTATCGGCGCCCGCTCAACACCGTGTTCCAGAACTACGCGCTGTTTCCGCATATGAGCGTCGCCGAGAACGTCGCCTATGGGCCGCGCCGGCAGGGCGTTGCCAAGGACGAGGCGGCCAAGCGTGCGGCCGAGGCGCTGGAGCTGGTCGGCCTTGCCGGGCTCAGTGAGCGCCTGCCGGCGCAGCTTTCCGGCGGTCAGCAGCAGCGCGTCGCGCTGGCCCGCGCCATCGTCAACCGGCCGCAATTGCTGCTGCTCGACGAGCCCTTGAGCGCGCTCGATCTCAAGCTGCGCAAGAAGGTCCAGAGCGAGCTCAAGCAGATCCAGCATCGGCTCGGCATCGCCTTCCTGTTCGTGACGCACGACCAGGAGGAGGCGATGACGCTGGCCGACCGGATCGTGCTGATGAATCGCGGCCGGATCGAGCAGATCGGCCGCGGCCAGGACATCTATGCCCGGCCAGCGACCCGCTTCGCCGCCGACTTCATCGGCGATGCCAACCTGCTCGTGGTCGACAGGCGCGGCGATGACGGCTTCTCGCTGCTCGATGGTGCGATCACCCTGCCGGCCGCTGATGCGCCACAGGGCAATCTCACCGGCGTGTTGCGGCCTGAGGATATCCTCGTCACGACCGAGCCCGTCGCCGAGCGCCTCGCTCTGCCGGGTGTTGTCTCCGACATCGTCCATGTCGGCAGCCATGCCTCGGTGGCTCTGGCCGTTGGTGGCGCTACGCTGACCGCCCGGCTCGCCCCGTCGGCGCTGGCCGGACTTAGCGTCGGCCAGCCGGTCTTCGCCAATATCCGCCTCTCGGACCTCCGCCTCGTGCCGGGGGATGCGTGATGAGCGGAGCGCTGCGCCCGGTGGTATTGCTCTGTGCCCTGCCGGCGGCGTTCTTCGTCGCCTTCTTCCTGGCGCCGATGGCGGTCGTCCTGATCGCGAGCCTGACCACGTCCGGCGGCCAGCCAACCTTCGCGCATTACGTCCGCATCCTCGCCGACGCCTATCACTGGGACGTGCTCTGGGTGACCTTCCGCATCGGCGCGCTGACCACGCTGGTCTGCGTCCTGATCGGCTATCCGCTCGCCTGGTATCTCGTCCGCGTCGTGCAATGGCGGCCCTGGCGCCGGTTCTGCGTGATCCTGCTGGTCGTGCCGCTGTTCACCAGCAACATCGTCCGCTCCTTCGGCTGGATGGTGCTGCTCGGCCGCAATGGCCTGGTCAATGACGGGCTGATCGGCCTCGGCCTGATTGAGCGGCCGATGCGCTTCCTCGGCACCGAGCTCGGCATCCTGATCGGCCTCGTCTACATCCTGCTGCCCTTCATCGTGCTCGCCGTCGGCAATGCGCTTGCCAAGGTCGATCCGGCGCTGGAGCATGCCTCCGCCGATCTCGGCGCCACGCCAGCCGGCACCTTCCGCACCATCATCTTTCCGCTCAGCCTGCCCGGGCTGATGGCTGGCGCCGTCATGGTCTTCATGCTGGCGGTCAGCGCCTATGTCACGCCGGCGCTGCTGAGCGGCGGGCGGATCACCGTCTTCTCGATGCTGATCTTCCAGCAATACAGCTCGGTCTTCGACTTCAACTATGGCGGTGCGCTGAGCATCACCATGCTGGTGCTGACGCTGGCGCTCGTCGCCATCGCCGGACGCATCAGTGAACCGAGGAGGGCCTGAGATGGTCTCAGTTCTCGTGCGCATCGTCTCCTTCGCCGCGCTGGCCTATCTCGCGCTGCCGCTCGTCGTCCTCGTCGGGGCCTCGCTGACCACGACCAGCTTCCTCGCCTTCCCGCCGCAGGGGCTGACGCTCGCCTGGTACGGCAAGATGCTCGGCGATCCCTCCTATGTCTCGGCCTTCCTGATCAGCACGCTGCTCGCCGTCGCCGCGACCATCGTCGCCGTGCTGCTGGCGGTGCCGGCGGCGATCGCGATCGCCCGCTATCGCTTCATCGGCCGCGGCCTCCTGTCGGAGACGCTGATGTCGCCGCTGATCCTGCCGCATGTCGTGCTCGGCGCGGCGCTGCTGCAATATGGCAGCGCGATCGGGCTAGTGCGCAGCTTCCCGGCGCTGCTGGTCGGGCATGTCGTGATCATCATGCCCTTCGTGCTGCGGGCGGTTCTGCCGCAGCTCAGCGACGAGCAGCGCAGCCTGGAGGAAGCCTCCGCTGATCTCGGGGCCCGGCCGCTGACCACCTTCTTCCTGGTGACGCTGCCGCAGATCCGCAGCGGGCTCGTCAGCGGCGCGATCTTCGCCTTCATCGCCTCCTGGATCAATGTCGAGCTCAGCATCTTCAACACCACGGCCGAGCTGACCACGATCCCGGTCAAGCTGTTCAACTACGTCCAGTACACGATCGATCCGACCATCGCCGCGGTCTCCGGCCTGACCATCATCGTCGCCGCCGTCGTGATCGTGCTGCTCGACCTCACCATCGGCCTCGACGTGCTCTCCGAGAGACGCCGATAGCCCTGTCTACCCACTGTTTTCCCAAGGAGCGGACCATGCGCCAGCAGAATGTCTTCGACGTCGTCTACACGCATACCGAGGGTGAGCCCCTCTGTATCATCCATAGCGGGATTCCCTACCCGGCCGGATCGAGCATCCTGGAGAAGCGTCGCTTCCTCGAGGAGAACTATGACTGGCTGCGCTGCGCCCTGATGCGCGAGCCGCGCGGGCACAAGGACATGTTCGGCGTCTTCCTGACGCCGCCGTCGAGCCCGGAGTTCGATGCCGGCCTGATCTATATCGACGGCACCCAGTATTCTCACATGTGCGGCCACGGCACGATCGCAGTCGGCATGGCGATGGTCGCACTCGGCCTCGTCCGGCGCGGCGAGAACGGTCGCACCACCATCCGCTTCGAGACCACGGCCGGGCTGGTGACGGCCGAGGTCGCCAATGACGGGCCGGACGTGCTCTGGACCCGCTTCGAGAACGTGCCGGCCTATGTCGCGGCTCAGGATGTGCCGTTCGATCTGCCGGGCGTCGGCTCGCTCAAGGCTGACATCGTCTGGGGCGGCAATTATTTCGGCATCATCGACCTGCGCGGCACCTCGCTCAGGATCTCACCGGAGAACGGCTCGGAGCTCTCCCGCCTCGGCATCATCGCCCGCGAGCAGCTGCGCCAGAAGGTGGCGATCCAGCACCCGGCCTCGGCCCATATCAACAACTTCAACTTCGTCACCTTCTGGCACGAGCCGACGATCGAGGGCGCCTTCTACAAGAACGTCCACGTCTTCTCGGCCGGCCAGCTCGACCGCTCGCCTGGCGGCACCGGCACCAGCGCGATGATGGCGATGTACGAGGCGCGCGGCCTGATGACGCTGCAGCAGCCGATCCGCTCCGAAGGCCTGCTCGGCTCGGGCACCTTCGAGGGCTGCCTGATCGGTGAGACCAGCCTCAACGGCACGCGCGCCGTGCGCCCGACAGTCAAGGGTACCGCGGGCCTTCTCGGCACGGCGCGCTGGACGATCAACCGCGACGATCCGGTCGACGCCGGCTTCCTTGTCGCCTGATCAGGCCTTAAGGCGGGGCGGCGTCGGGCCGCTCCGCTATGGTGCCGCGGCTGCCCGGCGGCCGGCGATCCATGCGGCTGTCGCCTCCAGGCGAGCGCGATCGATGCCGGTCGCGATGCCCCTGGCCTCGAAATGCGCGACCAGCCGCTCGGTCGCGAGATTGCCGGCCGCGCCGGGCGCATAGGGGCAGCCGCCGAGCCCACCGACCGAACCGTCGAAGACGCGCAGGCCCAGCTCCCAGGCCGCCGCGACATTGGCGATGGCCCGGCCGGAGGTGTCGTGGAAATGCCCAGCCAGCATCGTCGCTGGCGCTTGTCGCAGGGCGGCTTCGACCATCGCTGCCGTCCGCTCCGGCGTGCCGCGACCCAGCGTGTCGGACAAGGCGATCTCGTTGCAGCCGAGCGCCAGCAGCTCGGCCGTGACCGCCGCCACAGCTTCGGGAGCAATCGGCCCCTCATAGGGGCAGTCGAGCGCGCAGGAGACATAGCCGCGCACCGGCACGCCGGCACGGTCTGCGAGCGCCATCACCGGCCTGAAGCGCTCGATGCTCTCCATGATCGAGCAATTGGTGTTCTTCCGGCAGAAGCTTTCGGAGGCCGCGGTGAACACGCACAGCGCCTGGGCCCCGGCGGCAAGTGCTGCCTCGGCGCCTTTCTCATTGGGGACCAGGGCTGAGTAGGTCACGCCCGGCCGGCGGTCGACGCCGCGCATCACCGCGTCATGGTCGGCCATCTGCGGCACCCAGCGCGGCGAGACGAAGGCCGTTGCTTCGATGCGGGAAAGCCCGGCATCGGCGAGCTTGCCGATCAGCGCCAGCTTGTCCGCGGTGGCGATTTCGGCATTCTCGTTCTGCAGGCCGTCGCGGGGCCCAACCTCGACGAGGGTGACGCTGTCGGCCATTGTCAGGCGCCGAGATAGGCCGAGCGCACCCGCTCGTCGCGCAGGAGTTCGGCGCCGGTGCCTTCGAGCGTGATCGTGCCGGTCTCGATGACATAGGCGCGGTCGGCGATGGCGAGCGCCTGATTGGCCATTTGCTCGACCAAGAGGATCGTCATGCCCTCCTCGCGCAGGCGGCGGATTACGGCGAAGGCCTCGCGCACGATCAGCGGCGCCAGGCCGAGTGAGGGCTCGTCGAGCAGCAGCAGCTTCGGCCGCGCCATCAAAGCGCGGGCGATCGCCAGCATCTGCTGCTCGCCGCCCGAGAGCGTCCCGGCGAGCTGGTCCTGCCGCTCGGCAAGGCGCGGGAAGACCGCGAAATAGCGCTGGATATCGCTGGCGATGCCATCTTCGTCACGACGCGCATAGGCGCCGAGCACGAGATTGTCGCGCACGCTCTGGTCACCGAAGACCAGGCGCCCTTCCGGCGAATGGCCGATGCCGAGCCTGACGCAATCATGGCCGCGGATGCCGGTGATGTCCTTGCCCTCGAAGCGGACAGAACCGCCGGCTACCTTCGCCAGCCCGCCGATCGCCCGCATCAGCGTCGACTTGCCGGCGCCATTGCCGCCGATCAGCGTGACGACCTCGCCCTGGCTGACCCGAAGCGAGATGCCCTTCAGTGCCTCGACCGCGCCATAGCGGACCTTGAGCCCTTCGATCGCGAGCATGGTCATGCGGCGTCTCCGGTCAGGGCGGCATCGTCGTCGGCGCCGAGATAGGCGGCGATGACCTTCGGGTTCTGCCGGATCGCGTCGGGCCGTCCCTCGGCGATCAGCGCGCCATAGTCGAGCACCAGCACATGCTGCGAGATACCCATGACGAGATCCATGTGATGCTCGATCAGCAGCACCGTGACGCCGGCCTGCTGGATGCGCCGTATGACCTCGCCGAGCTCATGCGTCTCCTGCGGGTTGAGGCCCGCGGCCGGTTCGTCGAGCAGCAGGAGCTTAGGCTTCGAGGCGAGAGCGCGGGCGATCTCGAGCCGCCGCTGCAGGCCATAGGGCAGGCTCTTTGCCGGCTCATGGGCGCGGTCGCCGAGACCGAGATCGCGGAGCAGCGCCAGCGCGTCGGCGCGCGCCATGGCCTCCGCCTGCCGGCTCGACGGCAGGCCAAGCAGCGAGGCGGCAAAGCCGGTCTCGATATGCCGGTGCGCGCCGAGCAAGACGTTGTCGAGCGCCGAGAGCTCGCCGAACAGCTTGAGATTCTGGAAGGTGCGGGCAATGCCGAGGCAGGCGACGCGATGCGCTGGCCAGCCGGCGATCTCCTGGCCCTCGAAGCGGATAGAGCCGTTGCCCGGTGCGACATGGCCGGAGAGCAGGTTGAGCAGTGTCGTCTTGCCGGCGCCGTTCGGGCCGATCAGCGCATGGACTTTGCCGGCTGTGATCGCGAAGGAGACGTTGCGCACCGGCACGATGCCGCCATAGGCCTTGTAGAGGTCCTTGACGACGAGGATCTCGCCGCCGGCCGTTGCGGCCGACGTCGCCGCCAGAGCGCTGTGGCCGGCGACCACGGGCGCAGCCACTTTGCCCTGTCGCCAGCGCGCAGCGAAGCCGGAGACGGCACCGGCGATGCCGTTCGGCATCAGGTAGAGCGAGAACAGCAGCAGCGCGCCATAGGTGAAGTGCTGCAGCGCCGGCCAGCGCGCCAGCCAGGCATCGAGCAGCGTCAGGATCACGGCGCCGAACAGCGGCCCGTAGAGCGAGCCCGAGCCGCCGAAGATCACCACGACCAGCAGGAAGATCGACAGGTTGAAGGTGATGAAGTCGGAGTTGAAATACTGGTTCTGCTGCGCGACCACGGCGCCGGCGAGCGCGCAAGTCACAGCCGAGATCACGAAGGCTAGCGTCTTGGCCCGCACCACGGAGATGCCGACCGACTGCGCCGCCGGCTCGGCCATCTGCACCGCGAGGAAGGCCCGCCCATAGCGGCCGGCGAGCAGCGAGCGCAGCATCAGATGGGTCGCGATGCAGAGCGCGCCGACGAACCAGACCCAGTGCAGGTTGGTGAAGCTGACGCCGGCTATGGATGGCGCGTTGATGCCGTAGAAGCCGGCCTGGCCCTTGAAGATGTCGGTCCATTCCGTGACGATCTTCTCGACGACGATGCCGAAGCCGATCGTCACCATGGCAAGGCTCGGCCCCGAGACACGGACCGACGGCATGGCGATGACGAGGCCGAAGATCGCGCCGAAGCCGCAGGCCAAGAGCAGCGACAGCCAGGGCGAGAGGCCCCATTCGATATTGGCGATCGCCGCGGTATAGGCGCCGACGGCGAAGAGCCCGGCATGGCCCAGCGATTTCTGGCCGGCATAGCCGACGAGCACGTTGAGGCCCGCGGCAGCGAGATAGTTCACCCCGATCGTGAACAGGATCTGGAGGTAGAAGTCGTTCAGGCCGAACAGGGGCACGAGCGCCAGCGCTGCTGCCAGCACCGCCAGCCCGATGGCGTGGGCGAGCGCCGGCATCAGATCTTCTCCACGCTGCGCGCGCCCATCAGCCCGCTCGGGCGGACGACGAGGACGATGATGATCAGCAGGAAGATGGTGATCTCGCGCATCTCGGCGCGCCAGAGCCCGACCAGCGCCTCGACGATCCCGAGCAGGAAGCCACCGAGCATGCAGCCGCGCGGGCTGGTCAGGCCGCCGACGATCGCGGCCGAGAAGGCCTTCAGCGCGATGCCGAGGCCGATGAAGACCGAGGCCGTTGTGATCGGCGCGATCAGGATGCCGGCGAGCCCGGCCAGCGCCGAGGAGATGACGAAGGCGAGAATGACGATCGTCTCGACATTGATGCCGACGATGGCCGCCGCCTGTGGGTTGAAGGCGACCGCGCGCAGCGCCTTGCCGAAGCGGGTCTTGCGCAGGACGATGTCGAGCAGGGCCATGACGGCGACTGCGACGACAGCGATCAGCACCTCCTGCGGCCGGATGCCGGCGCCGGCGATGCGCCAGACCTCGGAGCCGAGCGGCGACGGCACCGCGATCGAGGCCGGGCCCCAGATCGCCAGTGCGGTGTTCTGCATGATGATGCCGAAACCGATCGTGCTCAGCACCCAGTTCAGGCCGCCGGCGCCGACGAAGGGCTTGATCGCGCAATAGTAGAGCGCGATGCCGATGGCGCCGACCACGACCACGCTGGCTATTGTCGCCAGCACATAGGCGCTCATCGTCATCTCGGCCTGGGTGAGGTTGCCGAAATGCGGCTTGCCCGCCGCCAGCAGCAGCAGGGAGACGCCGACCAGGCTGCCCGGCACGAGGAAGGCGCCCTGGCCGAAATTGAAGGTCTTGGTCGTGGCGTAGGTGATGTTGAAGCCGAGCGCGATCAGTCCGTAGATCGCGCCCAGCGCCAGACCGCTGGCCAGAGCCTGAAGGAATGCCGTCATCGTCTCTCCGCCACGACCCAGGTCGTTTGCGCCATCATTCTGAACAGCCAGTGCGTGACCGCCACCCGCCAATCCGTTTCCACTCGCACGCCGTCATGCTCGCCCTTGTGGCGAGCATCCACGCCTTGACCACCGCATGCGATCAGTGAAGCGAAGACGTGGATGGTCGGGACAAGCCGACCATGACGGAGGAGGTTCGCCGCAGAGGCTCAGCGCTTCAGGTCGGCCGCCGTCAGGCCCTTGACCACGGCGTCGTCCAGCTTGACCACGCGGCCGTCCTTCCACTGCGCGAGGTGGAAGTCGGCGACGCCGAGCGCCTCGTGCTGCTCCTTGCTGAAGGGCTTCTCGTAGGTCTTGATGATGCCCTGCACCGCGCCGAGGTTTTCCAGCGCAGCCTGCAGCTTCGGCCCCTCGGTGCCGCCAGCCTGCTTGATCGCGGCGGCGATCAGCATCACCGCGTCATAGCCCTGCGCGGCCGAGACGAAAGCCGGCATGTTCGGGTGCTTGGCGACGAGGCGCTTGTGCAGCGCCGCGGCGCGGTCGCTGGCGTCTTCCGTCGTCGAGGCCGCGAAGATGGTCTTCTCGGCGAGCTTGGGCCCGGCGATGTTGACCAGCGGCGTGTTGATCGAGCCCCAGGTCGAGAGCAGGCCGGGATAATAGTCCATCTTCTCCATGCTCTTCAGCACCTGCGCAGTCGCGTCCGCCAGCGAGCCGGTGATGATCATGTCGGCGCCGGCCGCCTTCAGCTTGGCGAGCTGCGAGGTCATGTCGGTGTCCTTCGGCCCGAACTTCTCGATGCCGACCGGCTTGATGCCGTGCAGGGTCAGGATCTCCTGCAGATCCTTGGTCGCCGCCTGGCCGTAGCCGGTGGTGTCGGCGATGATCGCGATGTTCTTGGACTTGGACGCCTTGACTGCATAGGCGGCGAGCAGAGCGAGCTGCTCGCGATCGACCATCGAGACCCGGAAGATGTAGTTCTGCGGCTCCTTGGCGTAGCGGGCGGTGATGTCGGTCGCGGTCGCAACATGCGAGATCACCGGCACCTTCTTCTGCTGCGGGATGTGCAGCCAGGCCAGCGCATTGCCCGAGTTGGTCGGGCCGACAACCGCCGCGACCTTCTCGTTGTCGATCAGCTCGTTCATGTTCTGGATCGACTTCGGCGGCGCGCCGGCATCGTCTCTGACGACGCCGACGATCTTGCGCCCGAGCACACCGCCCTGGGCGTTGAGATCATCGATCGCAGCCTGGAAGCCGTAGAGGCCAGAGAGGCCGAGTTCGGCCGCTCCGGAGGCCGACTGGTCGGCATTATAGCCGATCTTGATCTCGTTCTGCGCGAAAGCCGGCAGCGACAGCGCCATGCCGGTCGAGACCAGCAGGGCACTGAGCGTGCGGCGGGTAAGGCGATTGTCCATGAACGTTCCTCCGGTTGTCGTCCGCTTGCTGCGGTTCTGTGGTGAGTGCTGAAAGAAAGAATGAAGCGCGGGCTCAGCCCTTGCGCCGCTGCGCCAGAAGCTCGCGCGCCCGGTCGACGCGGACATCGTGAGTGCGGGCGAGCTCGGCGGCGATAGCCTCGATCTCGGCGCCCTCGGCCCCGGCGACGATGGCGATGTTGCGGGCATGCAGGGCCATATGGCCGCGCTGGATGCCTTCGGTCGCCAGCGCCCTGAGCGCCGCCATGTTCTGGGCGAGCCCGACCGCGACGGTGACCTCGGCCAGCTCCTGCGCGCTGGTGACGCCGAGCAGCCGCAGCGCCCATTGCGCCAGCGGATGGGTCTTGGTCGCGCCGCCGACCAGGCCGAGCGCCATCGGCATCTCGATCGAGCCGACGAGATTGCCGTCGCGATCCTCCTCCCAGGTCGTCAGCGAGGTGTAGCGCCCGCTGCGGGCGGCATAGGCATGGGCGCCAGCCTCGATCGCGCGCCAGTCATTGCCGGTCGCGACCACCACTGGGTCGATGCCGTTCATGATGCCCTTGTTGTGGGTGGTGGCGCGATAGGGGTCGATCGCGGCGAAGGTATAGGCGTCGAGCATGCCGTCGATCATGCGCCGGCCGGAGAATTCCTTGGTCGCCAGTGCCGCCTCGGGGATGGTGACGCTGGCACGCGCCAGCCGGAGATCGGCGAGGTTCGAGAGGATGCGCAGGCGCACCGTCCCGCCGGTGATACGCTCGACGATCGGTGCCACCGTCTCGGCCATGGTGTTGACGGTGTTGGCGCCCATCGCGTCGCGGACGTCGACGAGCAGATGCATGACGACGATCGGGCCGCGCGGCGTCTGCGGGAAGACATGGACCTCGATGCCCTGGCAGCCGCCGCCGAGTGAGACCAGCACCTTGTCCTTGGCATTGGCGGCGGCGACGATCTCGGCCTGAGCCGCCAGCAGCTTGTGGCGCGCGCCCTCGGGATCACTGAGCCCGAGCAGCTGGACCTGCGCCCGCATGATCGGCCGGTCGCTTGAGGTGCGGAAACCTCCGGAGCCGCGGGCGATCCGCGCCATATAGGAGGCGGCGGCGACGACGGAGGGCTCCTCCACCGCCATCGGGATCAGGTAATCCTTGCCGTTGACGGTGAAGTTGGTGGCGATGCCGAGCGGCAGTTCGAAGGTGCCGACGACGTTCTCGATCATGCCGTTGGCGAGAGTGAGCGGCAGTCCGCCCGGCTGTGCCAGCAAGGCGCGGTCGGCGTCGGCGAGCCCGGCCGCTGCGACGGCCTGCTCCAGCCGCTCGGCGCAGCTCAGATTGCGGTAGTTCTCGATGCGCGAGTTCACCTCACGCCCGGCAGCGCTGCGCGCCTCGGCCGTCACCATGTCGTGTCCTCCCCAGCCGGGGTTCTTATGCGCCAAGCAATGGGCATCAGCGCTTCTTCGGTTGACAAGCTCGGACAATCGCCGGAGAGCGGCAAGGCACAATTTCCACAATGTCCCATTCTCTGTACCAGTGGATTGACTGGTACAGATGCGAGGCTTGATGGACGAGCAGGCCGACAGCAACCGCACCAGCGTAATCGTCGCTCGGATCGGCCGGATGATCGACGAGGGGCTGCTCCAGCCCGGCCGGCGCATGGCCTCGCTGCGGCTGGCGGCCGGTGAATACGGCGTCTCCAAGAACACCATGGTCGAGGTCTATGACCGGCTCGTCGCCAGCGGCCGGCTCGAGGCCCGCCGTGGCGCCGGCTTCTATGTCCGCGCCCCCGGGCAGCGGCCGAGCGAGGCGCCGCCGCCGCATATGAGCGAGGCGATCGACATCGTCTCGCTGCTGCGCGAACAGCTCTGCCAGGTCCATCCCGTCCGCGTCGGCGACGGCCGCCCGCCGCGCTCCTGGATGGAGGATTCCGAGCTCGGGCGGCATTTGCGCGTCCGCAGCGGCAAGGGCGACCTGCCGATCGAGCACGGCTATGGCGATCCGGTCGGCTATGCCCCCTTGCGCGCCCAGATCGGGCTGATGCTGGCCGAGCGCTCGATCCAGGTCTCGCCGGCGCAGATCCTGCTGACCTTCGGCGCCAATCACGCGCTCGACCTGATCATCCGCCAGTTGCTGCAGCCCGGCGACACGGTGCTGGTCGACAGCCCCGGCTATTACCCGCTCTTCGGCAAGCTGAAGCTCGCCCGCATCGAGATGGCCGGCGTCAGGCGGTTGCCGGACGGGCCGGACCTCGACGATCTCGCCATGCAGATCGCGCGGCATCGGCCGAAGGTGTTCTTCACCCAGTCGCTGGCGCACAACCCGACCGGCGGCTCGATCGCCCTGCCGATCGCCCACCGCCTGCTGCAGCTCGCCGCCCAGCACGATCTCGTCATCGTCGAGGACGATCCCTTCGCCGACGTGATGCCGGCCAGTGCTCCGAGGCTCGCCGCCCTCGATCAGCTTGAGCGCGTGATCTATCTCGGCACCTTCTCCAAGACGCTCTCGGCGAGCCTTCGCATCGGCTATGTCGCCGCGAGCCCGGCGCTGGCCCGCTCGCTCGGCGACATGAAGATGCTCACCGTGGTCAACTCCTCCGGCTATCTGGAGCGGCTGGTCAGCGACCTGATCGCCAGCGGCCAGTATCGCCATCATCTCAAGCGCCTGAAGGAGCGGATCGGCAAGGCGACCCGCAGCGCCTTTGGCGGCCTGGAACGCCTCGGCCTGCCGGTCTTCTCGCGCCAGGGCGGCGGCTACTATCTCTGGGTCGGCCTGCCGCCGGGGCTCGACGACCTCGCGCTGGCGCGACGTGCCTCGGAGCAGGGCATCTTCATTGCGCCCGGCACGGTCTTCATGCCCGAGCGGCACCAGCCCGACGGCGACGAACGGACCACCGGCATGCGGATCAACGTCGCCTATGCCGACGACCCCGCCTTCATGGCCTTCCTCCAGGCCGAGCTGGCGAGCGCCTCCTAGCAGTTGGAGCTTTGGCGACGCCGAACTCAGTCGATGTCGGCCGGCGTCAGGCGTCGGACATGGCGGCGCAGCACGGTCTCGAACGTCGCCAGCGCCGGCGAGATCGAGCGGCCGCTCGGCCGGATCAGGACGATGTCGCGTGCGATCGCCGGATTCGCCAAAGGCCGGGCGAGGACCCGGCGATGCGGCGCCGCTGCTCGCGCATAGGTCGGCAGCACGGCGACGCCGAGACGCGCCTCGACCAAAGCGAGCGCGGTGGTGATCTGCGAGACTTCATAGGCCGGGACGAGCGGGATGCCGACGGTCTCATAGGCGACCTCGACCAGGAGCCGGATGCCGCTGTCGCGCGTCAGCGTGATCAGCGGCTCGTTCTGCAGCGCGCGCCAGTCGACGCTCGTATCGGCGAAGCGGCTGCCGGGACTGCAGAACAGCATCAGCTGGTCGCGTGCCATCGGGATGCGCTCGATGCCGTCCTCGACGGCGGCGAAGGTTCCGAGGCCGCAATCGACCCGGTTCGTCCTGACGGCCTCGATGATCGTGTCGGTGCGCGCGTCGAGCACGGCGACCTGCACCCCGGGAAAGCGCTCGCGCATCTCCGCGATCGCCTCGGGCAGGATCGCCGCCGCCAGCAAGGGCGGGGCGGCGACGGTGATCCGGCCGCGCCGGCGCTCGGCGAGGTCGTTGGCATTCTGGATGGCAAGGTCGAGGTCGTGGACGATCTTGGCCGAGGCGCCCTGGAACTCCCGGCCGCCCTCGGTCAATTCGACCCGGCGCGTGGTGCGGTCGAACAGGCGGATGCCAAGCTCGTGCTCCAGCTCGCGCACCAATTGGGACAGCGCCGGCTGCGCCATGTGCAGGCGCTGGGCTGCCTTGGTGAAGGTGCCGAGCTCGGCGACGGCGAGGAAGGCCTGGATCTGTCGGAGCGTGACTGCCATGGCGATTTATAGACGTATCATCTGAATTCAGACAAATAAGCTGAATTCCATATGGTCATGGCCGCAGCCATCATGCCTCGACATCGCGCCGCTGGCCGCTCCGTTCGAGGCTTTTCATGACCGCCTATCCCGACCTGCAGCTTTATATCGGCGGCGCCTGGCGCAAGACCTCCGACAGCCTGCCAGTGCTCAACCCGGCCGATGAGAATGTGATCGGTGCCGTGCCGGTTGCCGGCCGCGCCGATCTCGACGATGCGCTGGCTGCAGCCAGGGACGGCTTCAGGGTCTGGAGCCGGACTTCGCCGCGTGCCCGTGGCGAGGTCATGCTCAAGGCCGCGGCGCTGATGCGGGCCCGCATCGACGAGATCGCCCATGCGATCACGCTCGAGCATGGCAAGCCCTTCGCCCAGGCGCAGCTCGAAGTGATCCGCGGCTGCGAGTTCTTCGAATGGGACGCGGCCGAGGGCCAGCGCACCTATGGACGGGTCATCCCGAGCGAGCCCGGCATCAAATATGTCGTGATGCACCAGCCGATCGGCATGGTCGCGGCCTTCTCGCCCTGGAATTTCCCGATGAGCCAGCCGGCGCGCAAGATCGCCGGCGCGCTCGCCGCAGGCTGCTCGATCATCCTGAAGGCGGCTGAGGAGACACCGGCCGGCGCGCTCCACATCGCCCGGGCCCTGCATGATGCCGGCCTGCCGCCCGGCGTGTTCAACCTCGTCTTCGGCGTTCCCGCCGACATCTCCTCCTACCTGATCCCGCAGGCGCAGACCCGGTTGATCGCCTTCACCGGCTCGACCGCCGTCGGCAAGCACCTGACCCGCATCGCCGCCGACCATATGAAGCCGGTGCTGATGGAGCTCGGCGGCCACGCCCCCGTGATCGTCTGCGACGATGTCGATCCGGTCGCGGCGGCGAGCGCCTCGGCGATCCGCAAGTCGCGCAATGCCGGCCAGGTCTGCACCTCACCGACGCGCTTCTTCGTGCAGGAGCCGATCTATGAGGCCTTCGCCAGGACCTTCGCCGAGAAGGCGCGCTCGGTCGTGGTCGGCAACGGCCTCGATGCCGCAACGCAGATGGGCCCGGTCGCCAATCATCGCCGCATCGAGGCGATGGAGACGCTGGTCGCTGATGCCCGCGCCAAGGGCGCGCGGGTGCTCGCCGGCGGCGAGCGTATCGGCAATCGCGGCTATTTCTTCCCGGTGACGGTGCTGGCCGATGTGCCCGACGATGCCCGGGTCATGCGCGAGGAGCCGTTCGGGCCGCTCGCGGTGATCAATCCGGTCTCGACACTGGACGATGCGATCGCCAAGGCGAACGGCCTGCCCTTCGGCCTCGCCGCCTATGCCTTCACCCATTCGGCCAGCCGGGCGGATCGCCTCGCCGACGAGATCGAGGCCGGCAACGTCTCGATCAACACGCTGGAGGCCTCGGTCGCCGAGGTGCCGTTCGGCGGCGTCAAGGACAGCGGCTATGGCCGCGAGGGCGGCGCCGAGGGTTTGGCGCATTACACGACCATCAAGACGGTATCGCACCGCATGGCGATCTGACCGGCGGGCGACAGGGAGACAGCCGCATGAAATACGCCAGGAAGGACGCGAAGGCTTATACCCGCGCCAACATGAAAGGCATCTGGGCGGCTGCGCTCACGCCCTTCACTCAGTCGCTAGGCATCGACGAGGACGGCTTCCGCCAGAACATCCGGCACTGGACGGACGATCTCGGCATCGACGGCCTGTTCATCGCCGGCAAGCAGGGCGAGTTCTTCGCGATGTCGGTGGAGGAACGCAAGCGCAGCTTCGAGCTCGCGGTCGAGGCGACGGCCGGGCGCGGCCAGACGATCATGTCCTGCTCCGACCAGAACATGGACGTCGTCATCGATCTGGCGAAGCACGCCCAGAAGGTCGGAGCCGACTATATCGTCGTGCACGCGCCGCTGCTGCACTTCTTCAAGGCGCAGGACGAGACGCTCTACGAGTACTACCGGACGATCGCCGAACAGGTCGACATCGGCATCGCCCTCTGGAGCCATCCGGACTCCGGCTATCTGATGAGCCCGCAGCTCTGCAACCGGCTCGCCGACATCGAGAACGTCGTCGCGATCAAGTACAGCGTGCCGCGCGCCATGTATGCCGAGCTGACGAGGCTCGCGGGCGACCGCATCCTGGTCAGCACCGCCTCCGAGGAGGAATGGCTCGACAATATCGTCGAGCTCGGCTGGCAGGTCTATCTCTGCTCCTCGCCGCCCTATCTGATCCAGACGGCCGCCGATCGGCGCATGCGCGAATACACCGACCTCGCCTTTGCCGGCGAGGTCGAGAAGGCCCATGCCATCCGCGACAGCCTCAACCCGGTGCGCGAGGCGTTGCGCACGACGCGGCCGGCCGAGAAGCCGCATGCTCATCAGAAATACTGGCAGGAACTGCTCGGCCAGGTCGGCGGGCGCGTGCGCGCGCCGCTGCTGGAGCTGACCGAGGCCGAGAAGGCGGCGACGCGCGCTGCCTTCGAGAATTGCGGGCTGAAGCTTGCCGGTGCGCCGCTGGCCAAGGCCGGCTGAGACTTAAGGCTTGAATGACGGGAGAGACGGATATGGCGACCGAAGGACGGCTGAAGGCCTTCAACTTCAAGAAGTGGATCGCGGAGAACGAGCACCTGCTGAAGCCGCCGGTCGGCAACAAAAAGGTGTTCGACGATGGCCAGATGACCGTGATGGTCGTCGGCGGGCCGAACCAGCGCGCCGACTACCATGACGACCCGGTCGAGGAGTTCTTCTACCAGCTCAAGGGCGACATGATGCTGAAGCTGGTCGATAACGGGAAACATTACGACGTCACGATCCGCGAGGGCGACGTCTTCCTGCTGCCGCCGCATGTGCGCCACTCGCCGCAGCGCCCGCAGGAAGGCTCGATCGGGCTCGTGGTCGAGCCGGCGCGCCATGCCGACCAGGTCGACGGCTTCGAATGGTACTGCTTCGAGTGCAACGCCCTGGTGCATCGCATCGAGCTGAAGGTCGGGGATCTCGTGAAGGACCTGCCGCCGCTCTACGAAGCCTTCTTCGCCGATGAGAAGGCCCGCACCTGCAAGCAGTGCGGCGCCGTCCATCCTGGCCGTAAGCCGCCGGCCGGCTGGGTCGCGCTCTGAGCGATGAGGAAGGCGCCGGCTCGCCCGGCGCCTTCGAAGCACTTGCGCGCCGATCCAAAATTGTTTTAAGCTTAAAATAATATCGAACAATCCGACGCGAATGATCGGAGGAGGGGAACCATGCAGCACCGTAAATCAGTATGCCTGGGAGTGATGCTGGCCGCCGCCGTCGCCATGCCGGCGCTGGCCCAGCAAGCGCCGGTCAAGATCGGCATGGTCACCACATTGTCGGGGCCGGGCGGCTATCTTGGCCAGGACATCCGCGACGCCTTCAAGCTCGCCATCGACATGAACGGCGGCAAGCTCGGCGGCGCTCCGGTCGAGCTCGTGGTCGAGGACGACGCGCTGAAGCCCGGCCAGGGCAAGCAGATCGCCGAGAAGATGCTGAAGACCGACGGCATCAAGATCATGACCGGCATCGTCTTCTCGAATGTCGCCGGCGCGACCGTGCCGGATATCGTCGACGCCGGGGCACTCTATGTCAGCCCCAATGCCGCACCGTCGAACTTCGCCGGCAAGGAGTGCAACGAGAACTACTTCGTCGTCTCCTGGCAGAACGACAGCCTGCATGAGAGCGCCGGCCAGCACGCCACCAATCTCGGCTACAAGAAGGCCTTCATCCTTGCCCCGAACTACCAGGCCGGCAAGGACGCGCTCGCCGGTTTCAAGCGCCTGTTCAAGGGCGAGGTCGTCGGCGAGGTCTATACGCGCCTCGACCAGACCGATTTCGCGCCGGAGATGGCGCAGATCCGCGCGGCCAATCCGGACGTCGTCTTCCAGTTCCATCCGGGCGGGCTCGGCATCGCCTTCCTGCGCCAGTACCAGCAGGCCGGCCTGCTCGGCAAAACCCCGATGGTGCTGGCTGAGCCCTCGCTCGATTCCACCACGCTGAAGGCGGTCGGCGACGCCGCGCTCGGGCTCAGCGTGACCTCGCATTGGAACACCGATTTCGACAACGCCTCGAACAAGGCTTTCGTTGAGGCCTTCACCAAGGCCTACAACCGGGTGCCGACCTATTACGCCAGCCAGGGCTACGACACCGCCCTCGCCATTGCCTCGGCGCTGAAGGCGACCGGCGGCAAGACCGATGTTCCGGCGCTGCGCAAGGCATTGGCAAAGGCCGATTTCCAGTCGGTGCGCGGCGCCTTCAAGTTCGGCCCGAACCAGCATCCGGTCCAGGACTGGTACGCGCTCAAGGTCGAGAAGGGCGCGGATGGCGCGCCGGTGCTGAAGACCGAAGGCAAGGTGCTGAGCAATCACAGCGACGCCTACGCCAAGGACTGCAAGCTCTGAGGCGGCGCGTCTCGTGCGCTGACCACGACGAATATGGCGCGGGACCCCCTCTCCTGTAAGGAGAGGGGTAGGGGTGAGGTGTTCGGGAGAGACATCATGAGCCTGAACCCAGCAACACCGCTCGCGTCACCGGTCCGACGGCCTACACCTCACCCTGCCCTCTCCTTACAGGAGAGGGTTCCCCGCGCCCTTGTTGGGGCTGTCCGGTTCCCGCAACCATGACCCTCGTTCTCGAACAATTGCTCAACGGCCTGCAGTTCGGCGTGATGCTGTTCCTGCTCGCTGCCGGGTTGACGCTGATTTTTGGCATCATGGGCGTGATCAATCTCGCCCATGGCTCGCTCTACATGGTCGGCGCCTATGCCGCCGCCTTCGCCGCGGCGCAGACCGGGTCGGTGATCATCGCGATTGTCGCCGGCCTTGCGGCGGCGGCTTTGGTCGGCATGGCGATGGAGCTCTTCGTGCTGCGCCGGCTCTATGCCCGCGACCATCTCGACCAGGTGCTGGCGACCTTCGCGCTGATCCTGATCTTCAACCAGAGCGTCACCTTGCTGTTCGGGCGCCAGCCGCTCTTCGTCTCGGTGCCGCCGGCGCTCAATGGCTCGGTCGAACTGCTGCCCGGGCTGACCTATCCGATCTATCGCCTCATCATCATCGCCGTCGGCCTTCTCGTCGCGCTCGGGCTCTATCTGCTGATCAATCGTACCCGCATCGGCATGCTGGTTCGGGCCGGCGCGACGCATCGCGAGATGGTCCGGGCGCTCGGCGTTGATATCCGCCTGCTCTACACCGCAGTTTTTGGGCTGGGCGCCCTGCTCGCCGGCCTAGCCGGGCTGATGGCCGGGCCGATCCTCGCCGTGCAGGTCGGCATGGGCGAGCAGATCCTGATCATGACCTTCGTCGTCGTGGTGATCGGCGGCGTCGGCTCGATCCGCGGCGCCTTCTTCGGCGCGCTGCTCGTCGGCCTCGTCGATACGGTGCTGCGTGCCTTCCTGCCCGGCCTGCTGCGCCAGGTCATGGCCGGCTCGGAGGCCGATGCGCTCGGCGCCGGCCTCGCCTCGATGGGCATCTACATGCTGATGGCCGTGGTGCTGCTGGTGCGGCCCAAGGGACTGTTCCCCGCCAATGTCTGAGGACGCCATCACACATAAAGCACCCGCCGCGCCGAGCACCGGCCGTGCACTGATGCTGCTCGCGCTGGCGCTCGGGCTGATCGCGCTGCCCTTCCTCGTCCAGGCGCTCGGCCAGCCGGCGCTGGTGCCGCTGGCGACCCGCGTGCTGATCTATGCCATCGCCGCTGCCAGCCTGAACCTCGCGCTCGGTTTCGGCGGGATGGTTTCCTTCGGCCACGCCGCCTTCTTCGGCGTCGGCGGCTATGTCGTCGGCATCCTCTACCGCAATTACGTCGACGACAGCCTCTTCCTCGGCCTGATCCCGGGCACGAGTCAGCTCCTGATCACGCTGCCGGCCGCGATCCTGGTCGGTGGCCTGCTCGCTTTGCTGATCGGCGCGCTGTCGCTGCGCACCAGCGGCGTGCAGTTCATCATGATCACGCTCGCCTTCGCGCAGATGCTGTTCTTCCTGTTCGTATCGCTGAAAGCCTATGGCGGCGATGACGGCATGACGATCCGGCGCCGCAACGAGCTCTTCGGCCTCAACACCCGCGACGACATCACCTTCTATTTCATCTGCCTTGCCGTCGCCGCGCTGGTCTTCCTGGTGCTCTGGCGCATCGTCGGCTCGCGCTTCGGCATGGTGCTGGCCGGTATCCGCCAGAACGAGCGGCGCATGGCGGCGATCGGGATCGCGCCCTATCGCTATAAGCTCGCCGCCTTCGTCATCTCCGGCATGGGCACCGGCCTCGCCGGCGCGCTGATGGCGAATTATCTGCGCTTCGTCAGCCCGGACATGCTGCACTGGACCAAGTCGGGCGAGCTGATGATTATGGTCATCCTCGGCGGCGTCGGCACCTTGCTCGGCCCGCTCTTCGGCGCCGCCGCCCTCGTCATCCTGGAGACCGTGCTGACCTCCTGGACCGAGCACTGGCAGCTCATCCTCGGCCCGATCCTGCTGCTCGTCGTCCTGTTCACGCAAGGCGGGCTCAACGGTTTGTTCAGCCGCCTCGGCCTCGGCAGGAGCGAGCGATGAGCCAGCCGATTCTCAGTGTCCGCGGCCTGCGCAAGCGCTTCGGCGGGCTGATCGCCACCGACAATGTCGATCTCGACGTCGTGGAGGGCGAGATCCACGCGCTGATCGGCCCGAACGGCGCCGGCAAGACCACGCTATTGACCCAGCTCTTCGGCGAACTCAGCCATGACGAAGGCGAGATCAGGCTGGAGGGTGAGCCGATCGATGCGCTGGCGACGCCGCAACGTGTCCAGCGCGGCCTCGCCCGCACCTTCCAGATCAACCAGCTGCTGCCCGATTTCAGCATGCTCGACAATGTCGCGCTCGCCGTGCAGGCGCGGCAGGGGCACAGCTTCCGCTTCTTCGCCGATGCCCGCCGCGACAAGGGCCTGCGCCAGCGCGCCCGCGAGCATCTGACCACCGCCGGCCTCGCCCATCGCGCCGAGGTCAAGGTCGCCGATCTCTCGCATGGCGAGCAGAAGCAGCTGGAGTTCGCCATCGCGCTCGCCTGCGAGCCGCGCTTGATGCTGCTCGACGAGCCGATGGCGGGGCTCGGCCATGCCGAGAGCGAGCAGATGGTTGCTATGCTCTCCGGACTGAAGGGCCGCGTCACCATGCTGCTGGTCGAGCACGACATGGACGCCGTCTTCGCGCTGGCCGACCGGATCTCGGTGCTGGTCTATGGCCGCATCATCGCGACCGGCACGGCACAGGAAATCCGCGACAATGAGGACGTCCGCACCGCCTATCTCGGCGAGGGAGACGCCTGATGCTGAGCGTGCGCAATCTCCAGTCGGCCTATGGCAGGAGTCAGGTGCTGTTCGATGTCGGCCTCGACATCGGCGAGGGCGAGGTCGTCACGCTGCTCGGCCGCAACGGCATGGGCAAGACCACGACGGTGCGCTCGCTGATGGGGTTGCTCGCGCCCAAAGGCGGCGAGATCAGTTTCGACGGCCGCAAACTCAAGGGCCATACGCCGGAGGCGATCGCCCGCTGCGGCATCGGCCTGGTGCCGGAAGGGCGGCAGGTCTTCCCGACGCTCAGCGTGCGCGAGAACCTCGTCGCCACCGCCGCCAACCGGCTCGGGCGTTCCTCGCCCTGGACGCTGGAGCGTGTCTACGCCCTGTTTCCACGCCTTGAGGAGCGCGCCGGCCAGTCGGCCCGCACGCTTTCCGGCGGCGAGCAGCAGATGCTCGCGGTCGGCCGGGCGCTGATGACCAATCCGAAGCTCCTCATCCTCGACGAGGCGACCGAGGGGCTGGCGCCGGTGATCCGGGCCGAGATCTGGCGCTGCATCGAGGCGCTGAAGGCGCAGGGGCAGTCCATTCTCTTGATCGACAAGAACATCGCCGTGCTCAAGCGCCTCGCCGATCGGCATTACATCATCGAGAAGGGGCGCACGGTCTGGTCGGGCTCCAGCAGCGACCTCGCGGCCAATGCGGAACTGGTGCATCGCTATGTCGGCGTCTGAAAACGAGATCGTCGCGCGCAGCCTCGCGCCCGATCCCGTCGAAGCCCTGCGCGACACGCTGAGCGAGATCCTCGCCGGGCTGGTCGCCGCCGGCTGCGGTCCGCATCACCTCACCGGCATGGACTGGGAGAGCGCCGATCCCGCCGCCTTCCATCTGTCGCGTCACACGGTCGAGCTGGCCTATCGCGAGGTCTTCGCCGGCTTTCGTCCACCGATCCAATTGCAGCCTGGTTCGGAACCTGGCCTGACCATTCGCGCCCGCCATGCCCTGCCGCAGCCGCTGCCGGATATCGAGGTCGACGGCTATCCGCTGCGCGAGCTCGGACGGCAGTACAGCCCGCGCCTGCAGGCCGACATGACCGCGCTGTTCCGGCAATGGAGCAGAGACGGCGCCGCTTTCCGCGCCAGCCATGCCGGGCTCGACCTCGCCTATGGCCCCGGCCGCTTCGAGACGCTCGATCTCTATCGCCCCGCTGGTGTGCGGCGCGCTCCGATTTTCGTTTTCATCCATGGCGGCTACTGGCAGGCCTCGGACAAGGTCCAGCATGCGCAGTTCTCGCAAGGGCTGCTCGACGCCGGCTTTGCGGTCGCCCAGCCGAATTACGGGCTGGCGCCTGACACTCCCCTAGAGGCGAGCATCGCCCAGACCGTCGCGGCGCTGACTTTCCTCGTTCGCGAGGCCGATGCGCTCGGCCTCGATCCGGCCCAGCTGCATCTCAGCGGCCACTCCGCCGGCGCCCATCTTGCCGCGATGGCGTTGTGCGATCCCACAGCGCCGCCGGTGGCCTCGGCGCTGCTGCTGTCCGGACTCTATGATCTCAAGCCGCTTGGGCACCTGCCGATCGGGCGATTGCTTGGCCTCGACGATGGCGAGCGCGCCGTGCGCCTCAGTCCCCTCGGCCAACCGCGCCGCGCCGGTACGCGCCTCGGCTTCGCCGTCGGGCAGGGAGAGACCGAGGCGTTCAAGCGCCAATCGGCGGGGCTGGCGGCAGCCTGGCAGGCGCCTGAGCCGCTGATCTGCGCCGGGCATCACTTCAGCATGCTGGACGGATTGAACGGCGGGGCGCTGCTCGATCTCGCCTTGCGGACGGCAGGGCGATAACGGAGAGCGAGGCGGCCCGGCGCAAGCCAGGCCGGGACGATGTCGTCCGGCCTGCCCGTGAGCTTTGTTCGAACGAGCTCCCGCTCACCTCCCGGCGGCTCAAGCCTGGCCGGGCTGGGCCGCGACGCCGACCAGTTGGTGCGGCACCGCTGAGGCCAGGGGCTCGTCCTCGGCGAGGGGGAGCGGGGCTCCCGACAGCGCGGCGTCCAGCCTGGCCTGGTCGAGCTCGCCCTCCCAGCGGGCCATCACCACCGTCGCGACGCCGTTGCCGATCATGTTCACCAGGGCGCGGGCCTCGCTCATGAAGCGATCGATGCCGAGGATCAGCGCCATGCCGGCGACGGGAATCGCCGGGACGACGGAGAGCGTGCCGACCAGGGCGATGAAGGAGGCGCCGGTGACGCCGGATGCACCCTTCGAGGTCAGCATCGCCACCGCGAAGATCGCGAGTTGCTGGTGCAGGGACAGGTCGGTGTTGGTCGCCTGCGCTACGAACAGCGCCGCCAGAGTCATGTAGATCGAGGTGCCGTCGGTGTTGAAGACATAGCCGGTCGGCACGACCAGCCCGACCACCGGCTTGGAGCAGCCGGCGCGCTCTAGCTTCTCCATCAGGCTCGGTAGTGCCGAGTCGGAGGAGGAGGTGCCGAGCACGATCAGGATCTCTTCCTTGATGTAGGCCAGGAACTTCAGGATGCTGAAGCCGGCCCAGCGGGCGATGATCCCGAGCACGCCCAGGACGAAGATCAGGCTGGTCAGGTAGAAGGTCGCGATCAGCAAGGCGAGCGGGCCAAGCGAGCCCACCCCGTAGCGGCCGATCGTGAAGGCCATGGCGCCGAAGGCGCCGATCGGAGCAAGCTTCATGATCACGTTGATCGCGCCGAAGACGAGATGCGCGCCGGCGTCGATGACCTCGCGGACCGGTTTGGCGCGCTCGCCGAGATGCGAGAGCACATAGCCGAACAGGATCGAGATCAGCACCACCGGCAGGATGTCGCCCTTGGCGAAGGCGTCGACGACGGTGTTGGGGATGACGTTGAGCAGGAACTCGGTCACGGACTGTTCGGCGGCCTTGCCGGCATAGGCCTGGACCGCCTTGGCGTCGAGCGCGGAAGGATGGGCGTTGAAGCCGGCGCCAGGCCTGACGACGTTGGCGACGATGAGGCCGATGGCGAGCGCCAGCGTCGAGACCACCTCGAAATAGAGCAGCGCCTTGCCGCCGACGCGGCCGACCTTCTTCATGTCGTTCATGCCGGCGATGCCGGAGACGACCGTGCAGAAGATGATCAGCGCGATCACCATCTTGATGAGCTTGATGAAGCCGTCGCCGAGTGGCTTCATCTCGACGCCGATCGCCGGCCAGACATGGCCGAGCACGATGGCCAAAGCGATCGCGATCAGCACCTGGACGTAAAGGATGTTGTACCAGCGTTTGGCCGGCCGGGGTGTCGGGTGAGCTGCAGCCATTTGATCCTCCCTCGGCGCACGACGGCGCCGGCGCGGGCGGAGTTTCGCCTGCGTCTTGCTGTGGTTCTCGGGGGTAGGCGGTCGGCGTCTGCTGTCGCTGGCGTCAGGCCGGCGGCGTTGGCGGGAGCGGCATGATCAGGAGGATCGAGGCTTCCTGGTCGGTGTCGTTGCGGAGCTGGCGGCCTTCGCCGGGGGCGATCCGGCAGGAATCCCAGCGCCTCAGCTTGACCTCGTCCCGCCCGTTCGACAGGGCGACCTCGCCGTCGAGCACGACATAGATCTTCTCGACCCCGGAGGCGTCGAGCGTCGTGCCACCGCCGGGTGCGATGGTCGAGACGCCGAGCCAGACCGTGTCGGTCGGGCCGGCCTCGCGGCCCTGGAGCCGTACCATCTTCATCAGCGCATGGCCGGGGGCGTCATAGGCCGGAGCCTCGTCGAAGCGGACGGTGTGCATGTTGGTCAGGCTCCCGGCACCAGCACGACGCGGTCGCGCGAGGAGCCCATCACGGCCTGATAGGCGGCATGGGCGTCGGCGAGCGGGTAGATCGCGCTCGGCTTGATCGGGAAAGGCTTCAGGAAGCCTCCGGCGAAGCCCGGCGCCAGATCGCGCAGGATCGCACCCGTCTCGATCGAGCTCAGCGCGATCGTGTCGATGCCGACATAGGTGTGGCGGCCCTTGTAGAAGGCGAGGATGTCGAAGGTGACGAAGCGGTCGATCACGGCGATGAAGATCGCCCGGCCGCCGACCGCCATGGATTTCTGGCCGATCTCATAGAAGGGATCGCCAACCGTGTTGAAGACGATGTCGGCACCCTTGCCGCCGGTCAGTTCGCGCACGCGGGCCGGGACATCGGTGTCGGCGGCGGAGATGACCTCGACCGGCGCGCTGGCATGGCCGGCATAGGGCTCCTCGCGGCGCGTGACGCCGATCACCTTGGCGCCGCGCCAGCTCGCGATCTGCGCGGCGGCCTGGCCGACCTTGCCGTTGAGGCCGAGGATCAGCACGGTCTCGCCCGCCTTGGGCAGGCCGGCACGGCGCAAGCCTTCCCAGGCGGTGACGAAAGGCACGCCGATCCCGGCGGCCTCCTCGACGCTCACCCCGGCAGGGACCTCGACCACCGCCTGCGCCTCGACGATCAGATGGCTCGCCTGGGCGCCGTCCTGGCGGATGCCGAGATCGCCGGAGGAGCCGAAGACCTGCTTGCCGATCAGGCTGGTGGGACCGGCGACCACCGTGCCGGCGAAGTCACGGCCCGGGGTGCGCGGGAACACCGCATAGGGCATCAGCCCGGTCGCGGCCTTGGCGTCGGACGGGTTGACCGCCGCGGCCTGGATCTCGACCAGCACTTCATCGGCCGCGAGCGGGCGTAAGGGACGCTCCTCGATCGGCAGCGCGATCTCGGCATAAGTCGCGGCCTTGGCGTGGAGCCGCAGGCCGCGCACGGTCTGCGGACGGGCGGCTTGTGCTTCTCGAACGAGGGCTTCGCTGGCAGGGGACATCGCGGTTCGCTTCCGATGAGAGGTCAGGCCACCCGTTTCGCGCCGGCGGCGCGGTCGGGCAGGCCGATGAGGGCGCGGGCTTCCTGCGGCGTGGCGATCGCGCCGCCGAGGTCCTCGACGATGCGGCGGGCTTTTTCGACCAGCGCGGCGTTGGACGGGGCGAGGACGCCGTGGTCGATATAGACGCCGTCCTCCAGCCCGACGCGGACATGGCCGCCGGCGAGATAGGACAGCGCCACGCTCTGGAAGGCGGAGCGACCAATGCCGATCGCGGTGAAGAGCGCGCCTTCGGGTAGAAGGCCGCGGGCATAGAGCACGGTTTCCGGAGAAGGCTGGAAGCCGTAGCGCACGCCCATCACGAAGGAGGTGAGGGGCTTCGGCTGCAGCGTGCCGTCCTTGATCAGGTCGTTCAGCAGGGCGATGTCGCCGGAGTCGAACAGTTCGATCTCGGGGCGCACCCCGGCCTCGCTGATCACCTTGGCCATGCGGCGGACATTGGCGGGCGTGTTGATCACGACCTCGCCGCCGGAATTCATGGTGTTGAGGTCGAGCGTGCAGATGTCGGGCCGGAGCGCCGCGACATGGGCGACGCGCTCCTCCGGCACCATCAGCGTCGTGCCGGGGCCGGCGACCTTCGGGTCCCGCTCCGAGGGGACGAAGCGTCCGCCCGGTCCGGTCGTCAGGTTGATGATCAGCTCGGGATTGCCGGCGCGGATGCGCGCGACCACCTCCTCGTAGAGCGACAGCTCCATCGAGGGCCGGCCGCTGCCGGGATCGCGGACATGGATATGGGCGATCGCGGCGCCGGCCTTCGCCGCTTCGAGCGCGGACTCGGCGATCTGCTGCGGCGTGATCGGCAGATGCGGGCTCTGCTCCGGCTTGGTCAGATTGCCGGTGATCGCGCAGGTGATGAAGACCTTGGGGAGCGGGGCGCGCATGCTGCTTTTCCCTCAGAGCGCGCGGCCGCCATCGACCTGGACGATGTGTCCGGTCGAGTAGCCGAGCATGGTGGCGCAGGCGGTGATGGCGGCGGCGATGTCGTCGGCCGCGCCGATGCGCTTCAGGGGCGTCGAGGCGCTGACCTTGTCGTTGAAGTCGGCGCCGCGGCCGGGGACGAACTCGGTGTCGACCACGCCCGGCGAGACCGCCAGCACCCGGACCTCCGGCGCCAGCACGCGGGCCAGCGCCTTGGTCATCACGTCGATACCGGCCTTGGCGGCGCAATAGGCGATCGAGGAGCCGACGGCGGTGAAGGCGGCGATCGAGGAGATCGAGACCACCAGCCCGTCGCCCGAGGCCTTCAGCATTGGCGCGAAGGTGCGGATGGTGGCGAACTGGCCGCGCCAGTTGACCTGCAGCATCCGGTCGATCAGCTCGTCGGTGAGCGCGTCGAGATCGGCATGCGGGACCGGCTTGGTGTAGCCGGCGGCGTTGATCAGGATGTCGAGCCGGCCATAGCGGGCCTGGATGGCATCGCGCAGGGCAATCAGCGACGGGGTGTTCGCGACGTCGGCGATGAAGGCGGCGTGACCGTCGCCGAGCTCGGCGATCAACGCCTTGGCGGCCTGGGTATCGCGCTCGCTGTCGAGATGGGTGACGGCGATGGTCGCGCCGGCTGCGGCGAGCATGCGGCTGGTGGCGGCGCCGATCGCCCCGGCGCCGCCGACGACGAGGGCGACCTTGCCGTCGAGGGAGCGCGGGTAACGGGGCCGGGCTGCGGCAGTATCAGGCTGGGCGAGATGCGACATGGCGATCCCTGTCTGTGAGAAGGGCAAATGAGGCGGCGGATCGGGAGGGATCAGCGGATCGGCGGCACCGGCAGCTTGGCTTCGCCGGGCTCCATCACGAAGACGTAGTCGAAGAGGTACCAGGGACCCTCGACATCGGGCTCGGGCGCCGGGCCTTCGCCCAGTCGGAAGTCGCCGATGAGATGGCGGGTCACGCCGAAGACGACGTCGCTTTCCAGATGCTGGTCGTCGTCGACGAAGACCTGGGTGATCAGGGTCTTGTAGCCCGGCTTGTAGCCGAGGAAGTGCAGATGGGCCGGCCGGTAGGGATGGCGCCGCTGGGCTCGCAGCAACTCGCCCGCCGGGCCGTCGGTCGGGACCGGATAGCCGGCCGGCTTCACCGAGCGGAACGAAATGCAGCCTTCGGCGCTGGTAGTGAACTTTCCGCGCAGGTTCATCTCGGCCTGTTCCGGGTCCTGGTTTTCGTAGAGCCCGACCGGAGAGGCCTGCCAGACGTCGATCTCGACGCCGGCGAGCGGGCGCCCCTGCGGATCGGTGACCCGGCAATTGGCGAAGAGGGCGGGCCCGGGCGTCGGCGAGCGGATGATCGAGCCGCCATTGGCGGTCGCCGGCGAATGCATCCGCCAGAACGGACCGAGCAGGGCCGCGGCCGTCTCGGTCGCGCCGTTCTGGCCGTTGTTCAACAGGCAGACCAGCGTCGAGAAGCCGATCACGTCCGAGAACAGCACGGCCTCGTTGTGGCTGTCGTTCGTCGCCTGGCCGATCCGGTTGAGGGCGTCGAGGCCGAGTTCGAACTCGTCCTCGGTCAGCCGGACTTCGCGGGCGAAGGCGTGCATGTGCCGGACGAAGGACGCCATCACCTCCCTGAGGCGGGCGTTCGGTGCCCGCGACATCGCGTCGAGCACCACCGGCGTGACCGCGTCCTGATCCTCGATGATGTGGGAGCGGAGTTTCGGCTCCGCTCCCACGGCTGCTGCCTTCGCTGCCATGGCTCGTTTCCTCCGTCGCTGCTGGCGAGTATGCGCTGTGCGATCGATTGCATGAAGAATTATGCGATCGATTGCACATTGTCAAGCGAGCTGAATCATGGTTAGCTCCCACTCGCGATGACGATCTTGGAATCTCAATGAAATCAGCGGCATCCGCGGTCGCTCGCGGGGCGACCCTGCAGTCGATCGCCGAGGCGGCGGGGGTGCATCGCTCGACGGCGGCGCGCGCCCTTGATCCGGCGCAGGCGCATCGGATCTCGCCTGAGGTCGTCGAGAAGGTGCGGGCGGAGGCGCTGCGGCAGGGCTATCGCCGCGACGCGATCGCAGCCTCGCTGCGGACGGGGCGTTCGCGCCTGGTCGGCGTCGTGCTGCCCGATCTGGCCAACCCGGTCTTCGCGCCGATCCTCGACGGCGTCGGCGCGGCGCTGGCCGAGGCCGGTTACTCGATGCTGGTCGCCGATGGCGGCACCGATGCCGCGCGCCAGACCGCGATCGTCGAGGAGCTGATCGCGCGGCGCGTCGACGGGCTGGTGCTCGCTACCGCGCGGCGCAGCGATTCCGTCCTCACCGTCTGCCTCGACGCGGGCGTGCCGACGGTACTAGTCAATCGCGCCGAGGATCTGCCCCGGGCCTCGAGCGTCGTCTCGGACGACATCTGCGGCATGCGGCTCGCGGTCGAGCATCTCGTCGGCCTCGGCCATCGCCGGATCGGGCATCTGGCCGGCCCCGATGGGCTCTCGACCGGCGTGCTGCGTCGCCAGGGCTTCGAGGCGGCGATGCGGGCAGCGGGACTCGATCCCACGGCGATCACCGTCGCCCGGGCCTATAGCCGCGCGGAAGGGCAGGCAGCGACCGCCGCGCTGCTCGACGCCGCCCCCGGCCTGACCGCGATCGCGGCCAGCAACGACCTGCTCGCGCTCGGCGCCTATCTGGAGCTGGCGCGGCGGGGGCTGTCCTGCCCGCACGACATCTCGATCGTCGGCCACAACGACATGCCGCTGGTCGACATGATCGCGCCGCCGCTGACGACGGTGCGGATCGCGCATGCGCAAATGGGCGAAGCCGCGGCCCGGCTGCTGCTGGAGCGGTTGGCCGATCCCGACGCCGAGATCTGTGCGAGATTGATGCCGGCCCAGCTGATCCTGCGGGGGTCGACGCAAGCGTTGCGCTGAGGGCGGCGCGGTCGGTTGTATCTGCGAGCGGCTGCAGGAGGCGGGGGAACAGGCCTGGTCTTGTCACGGGCGCGCTAGCTCGCCTCCGCGAATTCCGGCAAGGAATCGTTGAAACGGACAAGACATCGCGCGGCTCGGCGGCCAGCTTCCGGGGCGTGACAGCCTTCCGGGGTTGAGGGTCTCGTGCCTCTGGGCGGAGCGTTCGACGATGAAGATCTACCTGATGTCGCTCGGCGCCGGTCTGTTGGTCGGCGTCATCTACAGCCTGATCAGCGTGCGCTCGCCAGCGCCGCCGGTCGTGGCGCTGATCGGCCTGCTCGGCATCTTGATTGGCGAGCAATTGCCGCCGCTGCTGCGCGCCATCTGGGTGAAGGAGCCCGCGACGTAGTCCTGGCAGCACCACGTCAAGCCGCATGTCTTCGGCCATCTGCCCCGCGGCGGCAAGCCGCCGGCTGAGGCGATCACGGATACGGAAAGGGAGCGCAGCTGATGCCGACACGGCGTACGATCCTAGGCGGCCTGGCTTTCCCGGGCCTTGCCTCCTCAGCCCTGGCCCAGGGCCAGCCCCAGCCGAGCGGAACTCCAGCGATGACCGCCGATCTCATCTTCAGCAACGGCCGTTTCACCACGCTCGACCGAAGCAAGCCGACCGCCAGCGCGGTCGCGGTCAAGGACGGCAAGTTCCTCGCGGTCGGCGGGCAGGCGGAGGTGATGGCCCATGCCGGATCGAACACGAAGGTCATCGATCTCAAGGGCCGCAGCGCGCTGCCGGGCCTGATCGACAACCACCTTCACATCATCCGCGGCGGCCTCAACTTCAACATGACTACCAGGTCAACTCGACCCGGCATTTCATGCGCGAGCTCAACCGGCTCGGCGTCACCGGCGCGATCGATGCCGGCGGCGGCTACCAGAACTATCCGGACGACTACGCCGTCATCCAGAGGCTCGCCGACGAGAACCAGCTCACCATCCGCCTCGCCTACAACCTGTTCACGCAGAAGCCGAAGCAGGAGAAGGAGGACTTCCTCAACTGGACGAAGACCTCCAAGTACAAGCAAGGCGACGATTATTTCCGCCATAACGGCGCCGGCGAGATGCTGGTCTTCTCCGCTGCCGATTTCGAGGATTTCCGCGAGCCGCGCCCGGACATGCCGCCCGAGATGGAGGGCGATCTCGAAGGCGTGGTGCGCATCCTCGCCGAGAACCGCTGGCCCTGGCGCCTGCACGCGACCTATGACGAGACGATCTCGCGCGCCCTCGACGTCTTCGAGAAAGTCGACAAGGACACGCCGCTCAAGGGCCTGAACTGGTTCTTCGACCATGCCGAGACCATTTCGGAGCGCTCGATCGACCGCATCGCCGCGCTCGGCGGCGGCGTCGCCGTGCAGCACCGCATGGCCTATCAGGGCGAGTATTTCGTCGAGCGCTATGGTGCCGCCGCCGCCGAGGCGACCCCGCCGGTGGCGCGGCTGCTTGAGAAGGGCGTCAAGACCTCGGCCGGCACCGACGCCACCCGCGTAGCCTCCTACAACCCCTGGGTCGCGCTCGCCTGGCTGGTCACCGGCAAGACCGTTGGCGGCCTACGCCTGACGCCGCAGCGCAACTGCCTCGACCGCGAGACGGCTTTGCGGATGTGGACCGAGAACGTCACCTGGTTCTCGAACGAGGAGGGCAAGAAGGGCAGGATCGCCGTCGGCCAGTTCGCCGATCTGATCGTGCCCGACCGCGATTTCTTCGCCTGCCCGGAGGACGAGATCTCGTTCATCACGGCCGACCTCACCGTCGTCGGCGGCAGGATCGTCTACGGTGCCCGCGATTTCGCCAGCGCCGACGAGAGCACCCCGCCGCCGGCCATGCCGGACTGGTCGCCGGTGCGCACCTTCAAGGGCTATGGCGCCTGGGGCGAGCCGGACGGGGCCGGCAAGAACTCGCTGCGCCG
>PNLY01000030.1 GCA_013823325.1 Methylobacterium sp.
CTGGCCAAGCTCGCCGGCGGCGTCGCGGTCATCCGCGTCGGCGGCGCGACCGAGGTCGAGGTCAAGGAGAAGAAGGACCGCGTCGACGATGCTCTGAACGCCACCCGCGCCGCGGTGGAGGAGGGCATCCTGCCGGGCGGCGGTATCGCTCTGCTAAGGGCGATCAAGGCGCTGGAGGGCTTGGCGCCCGTCAATGACGACCAGAAGACCGGGGTCGAGATCGTCCGCAAGGCAATTGCAGCTCCGGCCAAGCAGATCGTCGAGAACGCCGGCGATGACGGCGCTGTGATTGTCGGCAAGCTGCTGGAGGCGAGCGACTACAACCAGGGCTATGACGCACAGACGGGAACTTATGGCGATCTGGTCAAGGCCGGCATCATCGATCCGACCAAGGTCGTGCGCACGGCGATTCAAGACGCGGCTTCGGTCGCCGGCCTGCTGATCACCACCGAGGCGATGATCGCCGAGCTGCCGAAGAAGGAAGCGGCGCCGGCGATGCCGGCTGGTGGTATGGACTACTGATTCCTGCGCGAGGCCCGGAGCGAATCCGGGCCTCGTTGTCCAGCCTGTCTTCGCCATCCTCCAGAAACGGCGGTTCAGCCGCATGTCCTCGCGGCCCCGCGCTTTCATTGTCGAGGCTTCGCAGAATTCGACGAGGTCTTGCTGATGAAAATCGCTCAGACTTCCTCCGCTTGCCGACGCTGTCCATTCTCTGGCCACGCCCGGATCAAACCGGGCGCCGCTCTTTTGAGGGGACCTCGAGCCCTGGAAACGGGCCGTGCGCCCGCGCCGATCAGTCCCAGCGATCCCAGTAGGGCGGATCCCCGAAGCTGCGGCGCAGGCTGTCGGCCAAGGCGCGGATCTTCGCCGAAGCGCCGTGATCGCGGGCATAGGTGATGAACAACTCCGCGCCTTCGCTTTCGGCTCCGACATCGAGCGGCACCAGTGTGCCGCTCGTGACGCTGCCGTGCAGCAGGAAGGTCGGCAGCAGCGCGATCCCCAGGCCCGCGGCGGCGGCATCGCGCATGACGAGGCCGTTGTTGACCCGTAGCGCGGCCTTCGGCCGGACCACCGACCAGCCATGCCCCGTCGCGAACCGCCAGTCGCCCTCGCGGTTCGCATAGAGAACGCCGCGATGCTGGGCGAGCTCGGCGAGGGAGCGCGGATTGCCGTGCTCTGCCAGGTAGGCCGGGGAGGCCACCAGCAAGCGGCGGCTGACCGCCAGCCTCCTGGCGATCTGCCGGGTATCGCCGACGGCGCCGTGCCGGAGAACCGCGTCGAAGCCTCCGGCCATCGCGTCGACGAAACGATCGTCGAGTTCCAGCGAGACGTCGATCTCGCGATGCTGCGCGATGAACGTATTCAAGGCGGGGCCGAGATGGAGGATGCCGAAGCTGACCGGAGCCGATAGCCGCAGCGGGCCCGCCAATGTCCCGCTGCGCGCCGCGAGCTCAGCCGAAGCCTCCTGCGCCTCGCGCAGGATGCGCTGGGCCCGCGGCAGGAACATGTGCCCGCCCTCGGTCAGCGAGAGCTTGCGGGTCGTCCGCTGGATCAGCCGGTTGCCGAGGGAACGTTCGAGCTCGGCCAGGCGCTCACTGACGACGGATTTGGCCAGGCCGAGGCGCCGCGACGCCGCACTGATCGAGCCGGCTTCGGCCGTGGCGACGAAAGCGGCGATTCCGTCGAACTTCATCGTTCGGAAAATCCGGCGTTAAATTTCGGAGTTATCCGACTAGCCCGAACAATATCCCGGGCGCATCTGTCGGTCCAGAAGGCACGGGTGCCGCGCGACAGGTCTGGAGACGGGTCATGACTGATTTCACCGGAAAGAATGTGCTGGTCCTTGGCGGCAGCCGCGGGATCGGGGCTGCGATCGTGCGGCGCTTCGCCAAGGGGGGCGGCAGGGTCGCCTTCACCTATGCCGGCTCGAAGGATGCGGCGGACGCGCTGGCGGCCGAGACCGGCGCCGAGGCGATCCGCGCCGACAGCGTCAACCGGGCGGAGCTGATCGCGACGGTTGCCGGCCGCGGCGCGCTCGACGTGCTCGTCATCAATGCCGGCACGCTGGTGCTGGGCGATCCCCTGACCCTCGATGCCGACAGCGTCGACCGGATGATCGACGTCAATGTCCGGGCGCCCTATCACGCCTCGGTCGAGGCGGCCCGGACGATGAAAGACAATGGCCGGATCATCGTGATCGGATCGGTCAATGCCGACCGGATGCCGTTCGCGGGCGGCGCCGCCTACGCCCTGACCAAGTCGGCGATGCAGGGAATGGTGCGCGGCCTCGCCCGCGACTTCGGCAATCGCGGCATCACCGTGAACAGCATTCAGCCCGGCCCGACCGACAGCGACATGAACCCGGCCGAAGGGCCGATGGCGGCGACGATGCACAGCTTCATGGCGATCAAGCGCCATGCCCGGGCCGACGAGATCGCCGAACTCGCAGCCTATGTCGCCGGCCCCCATGGCGCGATGATCACAGGCTCGATGCAGACCATCGATGGCGGTTTCGGAGCGTGAGCGACTATGCGCAAGGACAGCCAGGACGAGCCTTGCATTGAAGCGGAATCGGGCCAATCCAATAGACGGTTCATATCGCCGCGCAGTGTCTGATCGGCGCTTTGCTGCGATCTGACGGTCATCACAGCGCAAAGGTGTCAGGCTCAGATGGACCGCTTCGATGCGATGCAGGTTTTGCTGGCGGTGGTCGATGCCGGCAGCTTGTCGGCCGGCAGCCGCAAGCTGAACGCGCCGCTGCCGAGCGTCAGCCGGAAGGTCGCGGAGCTCGAGCGCCATCTCGGCACGCGCCTCCTGGTCCGGACCAGCCGCAATATCCAGCTTACCGATGCGGGGCGCGACTATGTCGAGGCCGCCCGCCAGATCATGGCGCAGCTCGATGACGCCGAGCAGCGGGCCTCGGGCGAATACGAGGAGCCACGCGGCGTCCTGACCGTCACCATGCCGATCTCGTTCGGCCATGACCACGTGCTGCCGCTCGCCTATGATTTCCTGACCGAGCATCCGCGGATCAGGCTGAACGTGCTCTGCCTCGACCGCGCCGTGAACCTGGTCGACGAACATGTCGACGTCGGCATCAGGCTGGGCGAGCTTGCGGACGGCACGCTTCATGCGGTCAAGCTCGGCGAGTTCGGCTTCGTGACCTGCGCCAGCCCGGACTATCTGAAGCGCAAGGGCCATCCGGCGCGGCCGGAGGACCTCGCCGGCCATGACGGCGTGGTTTTCGGGCATATCAGCCAGCCGGGCTGGACCTATCATCGGGACGGTCTCAGGCTGGACGTGCAGCCGGATGTCCGGATCCGGGCGAACACGGCCACCGCAGCCCTTGCCGCCGCCTTGCGCGGGGCCGGCATCATCCGCGCTCCCCGCCATCAGGTCGCCGGGGACCTGCGATCGGGCGCGCTGGTTGCCCTGTTAGACGCCTATGAGGGACAGCTCTTCCCGGTCCACCTGATCTATGCGCGTCAGGGCCTTCTGCCGCTCAAGGTGCGGGTGTTCATCGACTGGATGGTGCCGCGATTGCGGCGGGCCTTGAGAGACCTCGCCGCTGCCCCACGCGACGGCTGACCGGGGGGCATCCGCTCGCTCAGGCCGCGAGCCGGCGGTAGACGACCAGCTTCGCGGTCAGGATCTGCAGGACGTCGCCGCGCTGGTTGAGCGTCCTGCTGACGATGGTGGCGATCCCGCGATCGGGGCGCGAGCGCGAGGGCACGATCTCCTTCACCTCGCTCTCGACATGCAGGATGTCGCCCGGACGCGTCGGGGCCGGCCACTGGATCTCGCCGCCGGCGCCGATGATGCCGTCGGCGAGCGGCAGGCCCGACTCGACGTTCAGGCGCATGGTGATCGCAGCGGTATGCCAGCCGCTGGCGGCGAGGCCGCCGAACAGCGTGTCTTTCGCCGCCTCATGGTCGAGGTGGAACGGCTGCGGATCGAAGGCGCTGGCGAAAGCCTTGATCTGCTGCTCGTCGAGCTCATGCGAGCCGCTGACGAATGTCTGCCCCGCGTGGAGATCCTCGAGATAGAACTTGGTCATTGTCCAAACACCTCGTCCTCGATGCCGTGGTCGCCTGGCCCGACGGTCAGGCCGCGGCGCGATAGCGGGGGGCGGGGCTGGCCACCGAGAGCTTGCCGACCATCGCCTGCCGGGCGGCTTCGTAGGCGTCGAAGAGCGCGCCGTCCTGCAGCGAGGGGATGGTGGCGAATTCGCCGCGGTCGAGGCCGGTGAGGGCGGCGTCGACGAGGTCCTCGCTGCGCATCACGATCTCGCTCGGAAGATGCTCGATGGGGCGGCCTGCGATCGCCCAGAACTCGGTCGCGGTCGCGCCGGGCAGCACGACCTGCACGGTGACGCCGGTGCCGGCGAGTTCGTGCTGCAGGTTCTGGCTGAAGGCGAGGACGAAGGCCTTGCTGCCGCCGTAGACGCCGTTCAGCAGTTCGGGGTTGATGGCGACGACCGAGGCGAGGTTGACGATCGTCCCGGCGCGGCGGGCGATGAACTGCGGGACGATCGCATAGGTCAGGCGGGTCAGCGCCGTGACGTTGAGCGCGATCAGCGAGGTCATCTTGTCGACATCGGAGTCGACGAGCTTCAGCGCGCCGCCGAGGCCGGCATTGTTGACGAGCAGGGTGATGTCCGGGGTCTCCCGCAGGAAGGCCTCGACGCGGGCGAGATCCGAGGCGTTGGCCAGATCCGCAGGCAGGATGTCGACCTTGCGGCCGGTCTTGGCGCCGATCCGCTCGGCGACGGCGGCCAGCTTGTCGGCGCTGCGTGCGACCAGGACGAGATCATAGCCCCGCCTGGCCAGACGGTCGGCATAGACCGCCCCGATGCCGCTCGATGCGCCGGTGACGACGGCAGTTCCCAATGTGTCGGACATGTTTGCTCTCCTCGTTAATCTAGCGGCGACGCAGAGGGGCGCGCCGTGATGGGAGCAAGTTAGGCCTGCCGGACCGCGCCCAGCAGCCAGCGAGAATGAAAGCCAGCCTCTCAAAACGCAGAGGAGGCGGGGGAGGGCAGCTCGTCGCGACTCGGGACCATGTCTGTTCGGGATTCGCATCGACCTCAGGAGGGCGACGTTGATGTCGAGCCGACTATTTGAGACCGGTCTCTCAGCAGACTTTATAGGGTCATCATCCCGTCCCCAGCGGAATAGTCACTGCGCGGTCTTCAGAACTGAAGACGGTCTGCCAAGTCAGTGGCGCCATTTTGCCTGGGCCGTGAGCGCCGCAATACAGTTTTGTTGCAGTGCAGTATTGCCCCTGTGCCGTTCCATCGCACCGCATACCATTGTTTAGGCGCACCTGCCAAAGTGTCGCCTTGACGCCGGACTCCCAGAGTCTCACTATTCCAAATTGAGAGAATGGCGACATGCGCCCTCTGGGAGGTATGAGATGCTGAAGGAGCTATCACGCCGCCAATTTTTAGCAGCGGGAGGGGCCGGATTGGCCGGCTCGGCCATCGCTGCACTCGGCTTCGGCGGGCCGGAAGAGGCGCTCGCCCAGGCGGTGCGCCCGTTCAGGCTGGCGCAGACCACCGAGACGCGGAACACCTGTCCGTACTGCTCCGTCGCCTGCGGCGTCATCATGTACAGCCTGGGCGACAAGTCCAAGAACGCCCATGCCGCCGTCGTCCATATCGAGGGCGATCCGGATCATCCGACCAATCGCGGCACGCTCTGCCCCAAGGGCGCGGCGTTGCTCGACTTCGTCCATGCCGAGACCCGCACCAAGTTCCCGCAATATCGCGGCCCCGGCGAACGGGAGTTCCGCCGCATCGGCTGGAGCGAGGCGCTCGATCGAATCGCCCGGCTGATGAAGGACGATCGCGACAAGAACTTCGTCGCGACCAACCAGGACGGGGTGACCGTCAACCGCTGGCTGACCACCGGCTTCCTGGCCGCTTCGGCGACCACCAACGAAACCGCCTTCCTGACCTACAAGACGGTGCGAAGTCTCGGGATATTGGCGTTCGACAACCAGGCGCGCGTTTGACACGGACCGACGGTGGCCAGTCTGGCCCCAACATTCGGTCGCGGTGCGATGACCAACTCCTGGACGGACATCAAGAACACCGACCTCGTCATCGTCATGGGCGGCAACGCCGCCGAGGCGCATCCGTGCGGCTTCAAATGGGTCACTGAGGCGAAGGCCCAGCGTGGCGCCAAGCTGATCGTCGTCGATCCGCGCTTCACGCGCACGGCCTCGGTGGCGGATTTCTATGCGCCGATCCGGCAGGGCACCGACATCGCCTTCCTGCTCGGGGTGATCAAGTACTGCATCGAGAACGACAAGATCCAGCACGACTATGTGCGCGCCTTCACCAACGCGCCCTATATCGTGAAGGACGGCTTCAGCTATCAGGACGGCCTTTTCTCGGGCTATGACGAGGCCAAGCGCGACTACGACCGCGCCAGCTGGGAATATGAGCTCGGTCCGGACGGCTATGTGCAGGTCGACGAGACCCTGCAGAATCCGCGCTGCGTCTACCAGCTGCTGAAGCAGCATGTCGCGGCCTATACGCCGGAAATGGTCGAGCGCATCTGCGGCACGCCCAAGGACAAGTACCTGGCGATCTGCAAGATGATCTCGGAGTGCTCGGCGCGCGACAAAACGATGACGTCGATGTACGCGCTCGGCTGGACCCAGCACTCGAAGGGCGCGCAGAACATCCGCACCATGGCGATGGTGCAGTTGCTGCTCGGCAATATCGGCGTGCGCGGCGGCGGCATGAACGCCTTGCGCGGCCACTCCAACATCCAGGGGCTGACCGATATCGGCCTGATGTCGGACCTGATCCCGGGCTATCTGGCGATCCCGAAGGACAGGGAGCCCGATTTCGCCGCCTATATGTCGACGCGCGGCTTCAAGCCGCTGCGGCCGAACCAGATGAGCTATTGGCAGAACTACAGGAAGTTCATGGTGAGCTTCCTGAAGTCGATGTGGGGCCCGGCGGCGACGGCGGAGAACGACTTCGCCTATCAGTGGCTGCCGAAGCTCGACGTGTCCGGCTACGACATGCTGCGCACCTTCGACCTGATGCACCAGGGCAAGGTCAACGGCTATTTCTGCCAGGGCTTCAACCCGCTGCTGTCCGCGCCGAACCGCGGCAAGATCACGGCGGCGCTGTCGAAGCTGAAGTTCCTGGTGGTGATGGACCCGCTGCAGACGGAGACGTCGCGCTTCTGGAAGGACGAAGGCGTCCACAACGACGTCAAGCCGGAGTCGATCAAGACCGAGGTCTTCGAGCTGCCGACGACCTGCTTCGCCGAGGACGAGGGCTCGCTGGTCAATTCCGGCCGCTGGCTGCAATGGCACTGGCCGGGGCAGGAGCCTCCCGGCGAGGCGAAGACCGACACCTGGATCATGGCGCAGCTGCAACTGCGGCTGCGCGAGCTCTACAAGAAGGAGGGCGGGGCCTTCCCCGACCCGATCGTCAACCTGCACTGGCCTTATCGCGATCCGCAGGACCCGCAGCCCGACGAGATCGCCAGGGAGCTGAACGGCTACGTCGTCTCGACCGTCACCGACCCGGCCGATCCGAGCAAGGTGCTGCTGGAGAAGGGCAAGCAGGTCGACACCTTCGGCCAATTGCGCGACGACGGCTCGACCGCCTGCGGCTGCTGGATCTATTCCGGCTGCTGGACCGAGCGGGGCAACATGATGGCCCGCCGCGACACCAACGATCCCGGCAATACCGGGGCCTATTCGAACTGGGCCTTCTCCTGGCCGGCCAACCGGCGCATCCTCTACAACCGCGCCTCGGCCGACCTCGACGGCAAGGCCTGGGATCCCAAGCGCAAGCTGATCGAATGGAACGGCACGGCCTGGACAGGATACGACGTGCCGGACATCGCGGTGAACGCCAAGCCGAGGGATGTCGGCCCGTTCATCATGAACCCGGAAGGATCGGCCCGCCTGTTCGCCCGCGGCCTGATGCGGGACGGCCCGTTCCCGGCGCATTACGAGCCGTTCGAAAGCCCGGTGGTCAACCTGATGGCGCCCAAGATCCGAGGCAACCCGGCTGCGCGCATCTTCAAGGACGACCTCGCCGCGCTCGGGACTTCCGACAAGTTCCCGTATGCGGCGACCTCCTACCGCCTGACCGAGCACTTCCACTTCTGGACCAAGCACGTCTGGGTCAATGCGGTGCTGCAGCCGGAGTTCTTCGTCGAGATCAGCGAGCAACTCGCGGCGGAGAAGAACATCCAGAAAGGCGGCTGGGTGAAGGTCTCCTCCAATCGCGGCTCGGTCTACGCCAAGGCGGTGGTGACCAAGCGCATCAAGCCGCTGATCTGCGACGGCAAGACCGTCCATGTCGTCGGCATCCCGCTCCACTGGGGCTTCACCGGTGCGGCACGCAAGGGCTTCGGCCCGAACAGCCTCACCCCGTTCGTCGGCGACGCCAACACCGATACGCCAGAGTTCAAGGCGTTCCTGGTGAATGTCGAGCCGTCCAACGGACCGGCGGTCAGCTAGGGAGGCGGCGATGGCAGGATTGCAGAGTCAGGACTTCGCCCGCATCTCGGCCACGAATTTCCGGCCGCCCGACGTTCGCCACGACCTCGAGGTGGCGAAGCTCATCGACGTCTCCAAGTGCATCGGCTGCAAGGCCTGCCAGTCGGCGTGCCTGGAGTGGAACAACCTGCGCGAGGAAATCGGCATCAACCGGGGCGTCTACGACAATCCGCACGACCTGACGCCGAACACCTGGACGCTGATGCGGTTCACCGAATGGGAGAACCCGCAGAGCGGCAATCTCGAATGGCTGATCCGCAAGGATGGCTGCATGCATTGCGCCGATCCGGGCTGCCTCAAGGCCTGCCCTTCGCCCGGCGCGATCGTCCAGTACAACAACGGCATCGTCGACTTCGTCTCGGAGAACTGCATCGGCTGCGGCTATTGCGTGAAGGGCTGCCCCTTCAACATCCCGCGCATCAGCCAGGCCGATCACAAGGCCTATAAGTGCACGCTGTGTTCCGACCGCGTCTCGGTCGGCCAGGCGCCGGCCTGCGCCAAGGCCTGCCCGACCGGCGCGATCGTATTCGGAACCAAGAAGGCGATGCTGGACTACGCGGAAACGCGGCTCACCGATCTCAAGTCGCGAGGCTTCAAGAATGCCGGCATCTACGATCCGCCCGGCGTCGGCGGCACCCATGTGATGTATGTGCTGCATCACGCCGACCAGCCGCAGCTCTATGCCGGCCTGCCGCAGAACCCGCGGATCAGCCAGGTGGTCGAACTGTGGAAGGGGCTGACCAAATATGCCGGCATGGCGGCGGTCGGCTTCGCCGCCGCCTTCGCCTTCGTCCACGCGACGGTGGCCAGGCGCAACGACGTCAGCCGCGCCGAGGACCGCGAGGCCGAGCATCTGATCGACGAGGAGGCCGCCCGTGGCCGTAAGGCGTGAAGAAGCGCGCACGACCGTCGACCGCTATCCCGGCCGGGTCCGCGTCAACCATTGGGTCACCGCGCTCTCGCTGATCCTGCTCGCGATCAGCGGCGCGGCGCTGTTCCACCCCTCGCTGTTCTTCCTGAGCAGCTTCTTCGGCAGCGGCTCGAACACGCGCTGGCTGCATCCTTGGCTCGGCGTCGTGCTGCTGGCGAGCTTCACCATCCTGTTCATCCAGATGGTGCGGTACAATTTCTGGACGAAGGCCGACACCAGATGGATGGGGCATATCGGCGAGGTGATGTCCGGCCGCGAGGAGAACCTGCCCGAGGTCGGCAGGTACAATGGCGCGCAGAAGATCGTTTTCTGGCTGATGACGCTGCTGATCATCGTCCTGTTCGTGAGCGGGATCGTGATCTGGTACGAATATTTCGGCGCGACCTTCACCATCGAGCAGCAGCGTTTCGGCCACATCGTCCATGCGCTGGCGGCGGTCGCCATGCTGCTCGTCGTGATCGTCCACATCTATGCCGGCTTCTATGTGCGCGGCACGATGAGCGCGATGACCGAAGGCAAGGTCACCGGCGGCTGGGCCTATCGGCATCACCGGCTCTGGCTGCGTGGCGAGGCGCGCGAGGGCGTCATCGACGAACGGCAGACACCGCCGCGCGGGCACAACGCTCGCCCGGCCGAGTAGACACTGGCGAGGCGGCCTGGGCCGCCTCGCTTCCCGACGTGACCCGTGCGGTTCGGAAGGTCTGTGCCTGATGAGTGAAGACCAGGGCTTTGCGACATTCGAGGATGTCGGCATCGCCGAACGCGACAAGCCGCCGTTCCTGCGCCTGCCCGAGCCGCGATCGCTTTTCGGCCTGCGCGCCATGCGCTTCGAGGCGCTCGCATCCGGCCATCAGCTCGAACCTTATCTGCGCTTTCTCGCGGCGCTGGCGCGGGCGCAGGACCGGCTGGTGGGCGAGGTGGATATGCCTGGGCTGCCTTCGCCTGGCGAGCAGCGCCGCCGCGCCGCCAATGCGATGCCGCTCGTGCCGCGCGAGGACCTGGCCGAGGACAAGGCCGCGGCCGACTGCTTCACCCGGCTGATCGCGCTGATGGATGAGGTCGTGATGCCCGAGCTCGCGCGTGAGGCGCTCGGCCGCGCCAAGGCCGCGGACGAGGAGGGCCGGCGCGTCATGTTCGCCGCCGTGCTCAGCGACGCGGTGCCGGCCGAGACCGTCGCCGACCATATCTTCGCGGCGGCGGCGCTTCAGGTGGCCGCGGCCAGGCGCACGGCCGGGCTCGATCCGCTGCTGCCGCAGCCGGTCGCCGACGGCGTCTGCCCGTGCTGCGGCGGCCCGCCGGTGACGAGCACCATCGTCGCCACGATCGATATCGACGGGGTGCGCTACATCCAATGCTCGCTCTGCGCGGCGCAATGGAACCATGTCCGGGTGAAATGCGTCTCCTGCGGCTCGACCAAGGGCATCAACTACCAGGCGATCGAGGGCGTCGCCGACACGATCAAGGCCGAGACCTGTGACGAGTGCAGAACCTATGTGAAGATCCTGAACCAGCGAAAGGACGCCGAGCTCGAGGCCGTGGCCGACGATGTCGCGAGCCTTGGGCTCGACATCCTCGTCTCCGAGGCAGGCTGGCGGCGTGCCGGCGTGAACCCGTTCCTGCTGGGATATTGACCATCCTGTCTCCCGGAGGGAGCTGATGAACAGACCCGAACGCTTCCGCCCGCCATCGGTCGACGAGGTGCTGCGCAGCCCGCATTGCGAGCTGGCGATCGCCCGCCATGGCCGGCAGGCCACGACCGGTGCCGTGCGGCAGGTGCTCGAACGCCTGCGCCGCGACGAGGGGGTGGCGGCGGTTCCGGTCGAGGCCATCGCCGAGCGGGCGCTGGCGAGCCTGGAGGAGCGGGAGCGACCCTCGCAGCGCCCGGTCATCAACCTCACCGGCACCGTGCTGCACACCAATCTCGGCCGTGCGCTCCTGGCCGAGGAAGCGATCGAGGCTGTCGTCGCGGCGATGCGGGCGCCGACTAATCTCGAATACGAGATCGCGGCGGGCCAGCGCGGCGAGCGCGATGCGCATGTGCGCGAGCTGATCCGCGAATTGACCGGGGCCGAGGACGCCGTGCTCGTCAACAACAACGCCTCGGCCGTGCTGCTCGTGCTCAACACTCTCGCCAGGGAGCGCGAAGCGGTCGTCTCGCGCGGCGAATTGATCGAGATCGGCGGTGCCTTTCGCATGCCAGACATCATGGCGCGCGCCGGGGCGGTGCTGCGCGAGGTCGGCACCACCAATCGCACCCATCTGCGCGATTATGCCGAGGCGATCGGCCCGCAGACCGGGCTGCTGATGAAGGTCCACACCTCCAACTATCTCGTCCAGGGCTTCACCGCCGAGGTCTCACCCGCTGAGCTCGCCAAGCTCGGCCGCGAGCATGGCATCCCCTTCGTCGACGATCTCGGCTCCGGCACGCTGGTCGACCTGGCGCGCTGGGGATTGCGCCATGAGAAGACCGTGCAGGATGCGCTCAAGGGCGGCGCCGATCTCGTCACCTTCTCCGGCGACAAGCTGCTCGGCGGCCCGCAGGCCGGTATCGTCGCCGGCCGGAAGGATCTTGTCGCCAAGCTCGCCAAGAACCCGCTGAAGCGGGCGCTCCGGCTCGACAAGCTGAGATTGGCGGCGCTCGAAGCAACCCTGAAGCTCTATCGCGACCCCGACCGGCTGGCGCAGCGCCTGCCGACATTGCGCCTGTTCACCCGCTCTGCCGCCGAGCTGCGCGCCCTGGCCGAGCGGCTGCTGCCGGCGCTCTCCGGCGCGGTCGGCGCCGGCTGGATCGTCGAGATCGTCGACTGCTCCAGCCAGATCGGCTCAGGCGCCCTGCCATTGGAGACGCTGCCGAGCGCAGGGCTCGCGCTGAAGCCTGCCGGCAAGGTCTCGGGCTCCGCAGTCGAGGCGCTCGCCGCTGCCTTCCGTTCCTTGCCCCTGCCGGTGATCGGCCGGATTTCACAAGGCGCGCTGCTCTTCGATCTGCGCTGCCTGGAGGGTGAGGCGGCCTTCACGAGCCAGTTGCGCCAGCTGAAGCCGGAGGCGAGCCATGCGCTGGCTTGACCGACTGCTCGGCAAGGGGGAGGCCGCCCCCGCCGATATCGGCGCGGCGATGGCGGAGGCGACTGCGGCGGTCGAGCGCGGCGACCATGCGGCCGCACTGGCGATCTGGGGACCGCTCGCCCATGCCGGCGTTGCCCGCGCCCAGAACAATGTCGGGGCCTGCTTCGCCGAGGGGCTCGGCGTCGAGCGCGATCCGGCTCTCGCCTTGAGCTGGCTGACGCTCGCCGCCGAAAGCGGTGACCCGGTCGGCCAGCGCAATCTCGCGACCCTGTATTTCAAGGGCGAGGGCATCGCGCAGGACAATGGCGAGGCGATGCGGCTCTATCGCCTCGCCGCCGAGCAGAATGACGCGCCGGCACAGGACATGCTGTCCTGGATGCTGCTCGAAACCGGGCTGGAGGCTGATCGGCCCGAAGCGCTGCGCTGGGCGCAGTCTGCCGCCGAGGCCGGCGTTGCCAGCAGCATGACCCGGCTCGGTATGATCCATCACGATGCGCTCGGCGTGGAGCGTGACGCCGGGCTCGCTGCGCAATGGTGGCGGCGCGGCAGCGAAGCCGGCGATCCCGACGCGATGGCGATGCTCGGCGCCGCCACCTTGCTGGGTCAGGGGGTCGACAAGGATCCGGCCCGTGCGCTCGCACTGCTGCTCGAAGCCGAAAGCAATGGCAGCCTGCTCGCCGCGCCCTTCGTCAAGGCCGCGCGCGCCGCGGTCGCCCCGGCGGAGGCTTGAGCCGATGATCATCGGCACCGCCGGCCATATCGACCACGGCAAGACCTCGCTGGTGCGGCGGCTGACGGGCGTCGACACCGACCGTTTGAAGGAGGAGAAGGAGCGCGGCATCACCATCGCGCTCGGCTTCGCCTACTGGCCCCAATCCGATGGCCGCATCGTCGGCTTCATCGACGTGCCCGGCCATGAGAAGCTGGTCCACACCATGCTCGCCGGCGCTTCCGGCATCGACCTCCTGCTGCTGGTGGTCGCGGCCGATGACGGGGTGATGCCGCAGACGCGCGAGCATCTCGACATCGCCCGCCTGCTCGGGATCGAACGCGCCGTGGTGGCGCTGACCAAGGCGGACCTCGTCGAGGGGGAGCGGCTCGCCGAGGCGCAGGGAGAGATCGCAGCGCTGCTGGCGGCAACGCCATTCGCGGACGCGCCGATCCTGCCGGTTTCGACGGTCACGGGCGACGGCATCGACGAGCTCGCGCAGTTGCTGCGCGAGCTCGCCCAGGCCTCGCAGCTGCGTCGCAGCGACGGTGCCTTTCGGCTCGCCGTCGACCGCTGCTTCACGCTGCCCGGGGCCGGCACGGTCGTCACCGGCACGGTGCTGTCCGGAAAGGTTTCGGCTGGCGACAGCGTCACGGTCTCGCCCTCCGGCATCGTGGCGCGCGTGCGTTCGATCCATGCCCAGAACCGCCCGGCCGAAAGCGGTGCGGCGGGTGATCGCTGCGCGCTCAACCTCGCCGGCCCCGACGTCTCGAAGGACGCGATCGTGCGCGGCGACATGATCGTCTCGCCCGCTCTGCACGCGCCGGCGACACGGATCGATGCCGAGCTCACGGTGCTCGCCTCCGAGAAGAAGCCGCTGGCGATGTGGCAGCCGGTGCGACTGCACCATGGCTCCAGCGAAACCGGCGCACGCATCGTCCTGCTCGGCGACGAAGTCGCGCCCGGCACGACCGGATTGGTCCAGCTCGTATTGGAGACGCCGATCGCGGCTGCGGCGCTCGATCGCTTCGTGCTGCGCGACACCAGCGCCTCGCGCACGCTCGGCGGCGGCCGCTTCCTCGACCTGCGCGCGCCGGAGCGAAAGCGCCGCAGCCCGGAACGCCAGGCCCAACTCGTCGCCCTCGCCAGTAGCGACCACGCCGAGGCGCTGCGCAGCCTGCTCGATGCGCCGCCGCATCATGTCGATCTAGACGCCTTCGCCCGCGACCGCGCGCTCGGCCCGGCGCAAGCCGAAGCACTGGCCGGGCGGCTCGGGCTGGTGCGGATCGGCGCCGCGACGATGCTGCCGGATGTCTGGCAGCGCTTCTCCCTGGCGCTGGTCGAGACGCTGAAGACCTATCACCTTGAAAACCCCGACCAGCAGGGCATGGGGCTGGAGCGCTTGCGGCTCTCGCTCCAGCCGCGCCTGCCGGCCGCGCTGTTCCGCGCGGCGCTGTCGCAGTTGGCCGCGGCTGGCGACCTGGTCGTCATCGGCTCCTGGATCAGGCGGCCCGAGCACGAGATCAGGCTGACACCGGAGGAGGAGGCGCTCTGGAGCCGCATCGCGCCATTGATCGGAGCCGGCGAGCGCTTCCGGCCGCCGCGTGTGCGCGACATCGGCCAGCTGCTCGGCCGACGCGAGGAGGATATCCGCCGGCTCTTCCGCCTCGCCGGCCGGCGCGGCGACGTGCATGAGGTGGCGCTTGACCACTTCTTCCTGCGCGATACGGTTTCCGAGATGGTCGGGATCGCGGTCGAGCTTGCGGCGGCCGATGCCGCCGGCTTCAACGCCGCGCAGTTCCGCGACAGGCTGGACAATGGCCGCAAGGTCGCGATCCAGATCCTGGAATTCTTCGATCGCCATGGCGTCACCATCCGCCGCGGCGATCTCAGGCGCATCAACCGGCAACGGCTCGACCTGTTCGGCCCGCGGTCGGAGGCGCCAGCTGGAGGAGAAGCGTCCCCGGTGGGGCGTCCGGACTTCAAATCCGGGAGGGGCCGTCAAACGGTCTCTGGTGGGTTCGACTCCCATTCTCTTCCGCCAGTTCACTGAGGGGCCATGACGCAGACCGGCAGCGAATCCTGCGCCCTGTTCGAGCGCTCCATCCCGGAGAACCCACGTGTCGAAGCCTAAGGGGCTGGGCACGGATTTCGAGCGCTGGCTCGGGAAGATGCTCCGCAAGGGGCATTTCACCGCGCTGATCGTGCTCGTCCGGATCGCCGAGCCGAGGTTGGAGCCGCTGCGCTCGACCTTCGTCCACGTGGTCGGCGACGAGCTCGACTGGGGCGATATCGTCATGCTGCTGCGCGGCGCCGGCGTGAGCTGGGACGGCGCAGCCTTCTTCCCCATGCGCGAGGACGGCGGACTCGTGCCCGACGAGCTCGCGCGTGCCCGGCTGCGCGAGCTCGAGGCGGCGCTGGATCAGGACCGGCTGGTGCTCAACAAGGGCGAGTTCTTCGATGCCTGGGGCCGCCGGCTAGAGGTTGCGGAGGCTTGAGGCGTCACGTCATTCCACGACCACGCGGCCCGGGCCGGTTGCGACCGTGCCGATGATCCGGGCCGACGGGTAACCGGCTGCCTTGATGCGCGCGAGCAGATCCTGCGCCCGTCCCGCCGCACAGGAGACCAGCAGCCCGCCGGAGGTCTGCGGATCGGTCAGGAGATGGCGTTGCCAGTCGGGAAGGCCGGCCGGAAGATCGACGCCCTCGCCATAGCTCGTCCAGTTGCGATGCGAGGCGCCGGTGACGCGGCCGTCGCGCGCGAGCCGTTCGGCCTGGGACAGGAACGGCAGGTCGGCCAATCGCAGCGTCAGCGTCGCATTGGAGCCGCGTGCCATTTCGAGCCCGTGGCCGAGGATGCCGAAGCCGGTGACGTCGGTGATCGCGTGCACATCGGCATCCCTGGCGAGCTCGGCGCCGACACGATTGAGCAGCGTCACCGAGGCGATCATCTCGTCATAGGCCTCGGGCGACAATTGCTCCTTCTTGAAGGCGGCGGAATAGATGCCGACGCCGAGCGCCTTGGTCAGGATCAGCGCATCGCCCGGCTTCGCCCCGCTGTTGCGGCGCAGATTCTTCGGCTTCAGCAGGCCGATCACGGCAAGGCCATAGATCGGCTCGGGCGCGTCGATCGAATGGCCGCCGGCGACGGGGATGCCGGCTTCGGCGCAGATCGAGGCGCCCCCCTTCAGGATCTCGCGTGTCACTTCGATCGGCAGCTTGTCGAGCGGCATGCCGAGGATGGCGAGGGCCATGATCGGCGTGCCGCCCATGGCATAGACGTCGGAGATCGCATTGGTCGCGGCGATGCGGCCGAAATCATGGGGATCGTCGACCATCGGCATGAAGAAGTCCGTGGTCGCGACGACGCAGGTCTCGTCGTCAACCTGCCAGACGGCGGCATCATCGCCGGTCTCGGTGCCGACGAGCAGTTGCTTGTAGGGGCCGGCGGCCGGATGGTCGGCCAGCAATTGCTGCAGCACGGAAGGCGCGAGCTTGCAGCCGCAGCCGCCGCCATGGGCGAGGCTGGTCAGGCGCGGCGCAGCGGTGCGCGGAGGGGCTTCGCGCTCGATCGTCTCACTCATCTCTTGGGTCTCCCAATCAGGCGGCGCTCTGGCGCACCGATGCGAGCGAGCGCCAGGCGCCGGCAAGCTCGGTGATCGCGGTGTCGATGTCCTCGGGCGTGCTGTCCCAGCCGAGCGAAAGCCTGACGGCGCCGAGCGCCGCCGCCCGCTCGAAGCCGAGCGCGGTCAGGATGGCGGAGGGTGCCTCGCTGTCGGCATGGCAGGCCGAGCCGACCGAGGCCATCACCGCGGGACAGGTCTCGAGCAGGCGCCGACCGGAGACGCCGGGAAAGAGGACGTTCAGCGTGTTCGGCAGCCGGCGCTCGGGATCGCCGACGAGCACCAGCCCGGGCACGGTCTCGCGCAGGCCGGTCAGCAGCCTTTGGCTCAAGGCCGCGAGCATGCCGCGCCGATGCGTCAGGCGCTCGCCGGCCAGGGCGCAGGCGGCACCGAGGCCGACGATATAGGGGACATTCTCCGTGCCGGGCCGGATGCCGCGCTCCTGCCCGCCGCCGACGAGCAGCGGCCTGACGGCGACGCCGCGGCGGATGAACAGCGCGCCGATGCCTTTCGGGGCATTGAGCTTGTGGCCGGCGATCGACAGGAGGTCGACGCCGAGCTGCCGGACATCGACGGCCAGCTTGCCGACGGCCTGGGCGGCATCGGTATGGATCAGCGCGCCGGCGGAGCAGGCGAGGGCGGAGATGTCGGCGACCGGCTGCACGGTGCCGATCTCGTTCTGCGCAAGGATGACCGTGACCAGCCCGGCCTCCCGATCGATCGCCTTCGCCATGTCGGCGGCGCGGACGATGCCATCGGGACCGGCGGCGACACGCCGGATGACGCGGCCGGCGGCCTCGTGCAAGCGGCAGCATTCCTCTGTCGCCGGATGCTCGATCGCGGTGGTGACGATGGCGCGGTGATCATCAGTGGCGAGCGAGCCCCGGATCGCCAGGTTGTTCGCCTCCGTCCCGCCGCTGGTGAACAGGATCTCGTCCGGTTCCGCGCCGATCAGCCCGGCGACCTCGGCCCGCGCACGCTCGACCGCGGCATGTGCCTGCCGGCCGAGCGCATGGCTGGACGAGGGATTGCCGAAGCCGCCGGTCAGGAACGGCATCATCGCCGCGAGCACCTCGGGCGCGACCGGGGTCGTGGCGTTGTAGTCGAGATAGACCGGCTGCATCGCAAATCCCTGCAGAGGCAGGGCGAAGGGTTTGCCTTCGCCTCGTGATCGCGTTCAGGCCGTCAGTTCGGCCGACTTGATCGTGTATCTGAACGTGTCGGGATCGAGGCAGTCGAGCAGCGCTCCGGCGACCTCCGCCTGCGGGTACATCAGGAAGCCGACCTTGTGCTGCGAGCCTGGCAGCGCGACATCGTGCGCAACATTATAGCCGAGCCAGTTGCCTTCCCAGGCGCCGAACAGCACCTGCCGCGCCGCGGCGACCTTGGGATTGTCGCCTGGGTTGTTGCCGGGCGGCTCCTCCAGCACGACCTTGCGGACATCGGCCGGATCGGTCGCGACCCAGCCGAAGCCGTCGAGCCAGATCTCGGCGCGGCAATGCTGCGCCTTGGTGATGACCTCCGATCCCGCCCCGAGGCTCTTGTAGCCGAACTTCGAGGGCGCGACGCGGATGCCGTAGATGTCGCGGGCCGGGATACCGACGCTGCGGACCAAGGCGACATAGAGCGCGTTAAGATCGGCGCATTTGCCGCCGAGATTGCCGGTGCGCAGCATCGAGGCGATATCGCCGGTGCCGCAGCCGCGGGTCTTGGCATCGCGGAACGTGTTGGCGACAACCCATTCATAGATCGCCCGGGCCCGGTCGAGATCGCCGGCCTTGCCGGCCGCGGCCTTCTCGGCGGTCTCCTTGACGATGCCGTCGGTCGGCATCAGCTCGGTCGCTTCGAGATAGAGCGTGCGGTCGGCGGCGCTCAAGGCCGGGACGGCGCTCCTGGTGCCGAGATCCTCGGCTCGGTCGCGCAGCGAGAACCGGCTGCGGACCTCGACACTCGGCGCGCTCTCGCCATCCTTGAAGACGACATGCAGCAGCTCGGCGCCGTATTTCGGGTCGCGCACCACCTCGGCTGAGACCGCATTGGTCTCCCAGCTGTTCTTGCCGGGCTTGATCCATTCGTTCTCCTGCACCGACGGCAGCGGGATCCAGGCTTGGGCCTTGCCGTTCGCCGACAGGTCGAGGCGCGTCGCCACCGAAAAATCGCGCCAGGCACCGGGCTTCGGCGCGAAGGGCGCATCCTGCGCGGTGGCGAGGCGCGGGACGGAGAGCGCCGCCGCAGCGGCGACGCCGGTCTTCAACATGTCGCGACGGCTGATCATTGCGATGTCTCCTCTTCCCTTTGATTGTTTTCCGGTCGTGTGACGGACAATGCCGCCAGTGCTGCCGTCACCGCCGGGCCGGTCCAGTCGAGCGGTTCTTCGGTCTTCAGCGCCGGCTTGAGCGCCCGGTCGAGCACGAAGCTCGTCGGCAGGCCCTCGACATTCCAGGCCTTCATCATGGCGCGGTCGCGATCGAGCAGGATCGGGAAGGCGACCGGACGGTCGCGGAAGAAGGTGCGCACGCGCGCATCGACCTCGCCGACATTGACCGCGAGGATGGCCGTGCCGTCCTTCGCCCTGGCGGCGAGCGCATCGAGCGAGGCCATCTCCTCGATGCAGGGTGCGCACCAGGTCGCAAAGAAATGGACGATGACGGGGCGGCCGCGCAGCTCGGCAAGCGCGACGACAGGGCCGTCGAGCCGGTCGAGGGCGAGCGTCGGGGCTGTCTTGGCGGCCCACGGCTGGAACTCGCCGGCCGAGCCGGACGCACTGACGGCACAGAGCCAGGAGCCGGCCAGCAGAATCCGCCGGAGCAGTCCCAGCCGGGCATTCAGTCGATGAGCGCCCCGAAACTCGGGAGCCGTGACGGCGACCACACCGCATCTTGGCGGCAAGGCCGGCGAGACGTCAATTTCTACTTTCGCACGGAAACGCGAGCACGGCTCGACGATCACGGAGCGCAAAACCGCCGCCGAGGCCGGCGCAGGCCCGGCCGAGCGCCTGGCAATGGCGCGCGAGCCAGGCGATGAGCGGGGAACAGCGCGCGTTGACAAGGCCGAAGCAGGGCAGCGGCAGACGGGTCCGCGCCCGGCGCAGCATCAGGACGGCCTGTGGCGCACCCGTCCGGTAGGATCGCACGGGCGCGCACCGCAAGGGCGGACGCCGGCGCGGCGAGCGCCGCCGGCGCCTAGGCTGTCAGCCCCATCTGCCAGAAATCGGCCTCCAGCCTCGAGGCCTGGCCGAACAGCGCGGCGAGCTCGGAAAAGCGCGCTTCCGTCATCGCCCGCGCCGCCAGGGCATCGAGATGGCGGCGGGCGTCGCGGGCGACCTGCTGGTAGGGCTCGCCGGCATATTCGCCGATCCAGTCGCGATAGGGATGATCGTCGAGGGCTGGTCCGATCGCCCTGGCGAGGCGGGCGCCGATCTCGGCATAGCCGACGATGCAGGGGCTGAGCGCGACATGCAGGTCGAGCAGGTCGCCCGAAACGCCGCAATCGAGCACGAAGCGGGTGTAGGCGACCGTCGCCTGGTGCTCAGGCGCGGCTTCGAGGTGCTCGGGCGAGAGACCCCAGCGACCGCAGAGCCGGACATGCAGGTCCATTTCGAGGTCGAGGATCGCCGACAAGCCCGCCTTGGCGGCGCGCATGTCGGCAAGAGTGCGGCTCTTATAGGCCGCCAGCGCATAGGCGCGGGCAAACTGGATCAGGAAGAGATAATCCTGGACGAGATAGGTCCGGAAGGCGGCCTGCGGCAGCGAGCCGTCGCCCATCTGCCGGACGAAATCATGCTCGACATAAGAAGCCCAGTCCGCCGCCGCGGCGGCCTTCAACCTGTCGAAGATGTCCACGGCTTGCTCTCATGGCTGGAATCGCTGGCTGCAGTCTTAGCGCAGCCAGAGATGGGAGGAAGCCGCGGCAGCCTCTCGTCAGACGACGAGCGCCGTCATCGCCTCATTGATCCACCACCATTCGCGGCCGGGCGCAGCCTCGCCGCGCAAGGTCGCGAGCAGCTGCTGGTAGCGCAGCGAGCGCTCATGGTGGCGGCGATACTGGTCGAGATGCCAAGCGCGGAAGGCCTCGTCCGGCTCGCGCTTCATCGCCTTGGCCGAGGCCTCCAGCCAATCGCCGGCGATGGCTAGGCCGGTCTGGGAGTCCGGCGCCTCGCCCGCCGCCAACGCCTTGCGGACATCGGCGAAGATGCGCTCGGCGGCGGCATGATAGGCGGCAGGGTCGAAATCCGGCGTCCACATCAGCTCGGCATCGGCCTTGGCGCTGGCGATGACGCTCTCGTCGCTCAGCATCGCCCGGAGCTCGGCGAAGGCGTCGATCTGCTCCGGCGTCGGATCATCGGGAAGCTCGGGTGCGCCGGCTGCGATCGCCTTCTGCCGCCATTCCGGGTTCATCCGGTCGCCGGTGACCTCGTCGTAGAAGCGTTCGGTCAGGCTGCGCATGTCGGCATTGGACAGGCTGGTCATGGTCCATAGTCTCCTGAGGTCGTCTGGGGTGGGTTCGGGATGGCGCAGGGCGGCGCGCAAGGTGGCGGCGATCCGGCGCTTGCCGGCGATCTCGGCTTCGAGCGCGGACAGGCGCAGCTGCAAAAGCTCGGCGAGCGAACCCTTTCGGGCGAGGATGCCCCGGATCGCCGCAAGGCCGACGCCCATGGCCCGCAAGGCCTGAATCAGATCGAGCCGTGCCGCGTCGGTGTCCGAATAGACACGGTAGTTCGCCATGGTGCGGGTCGCTGGCGGCAACAATCCCTTGTCGGAATAGAAGCGGATGCGCCGTACGGGCAGGCCGCAGAGACGGGCGAGTTCGCCGATGGTGTAGCGTTGGTCGGAAGTCGTCATGAGGAGCGTCCTAACGTCTCCATCAGATGGAGGGTCAAGCGTTGCGGGCGATGGGATCGTTCGAATGCGAGGGATCGCGGAAGGGCGAGCGAAACCCTGTTCGCCGAAAGCCGTGCATCTCCGGCAATGCGTCAAAGCGGCGTTAGCCAGTCGCGGCCATTGTCCTGCGCGTGCACGCCCCACGCCACGACCCGATCTCCAGGCATGCCGAGCCGGCGGGCGAACCGCCGAGCGGCGGGGCGGTGACGCGCCGCTTCGATGGCCTCGGGTTCGAGCCGGTGCTGGAGCGCGAATACCGGCAGCACATGCGCGCCGATCAGCGCCGCAGCACCCTGGTCTGCCTGATCACGGCGCTCGGCATCTGGCTGACCTTCATCGGCCTCGACCTGACGCGCCTCGACAATCTCATCGCCATCGACAGCCGCGACGTCTTCGTCGAGCTCGCCATCGCGCTGAGACTGGGGACGCTCGCCGTGATCCTGCGCCTGGTCTGGGTCGTGCGCTGCAACCGCCAGGCCCATGCCTATCACCACCTCACCATGCTGGCGCTGGCGCTGATCGGCGTGACCTGCGCCTTCATCGCAAACATGTACAAGCTGCGTGGCCTGCCGCAGGCGGACATCGCCCAGCTCGTGATCATCGCCGCCGTGTTCCTGCCGGTCGGGCTGACCTTCCTGCAAAGCCTTGGCATCGCCTTGCTGATCGCGGTGTTCACCACCGTGCTCGGCCTGCTGATGCTCGAACCGGCGCAACTGGCCGAGCATGGCCGGCTCTCGATCCTGCTGTTCTTCGCCGTTTTCGTCAGCGCCGTCGGCGCCTGGCTGCGCGAGCGGGCCGAGCGCGACCAGTTCCTGCTGCGTCGCATGCTGCACAGCCGGGCGATGTCGGATGCGCTCACCGGCGTCGCCAACCGGCGCGGCTTCGAGGAGCATGTCGTGATGGCGCTGCTGCAGGCGCGGCGCGAGCGTGCGCCGGTCGTCTTCGCCGTGCTCGATGTCGACCATTTCAAGCGCTACAACGACCGCTATGGCCACCAGGCCGGCGACGTCGCGCTCGCCCTGATCGCCCGCGCCATCGACAGCAAGCTGCGTCCGCCGATGGACATGGTCGGACGGCTTGGCGGCGAGGAGTTCGGCCTCTTGCTCTACGACACGACGCCGGAGAAGGCGCAGGAGCGGCTGGGCCGGGTCGCGCAGGCGATCGCCGAGCTCAGGATCGAGCATGCCGCCTCACCGACGGCCCAGTACATCACGGTCAGCATGGGGGCGGCCGCCTTCGACGGCCAGGAGACGGCGATCGATCTCTATCGGCGCGCCGATGCGGCGCTCTATGCCGGCAAGGCCTCGGGCCGGAACCGGGTCGAGCTCGGCGAGGGCGGCGAGCGCCTGGCGGGGTAGCCTGTCGCGCAACCGAACTGCTATGCGGCGTTCGTCCTGCTGCCACGAGAGAATCCCATGTCCGCACCTGTTTCCATCGGCCTGATCGGCGCCGGCATCATGGGCGAGCGCATGTTGCGCGCGATCCTGGCACAATCGCCGGAGCTGGTGCGCGCCGCCGGAATCTGGGACCCGTCCGCCGAGGCGATGGCTCGGATCGCAAGCGAGCTGCCGCAGGTCGCGCAGAAGCCCGATGCGGCCGCCGTGATCGCGGCGAGCGACTGCGTCTACATCGCCTCGCCACCGGCCTCGCATCTCGGCCATGCCCGTGCCGCGCTCGCGGCCGGCAAGAGCGTGTTCTGCGAGAAGCCGCTGGCGATCGACGTCGCCGATTCCCGTGCCTTCGTCGCCGAGGCGGGCGGCCGCGGCGCGGTCAACTTTCCCTTCGCCTCCTCGCCGGCGGTCACGCAGTTGCAGGGCTGGGCCGGGAGCGTCGGTGGCAATCGGCGGATCGCGATCGAGGTCGCCTTCGCGACCTGGCCGCGCTCCTGGCAGGCTGATGCGGCCGGCTGGCTCGACCGGCGCGAGCAGGGCGGCTTCACCCGCGAGGTCGTCTCGCATTTCCTCTTCCTGAGCCGTCGGCTCGGCGGGGGGCTGCACGGCCTGCAGGCGAGCGCCTCCTTCCCGGAGGCGGGCAAGTCCGAGCGTCGGATCGAGGCGCGCCTGATGGCCGGGGATATTCCAGTCACGCTCACCGGCAGCGTCGGCACGACGCCAAAGGACGATCACAACATCTGGATGCTCGAAGGCGAAAGCGGAGCGATCAGGCTCTGCGACTGGTCGCTGGCCGAGCAGCGCCAGCCCGACGGCTCCTGGCGGCGGGCGCCGGATGCGCTGACCCAGCTCGAAGCGCGCCCGGTCGCGCTGAAGCGGCAGCTCGAAGGCGTGGCGAAGCTGGCGCGCGGCGAGCCGCACCGGCTGGCGACGCTGGAAGAAGCGCTCAATGTGCAGGAGATCGTCGAGACGATCCTGGCGAGCTGATGCGGCCGAATCGCACTTCGGACATCATGAGCGGATCCGAACGGCTGTTCGATTTCTTGCAATATCCTTTTTGTATCGCCAGTTCTGTCGATGTTCTTGTCTGAATATTTTTTCCTGCGCGCTTGTTTGATCGTGCTGCCTGGCTAATGCCGATCGAGGCATAGCCTGGGTCAGGTTGCCAATATTCGCTTTCTGGATAGGCGCGACTGATCGCGGATCGTACTGATCTTGGGAGCTTCGGGTGACCGGAGCCGCAAGATTCGATGATCTGTGAGGTGCCGGCTCGTTGGGGGGCGGCGGCACCCGAACGAGAAGTCGTGCCGACCTGATGCTGGAAACAAGCTCCTCCTCCTGCACCGACAACCGAAATAGCTGCTATGGCCGCGCATGCGTCCTGGCCTTCTGCGGTTCACAATTCTTCCTGCTGGCAGATGTGGACCCCGTGCGGGCGAACTGCGTTCATGGCGCCGTCAACACGGCGTGCGACAGCTCGCCTCCGAACCCCTTCACCGCGACCATCGGCTCCGGCAACAACGCCGGCATGGACAACCGCACCGCGACGATTGGCAATGGTGCCGTCGTCGCAACCGGCAACGCCAGTGCCATCAGCCTGCGCGACAACAACACGGTCACGGTCCAGACCGATGGCACCGTCAGGAACGCGGCGAGCAGCGGCGCCGGCAATTACGGCGCCGGTCGCAATACCATCGAGTTTCGCAACGGCGGCATGCTCATCGTCGAACAGGGTGGGCAGGTGCTCTCCCAGGGAACGCAGGGCTCCGCCGAAGCGGTCAACCTGATGGGGACCGGCAACACGATCATCAACAGCGGCACGATCGCCGCCACCAACGCCGCGGCGATCTGGTTCGAGAGCGGCACGGCTACCAACACGATCATCAACAACCAGACCGGGATCATCCGCGCGCCGGGGAATGTGATCGGCTCCTCCGGCAACGCCTCGGTCAATTTCAGCAATCGTGGCCGTGTCGAAGGAAATCTGGTCTTTGCCGGCGGCAACGATACCCTGCGGCTGTTCACCGGCTCGGTGATCACCGGCAACATCGCCGGCGGGGCCGGCAATGACAGCATCTTCCTCGACGGCACCGGTACTGCGACCATCCCCGGCAACCTCACCGGTTTCGAGGCGCTGACCAAGAGCGGAAGCGGCACCTGGACGATCACCGGCACGATCAGCGGGCCGACGGTCACTGCCGTCGAGGCCGGCACGTTGGTCCTGACCGGGAACAATACGACCTACAACGGGACGATGCGGGTCGACCCCGGTGCCACATTGGAGGCACGAGCCCAGAGCCTGCCGCCGACGGTCAGCAATAACGGCCTCGTGCGCTTCACCCAGCCCGACAACGGCAGCTATGCCGGGCCGATCTCCGGCACGGGCCGGGTCGAGAAGACCGGTGACGGCATACTGACACTGGCCCCGGTGGCGCCAGGCGGAAACAGCTATTCCGGTGGTACGACGATCTCGGGCGGCACGCTGGCGATCGCGCGCGATGCGGCGATCGGCGCCACAAGTGGTGGGCTGACCTTCAATGGCGGCGCGCTGCGCTATGACGCCGCCTTCGGCCTCGCCGCGACGCGAGCGACCACCATCACCGCTGCCGGCGGCACGATCGACACCAACGGCTTCACCGCCACGATCCCGCAAGGGATCACCGGCGAAGGCGCGCTGACCGTCGACGGGCCGGGCAGCCTGATCCTGACGGGCGCCAGCACCTATGCAGGCGGCACCACCATCAACGCCGGCGCCAATCTTCAGCTGGGCAATGGCGGCACCGATGGCAGCATCGTCGGCGATGTCGCCAACAACGGCACGCTCGCCTTCAACCGCAACGACACCAGCACCTTCGCAGGGATGATCTCGGGCACAGGTTCGGTTCGCCAGGACGGGACGGGCACGACGGTGCTAACGGCTGCCAACACCTATAGCGGCGGCACGACGATCAGCGCTGGCGTGCTGCAGCTCGGCAATGGTAGCACCACCGGCAGCATCCAGGGCGATATCGTCAACAACAGCGTGCTCGCCTTCAATCGCAGCGATATCCTGACGGTTCCAGGCGCGATCTCGGGGACCGGGTCGGTTCGCCAGGAGGGCACCGGTACGACGGTGCTTACCGCTGCCAACACGTATTCCGGCCCGACGGCCGTCAATAGCGGCACATTGCGCGCCGGCGGCGTCAATGTCTTCAGCGCGGCCTCGCAAACGACGGTCGCCAGCGCCGGTACGCTCGATCTCGATGGTTTCGACCAGGTGCTGGCGGGGCTGAGCAATGCCGGCGCGGTTCGGCTGAGTGCCACGGCCAACACCGCGCTGACGGTCGCCGGCGACTATGTCGGCCAAGGCGGAACGATCAGGCTGAGCAGCGTGCTCGGCGGCGACGGCTCGGCCACCGACCGCCTCGTCATCGACGGCGGTCGCGCCAGCGGCGATACGAGCCTGCTGATCAGCAACGCCGGGGGCGGCGGCGCCCGCACGCAGGGCGACGGCATCAGGATCGTCGAGACCGTCAATGGCGGTACGACCACGACCAACGCCTTCCGCCTGAGCGGGCGCGTCGCCGCCGGAGCCTATGAGTACCAGCTCTTCCGCGGCGGCTACAGCGGCGGCAGCGGTGACGACTGGTTCCTGCGCAACACGATGCCGGTCACGCCGGCCGAATCGCCGGGGGCGGGCCAGCCGGCGGCCGAGGTGCCGCCGCAGATCGTGCTCTATCGGCCGGAGGTCGCGCTCTATTCGCCGGTCGCAGGTCTGGCGCGAACGCTTGGCGCGGCAACGATCGGCCGACTAGGTACCTTGCACGAGCGCGTCGGCGAGCAGGAGAACCTGCGCGATCTCGGCGGCCGCAGCCCCTACGCGAATGGCGCCTGGGCCCGGGTCTTCGGCGAGCGCGTGCAGAGCCGCTGGAGCGGCGATGTCGACAGCCGCGCGACGGGCAGCCTGTTCGGCGCCCAGGCCGGGCTCGACCTCATCCGCACCGAGCCCTACGCGGGCGGGCACCGCGACCATGCCGGCGTCTATGTCGCGCATTCGCGGTACACGGCGCCGCGGGTGAGCGGCTTTGCGCTCGGCACGCAGAAGCTGCGCGTCGGTCGCCTCGAGCTGCAGGGGCCTGCGATCGGCGCGTATTGGACGCATTTCGGACCGAGCGGCTGGTATCTCGATACGGTCGTCCAGACCAATTGGGTCGACGTGAAAGCGCAGTCCGACTACGGCGCCATGCTGAGTACCAGCGGTCGCGGCTGGAGCGCCTCGCTCGAAGGCGGCTATCCGATCCGCTTCGGCGCCGAGGGGGCTTGGCAGATCGAGCCGCAGGCGCAACTGCTCTGGCAGCGCGTTTCGCTCAAACCGGGCTCGGACAGCTATTCCACCGTGAGCTGGAAGGAGGGCGACGAGGTCACCGGCCGGTTGGGCGCCAGGCTGCAATACAGCGTCAGCAGCGCCGGCACGCTGTGGCAGCTCTATACCCGGGCCAATTTCTGGCACAGCTTCGGCGGGACGGACCTCGCCTTCTTCGGCGCCTCCGAGCCGATCCGGACGCGCTATGGTGACACTGCGTTCGAATTTGGCGCCGGCATCACCGCGCGGATCAGTCGCCATGTCAGCCTTTACGCCCACGCCGACCATCGCTGGTCGATCGGCGGCAGTCGCAGCCGCGAGAGTGCAACCCAAGGGTCGCTCGGCATCCGGGTGAACTGGTAGGCGGTCGATCCGAGCGCGCCGCGACCTGGCGAAACGTGCGAGGCAAGCCTTTGCGCCGAGCCAGCCTCAGCCTTGAATGACTTGCGGTCGAGGCGCCCACAGGGCATGGCTCGGGCAAGATGACTGCTATCGAGGACGCCATGACCATCGCCGTTCCCGGCCTGCCGCCGGCGCCGAAGCCCGCGCAGCGGGCGCAGGGCGTCTCGCCCTTCATCGTCATGGATGTGATGAACGCGGCCGAGGCGATCGAACGGCGCGGCGGCTCCGTCGTGCACATGGAGGTCGGCCAGCCTTCGGCGGCGACGCCGGCCAGCATCCGGGCTGCAGCGGCGCGGGCGCTGGAGGATGGCCGGATCGGCTATACCCAGGCGCTCGGCATCGGCTCGCTCCGGGCAAGGATCGCGCGGCATTATCGCGACACTTACGGCGTCGAGGTGCCTGCCGAGCGGGTCGTGGTGACGACCGGCTCCTCCGGCGGCTTCATCCTCTCTTTCCTTGCCTGCTTCGAGCCGGGCGCGCGCATCGCGATCACGGCGCCTGGCTACCCGGCCTATCGCAACATCCTGACCGCGCTCGGGCTCGAGCCGTTGGCGATCCCGGTCGGGCCAGAGACGCGCTATGCGCTGACGCCCGAGCTGATCGCCAGGGCGCATGCCGAGAGGCCGCTCGCGGGCGTGCTGACGATGAGCCCGGCCAACCCGACCGGCGTGGTGATGACACCCGAAGCGATCGCCGCGGTGGCCACCGAATGCCGGCGGCTCGGGCTGTGGTACATCTCCGACGAGATCTATCACGGCCTGACCTATGAGCGGCCGGCGACGACGGCGCTCGCCGCCGATCCCGATGCGATCATCGTGAACTCCTTCTCCAAATACTATTGCATGACCGGCTGGCGCGTCGGCTGGCTGGTGGTGCCGGAGCGGCTGGTGCGGGTGATCGAGCGGCTGCAACAGAACTTCTCGATCTCGGTGCCGATGCTGAGCCAGGTCGCGGGCGAGGCCGCCTTCGATGCGATCGAGGAATGCGAGGCGATCAAGGCCGGCTATGCGCAGAACCGGGCCTATCTGCTGAAGGCGCTGCCGGAGATCGGGCTCGGCGACTTCCTGCCCGTCGACGGTGCCTTCTACATCTATCTCGACATCGGGCGATATTCGAACGATTCCATGAGTTTCTGCCGCGACGCTCTCGAAAATGCCGGCGTTGCGATCACGCCCGGGCTCGATTTTGACGAGGGCCGCGGGGCGCGGACCGTCCGGCTCTCCTTCGCCGGTTCGCTGGCCGAATGCGAGGAGGCAGTGGCCCGCCTCGGGCGCTGGCTGAAGGCGCGCTGAGACGAGTGCTTGCCAAGGCGAGGCAGTGGACTCAATCTGATCCGTCTCGGGGACAGGACATGGTCGCAATGCGGAACTGGCTGAGGGCCATGGCGTTGTGCGGGGCGGCGTTGCTGGCTGGCACCGTCGTCGGCCCGGCTGCGGCGCAACAGGCCGCGGCAGAGGCCGCGCCCGTCCTGACCCTGCGCGGCGACGAGACGCCCGAGACGGTGCGCAAGCTGGTCGATGCCCTGTCGGCCGGGGGGCGCAGGGTCGAGATCCGGATCGCCGGCAAGGACGAGCCAAAATCCTCTGCAGCGGCATCCGTGCCGGCTGGTGCCGGCGCCGTCGCACCTGCTGGGAGCAAGGCTCCGGCGCAGCCCGAGGACGAAACCCCGGCGGAGGCGTTCTGGGGCCATTTCGTCGAGGGGGTGTCGCATGGGCTCGGCGCGGTGCCCCGTCTGGCCCAATTGCCGGAAGCCTGGCGTCTCGCATGGGCGCAGAACCGCAATGGCGTAAGCGGGATTCCTGCCGGCTGGCGGCTCAGCATTGGCCTCGTGCTCGCGCTCGCCATCGCCGGGCTATTCCGGCTGGCGACGGCCGGCTGGTTCGCGCGCCGGCTGCGGCCGGAGGGGCCGGAATTCACGCCGCGCCTGATCGCCTCCTCCTGGGGAGGCCTGCAGGATCTGATGACGCTCGGGCTTTGCCTCAGCGTGCTGCATGCGGTCCGCACGATGTGGCTGCCGGAGACTGATCTTGCCCATATGGTGCTGCGCACGATTGCCAACGGCATCGCGATCGGCGCAGGGCACCTGATCCTCGGGCGTTTCCTGCTCTCGCCCGGTGCACCGGAACGCCGGATCATGCCGCTGCCGCGGGCCGAGCGGGCCTTCAACTTCCTGGCGTTCTACGGCATCGTCATGCCGCTCGTGCTCACGGCTACCGTCTCGATACAGCATGCCGCCGGGCCCGCTGCGGTTGTTGGCATGTTCGCGCTGGTCGGCATTGCGACGACCTTGTTCAAGGCCTGGTGGTTCATCGACGCGCGGCACGATCTTGCGGCGCTCATCCTTGGCTCGGCCCATGAGCCCGGACCGACACGCCGCGTGATCGCGCTGACGACGGGCTGGCTCTATGCTGCGCTCGCCGTTCTGATCTGGATGGTCGGCAATGCAGCCTCGATGATGGAGGGTGGAGAGCGCTGGGCGGCCGCCGCTGCGTTGACGCAATTCATCATCGTGCTGGCGCCGATCCTGGCCGTCGGCATTACCAGCCTGATGGCCTGCCGGCAGGCACATGCAGCGGCGGCGGGCGAGGTCACACCGCTCTCGATCGCGGTCGGCCATGCCCTGCGCGCCGCGGCCGGCGGCGCGATCTGGGCCGGCGGCTTCTACCTGCTGGCGCGACTATGGGTCGGCTTCCTGTTCGGCGTCAGCTCCGACCAGTTCGCCATCTTGATGCGTCAGGCCGGCGGCGTCGCCATCCTGGCCTTCGGCGGTTGGGTGGCGATCGTCTTCCTGCGCAGCTTCTTCGACGCGTATACGCCAAAGCTCGCAATCAGCCAGCCCGGTGACGAAGACGCCGTCCCGCACGACCATGTTCCATCGCGACTGGCGACGGTGCTGCCCGTCTTGCGCGGCGTCGTGCTCACCGCCGTATTCGGACTGACCGCATTGGTTCTGCTGTCGCGGCTTGGCGTCGATATCGGGCCTTTGCTCGCCGGTTTCGGTATCCTCGGCCTCGCCATTTCTTTCGGCTCGCAGGCGCTGGTGCGCGACATCGTCTCCGGCTTCTTCTTCATGCTGGAGGACGCCTTCCGCGTCGGCGAATATGTCGATACCGGCCGGTTGAAGGGCACGGTCGAGAAGATCTCGCTGCGCTCGATGCAACTGCGCCATCAGAGCGGGCAGGTCCACACCGTCCCCTTCGGCCAGGTGCAGTCGCTGACCAATGCCAGCCGCGACTGGGCGACGGTGAAGTTCAACGTCCGGCTCGACCACTCCGCCGATATCGAGAAGGCGCGCAAGACGATCAAGAAGATCGGGGCGGCGCTGCTGGAGGACCCCGAATACGGGCCGCATTTCATCGCCCAGCTCAAGATGCAGGGCGTCGCCGACATCACCGATTCGGCCATCGTGATCCGGCTGAAGTTCACCAGCAAGCCGACCCAGGCCTCGATGCTGCAGCGCGAGGCGCTGAAGCGGGTCTATCGCGGCCTGATCGAGGCGCAGGTGCCGTTCGCCTCCAATGCGGTCACGGTGAAAGAGGGGGGTGCCAAGAGTGCCGCCGCCGCCATTGCGACCGTGCCGCCGCCGACCCCGCTGGTGCCGGCGGCGGAGTGAGGTCGAGCATGCGCAGCGTCGCGCGATCGGGATATGCAGCACTCGTCCTGGCAGCGGGCATGATCGCAGGCGCCGCAATCGCGCAGGCGCAGTCGGCGGATGAGCTGATCGCCAGCTATCGAGTGCTCAACAGCGCCTGTCGCGGCGGGTCCGGCGACGATCCGCGCACGCAGAAGGCTTGCGCCGAGCGGGATCGCATCGTCGCGGGCTTGCAGCAGACTGGTTATTGCTATGGGCGCCGCGGCCAGGTCGGCGCGCAGATGAGCTGGCATCGCTGCGGGCCGGATTCGCTGCGATAGGGCGCCGGCGCGCGGTTTACTGCCCGAACTCCAGCATGAGGAAGAAGCCGAAGCCGAGTAGGGTCAGAAGGGCCCCCATGCCGGCGGCGAGGCGGGCGGCCGAGAGCTGACCCTTCCACTCATGGCGCCGATCGGAGCGCTCCGCGTCATGCTCGCGGCCGTGCTTGCCGAACTGGCTGGCATAGAGGTCGGGCGTCATCTGCGGGCCGACCGGCAGATTGCCCTCGAGCTCATAGCGCACCGCGACGAAGAGGGTGAACAGGCCGAGCAGGCCGACGCCGAGCCAGCTGATCGCCTGCTGTGCGAGGAAGGCCAAGCCGATCAGGCCGGCGCAGGCGAGAGCCCTCACCAGCAGATGCTCGCGGTTTCTCGGCGGGCGCATTCTGCCTCCCGGTCATGAAAAAGGCCGCCGCGATCACTCGCGGCGGCCCGATGTTCACTTGCGCCCGGCCAGCTTGTTCCACCAGCCGCCGCGCTTCGGCCGATCCGGATCCGGCGGCGTCAGCACGACCGCGACCGGCTCCTCGACCACGCGCGGGGCGGGCGGCGGCTCCTCGGCGACGGGCTCGGGCGCCGCAGCGACCTCGAGCACCGCCGGCTCGGGAGTTGTTGCCGGCTCCGCCGGGGCGGCGGCGACACCGTCCTCGGTGATCGGCACGACCTTCTTGCGCGAGCGGCTGCGCTTGGGCTTCTCGGCCGGCTCGGCGACGGTTTCGGCGGCGACATCGGCAGCCTTGGCCACAATGGCCGTTTCGGTCTCGGCTTCCGCCTCGGCTTTCTTGCTGCGGCTGCGACGGGCGCGCTTCGGCTTGGCATCCGCTTCCGCTTCGGGCGCGGGAACTTCGCTCACCGAGGCAACTGGCTCCTCGACGGGAGAGGCCGTTGCGACCGGCGCCGCATCGTCCGACTCGCCGACGGCGCCGTCATCGCCATCTTCACCTTCGTCCTGGTCTCCGGCCTCGTCGGCCGTGCCGTCGAGATGCTGGCCCTGGCCATCCTCCCGCTCACCGCCGCGCCGACGGCGGCGGCGGCGGCGACGGCGACGACCGTCGCGGCTCTCCTGGCTTTCGCTGTCCGCGGCGGCGGCACGCGGTGCCGCTTCGGTTTCGCCCGCAGCCTCCTCGACCTCGGCTTCGACCTCGACGATGTCCTCGTCCTCGGGCTCGTCGATGATCGCTTCGGCGCGCAGGCTGGAGACCGGCACGACGCGGTTCTCGTTGCCGACGAACTCGCCGCGCTCGACCTCGAAATAGCGGGTGCCGAGCAGGGCCGCATCAGCCGAGACGGTGATCGCGATGTTGAAGCGCTCCTCCAGGTCGCGCAGATGGGCGCGCTTCTGGTTGAGCACGTAGAGCGCGACTTCCGGCCGGGTGCGCACCTCGAGATTATGCGAGGCGCTCTTGATCAGCGCCTCCTCGAGCGCGCGCAGGATCTGGAGCGCGATCGAGGGCGTGGAGCGGACGAGGCCGGCGCCGGCGCAATGCGGGCACGGCACCGAGGAACTCTCGAGCACGCCGGTGCGGATGCGCTGGCGCGACATCTCGAGCAGGCCGAAGGCCGAGATGCGACCGACCTGGATGCGGGCCCGGTCGTTCTTCAGGCACTCCTTCAGCTTCTTCTCGACCGCGCGGTTGTTGCGGTTCTCCTCCATGTCGATGAAATCGATCACGATGAGGCCGGCAAGGTCGCGCAGGCGCAGCTGGCGCGAGATTTCCTCGGCCGCTTCGAGATTGGTCTTGAGGGCGGTGTCCTCGATGTTGTGCTCGCGGGTCGAGCGCCCGGAGTTGATGTCGATCGCGACCAGCGCCTCGGTCTGGTTGATGACGATGTAGCCGCCCGACTTCAGCGTCACCGTGTTCGAGAACATCGCGTCGAGCTGGCTCTCGACGCCGAAGGCGGCGAAGAGCGGGGTCTGCTCGCGATAGGGCTTCACGCTCTTGGCATGGCTCGGCATGAGCATGCGCATGAAGTCCTTGGCCTCGCGATAGGCGCTCTCGCCGGCGACGTGAACCTCGTCGATGTCCTTGTTGTAGAGGTCGCGGATCGAGCGCTTGACGAGGTTGCCCTCCTCATAGACCAGCGCGGGGGCGACCGAGCCGAGCGTCAGCTCGCGCACGCTCTCCCACATCCGCATCAGGTATTCGTAGTCGCGCCGGATCTCCGGCTTGGTGCGGGAGGCGCCGGCTGTGCGCAGGATGATGCCCATCCCCTCCGGCACCTCCAGCTCCTGCGCGATCTCCTTCAGGCGCTTGCGGTCCTCGGCATTGGTGATCTTGCGCGAGATGCCGCCACCCTTGCCGGTGTTCGGCATCAGCACCGAATAGCGGCCGGCGAGCGAGAGATAGGTGGTGAGCGCCGCGCCCTTGTTGCCGCGTTCTTCCTTGACGACCTGGACCAGGATGATCTGGCGGCGCTTGATCACCTCCTGGATCTTGTACTGGCGGCGGAGGTTGCGCGGCCGCTCGGGCATGTCGTCGAGGGCGTCGCCGCCGCCGAGCTGCTCCGGCTCCTCCTGGGCTTCGTCGGCGCCGTGCTCCTCGGCGTCCTCGTCGTCCTGCGACGGGCGGCGCGCCTCGGCCACGTTGTCGCCATCCTCGGAGGCAGGAGCCTCCGCGGTGGTCTCGAAAGTCAGCGGCGCGGAATTCTCGGCCGCGTCCTCGTTGGCGGATTCGGCGATCTCAGGTGCGAAGCTCTCGCCGAAGGCGGGGGCGCCTTCGTTGACCATCGCGGCTTCCTTGCCGTCGGTCTCGACGCGCTCGCCGGAGGCTTCTACCTCGGCGCTGACGGTCTCGCCGCTCTCGGCGGCGCGCTTGGGCCGGTTGTCGCGATCGCGGCGGCCGCGGCGGCCACGGCGCTCGCGCTTCTCCTCGTCACGCTCTTCCTCGCGCTCGGCGCGCGCTTCCTCGGCGAGGAGGGCCTGCCGGTCGGCGACCGGGATCTGGTAGTAGTCGGGGTGGATTTCGGAGAAGGCGAGGAAGCCGTGGCGGTTGCCGCCATACTCCACGAACGCGGCTTGGAGCGAAGGCTCCACCCGCGTCACCTTCGCCAGATAGATATTGCCGCGGAGCGGCTTGCGGCTGGCTGATTCGAAATCAAACTCTTCGATACGCGAACCGCGGGACACCACGACCCGGGTCTCTTCCGGGTGGGTGGCGTCGATGAGCATCTTGTTGGCCATGGGACAATTCCATTGGCGCGGCGGCCTTGGCAATCCGCCGGGCTGCGGACGCAAGTCCACGGCCGCGGGCAGGGGCGCCGCGCATGCGCCGGCTGAAGCCGGCCTGTTGCAGGGAGAAAAGTTCGGTCAGGGACGGACGACGGAAGCGAGCGGCAGAGCGGGCGGACAGCCCGTCGCCACCTGAGAGGTTTCGACGAAACACCGAAAAGGAGAACGGCGTCGTTTGCTCCGACATCTTACCTTTGACCTGCAGCGCGCCTCGAACGGGGCGCACCGCGTTGACACGCTCGCGGACAAGAACACCGGCGCCGATTGCTGCCTGGCGCGAGCCCGTCCGCGGACGATTCCGTTGCTGGCTGCCTTCGCGCCGGCACGGATCGGAATGATCCGGTCGTTCGGCCAGTTCACAGGGCGTCAGCGGGCCAGGGACCCGGTTTGCGCGCTGCGGTAGCCTTCGCGATGCAACCGTCTCCATTACAGACAGGCGATGCATTTTTGCAAGCGCGTTAACGGTGGGTGATCGGCAAGGCTCGGGTTCCGGGCGCTCGTCGGGCGTGGTAACGGGTTGTCAACGATTGGCGACGCTATGGTTAAGTCTTGTTAAGCGTCTGACCAGCGAATCGAGGAGTTTCCTCCTGCTTCACCGGCTTCGCCTCTCAGCAAAGGGCGTCCCGCACCGCAGCGCCAGGATGGCCTTGCGGCTTTTCGCATATGCGGCATTCATCCTGTCGTCGCTCGCGCTCGCAGTTGCGAATTCGCCGCCGCGGCCCCCCGGCGATCTTCCGGTCGCCACCGATGCGCGGCTGGAGGCCCAGGGCGAGATCGTCCGGCTGACCATGGCGCTGTCCCGGCCGGTGAGCGCGAGCGCCACGGTCATGGCGGGGCCCGACCGCGTCATCGTCGAGCTGCCCTCTGTCAACTTCCAGGTCGATGCGAAGCAGGGGCGCAAGTCCGCGGGCTTCGTCTCCGGCTTCCGCTACGGCCTGTTCATGGCCGACCGGGCCCGCATCATCCTCGATCTCGCCCAGCCGGCCGCGGTCGCGAGCGTCACGGTCAAGCCGGTACGCGGCGGCTTCGGCGAGCTCGTCGTTGACTTGAAGCGAGTCAGCCGCGAGGAGTTTGCCGCGCTCGCCCGCGAGACTGCGGCGAAGACGCAGCTGCCGAGCATTCCCGTGGAGCGCAAGGCCGAGGGCGATTCGCGCCGCATCGTGGTGATCGATCCCGGTCATGGCGGCATCGACCCCGGCACCCAGGTCGCGGCGATCGCCGAGAAGGCGGTGGTGCTCGCCTTCGGGCTGAAGCTGAAGGAGCAGCTCGAGGCGCAGGGGCGCTACCGGGTGATCATGACCCGCTCGGACGACACCTTCATCTCGCTGAACGACCGCGTTCGCATCGCGCGCGGCGTCGAGGCCAATCTCTTCATCTCGATCCACGCCGATTCGCTGGCGCAGGCCCAGGATGTGCGCGGCGCCACGATCTATACCGGCTCGGAGCGCGCCAGTGATGCCGAGGCGGCACGGCTGGCGGCCAAGGAAAACCAGGCCGACGCCGTCGCCGGCCTCGATTCCAGCGAGGACGTGCAGGATGTGGCCGGTATCCTGATGGATCTCGCCAAGCGCGAGACCCGCAGCTTCTCGACGATCTTCGCGCGAAACCTGGTCGAGCGGCTCGGCGGTTCGGTCAAGATGCACAAGGTGCCGTTGCGTTCGGCGGGTTTTCGCGTATTGACCGCTCCCGACGTGCCGTCGGTTCTGATCGAGCTCGGCTACATGTCGAGCCCGAAGGATGCCGAACTGCTGAATTCCGAGGGCTGGCGCACGCAAGCTGCCGCGGCCGTCCAGCAAGCGGTCGACCAGTATTTCGAGCGCCTGCAGAGCCCGGGCAAGGCTGCGCAAAGCAGGCCGTGACGGGGCGACGGCCGAACATGGCGATTTGTGGTCGCAAAGCCACGGTTCCGCCATCTCTGCCGTGATATAGAGACGAGTTGAAGATCAGCCGGGCAGGTCGCGACGCCAAAGGGGGAGGGCGCCGATACTGCCGCTAGCCGAGGTCAAAGTTCTCGATGCGGTTCATACTGCGCCTTTTCGGATGGGCGTTCGCCGCCGGCACGATCCTGTTCGTGATCGGTGTCGCAGGCGCGGCCGGCGTGATCTGGCACTACTCCAAGGACCTGCCCGATTCGGCGCAGCTGCGGAATTACGAGCCGCCGGTGATGAGCCGCGTCCATGCCGGCGACGGCAGCCTGATCGCCGAGTTCGCCAGGGAACGACGTCTCTATCTGCCGATCCAGGCGGTGCCGAAGCTGATCATCGACGCCTTCCTCTCGGCCGAGGACAAGAACTTCTACAAGCATTTCGGCGTCGACCCCGAGGGCCTCGCCCGCGCCGCGATCTCGAATTTCCGCAACCGCGGCTCCGGCCGGCGGCCGCAGGGCGCCTCGACCATCACCCAGCAGGTGGCGAAGAACTTCCTCGTGGGCTCCGAGCAGAGCATCGAGCGCAAGATTCGCGAGGCGCTGATCGCGCTGCGAATCGAGTCGACCTATTCGAAGGACAAGATCCTCGAGCTCTACCTCAACGAGATCTATCTCGGCGCGCCGGCGCCGGGGCAGGGCAGCTATGGCGTCGCGGCGGCGGCGCTGAACTATTTCGGCAAGTCGGTGCATGAGCTCAACGCGCAGGAGGCGGCCTATCTCGCCGCCCTGCCGAAGGCGCCGACCGATCTGCACCCGTTCCGCAACCGCGAGCGCGCGATCGAGCGCCGCAACTACGTGCTCGACCGCATGGCCGAGAACGGCTTCCTCAAGCGCGCCGATGCCGACGCGGCCAAGAAGCAGCCGCTCGGCGTCAATCCGCGCACGGTCTCGCCGAACCAGATCGCCGCAGGCTACTTCGCCGAGGAAATACGGCGCGAGCTGCAGGACCGCTATGGCGAGAAGAAGCTGCTCGAGGGCGGGCTCTCGGTCCGCGCCACCGTCGACCCGAAGATGCAGCTGATGGCGCGCAAGGCGCTGGTCGATGGCCTCGTTCGCTTCGACGAGGCGCGTGGCTGGCGCGGCGCGATCCAGAAGATCGACGCGGCGAGCCGCGAATGGGGCCTCGCCATCGCCGAATTGCCGGTGCTCGGCGACGTCAAGCCCTGGCGCCTCGCCGTCGTGCTCGACGTGGCCGGCGACAGCGCCCGCCTCGGCCTGCAGCCGATCCGCGAGGCCTCCGGCCAGCTCAGGCCGGAGCGCGAGACCGTGACGCTCGGCCCGGACGGCATCCGCTGGACGCGGCGCACTCGCGTCTCGCAGGCGGTCTCGCCGGGCGATGTCGTCTATGTCGAGCCGATCGACGGCAAGCCCGGACAGGTCCGCCTGCGCCAGATGCCCGAGGTCAACGGCGCGATCACGGTGATGGACCCGTTCTCGGGCCGCGTGCTCGCCATGGTCGGCGGCTTCTCGCATGACCAGTCCGAGTTTAACCGGGCGACGCAGGCCCTGCGCCAGCCGGGCTCGTCGTTCAAGCCCTTCGTCTACGCGACCGCGCTCGACAACGGCTACACCCCGTCCAGCATCGTCCTCGACGCGCCGATCGAGGTCGATCAGGGCGGCGGCCTCGGCATGTGGACGCCGAGCAACTATGACGGCAAGTTCACCGGTCCGCGCACGCTGCGCTACGGCATTCAGTTCTCGAAGAACCTGATGACGGTGCGCCTCGCCAAGGATGTCGGCATGCCGCTGATCGCGGAGTATGCCCGCCGCTTCGGCATCTATGACGACATGCTGCCGGTGCTCTCGATGTCGCTCGGCGCCGGCGAGACCACGGTCATGCGCATGACCGCGGCCTATTCGATGCTCGCCAATGGCGGCAAGCGCATCCGGCCGACCTTGATCGACCGCATCCAGGATCGCTGGGGCGCGACGATCTACAAGCACGACCAGCGCACCTGCGAAGGCTGCGAGGCCGACAAATGGGCCAACCAGCGCGAGCCGCGCCTGATCGACAACCGCGAGCAAGTGCTCGATCCGCTGACCGCCTACCAGATGGTCTCGATGCTCGAAGGCGTGGTCAACGCCGGCACCGCGACGGTCGTCAAGTCGGTCGGCAAGCCGCTCGCCGGCAAGACCGGCACGACCAACGACGCCAAGGACGTCTGGTTCGTCGGCTTCTCGCCCGATCTCGCCGTCGGCGTCTATATGGGCTTCGACAAGCCGAAGTCGCTCGGCAACTCGGCGACTGCCGGCCAGTACGCCGCGCCGATCTTCCGCGACTTCATGACCGTCGCGCTGAAGGACAAGCCGGCGACGCCGTTCCGCGTGCCGCCCGGCATCAAGCTGATCCGTGTCGATCCGCGCACCGGCATGCGTGCCGGCGGCGAGGGCGGAATCCTCGAAGCCTTCAAGCCGGGCACGGCGCCGCCGGACAGCTATTCGGTGATCGGCGCCTCCGACGGCACGGGCGGGGCGATGAGCGTCGCTCCGGCGGGCGGTCGCTCGGTCGGCTCCGGCACGGGTGGTCTCTATTGACGCGAGCGAAGGGCGCGGTCGCCATGACCGCGCCGCTTCAGGCGATCCTCGATGCCGAATTGGCGCGCGGCAATCGGGTTCTCGACAGCGGCGAATGGCCGCCGCTTTGCGACCTCTTCGTCCTGCTCGCCCGGCCATTCCACAAGCGCTATCCGCTCAGCAAAGGGCTGGCCTATGAGGTGATCGGCGATCCGCATTACTGGAAAGCGGAATATCGCCACGGTCGCGAATGCCTCGCCTGCGCCTTCTGAAGCGCAGATGACGCCAAGCACCATTTACACGACTGCGCTTGCTGCCTATGTCAGCCACCAGCCAGTCAGCCTCAAGCGACGGACCAAGACGAACGATCATGCGCCCCGAAATCCAGACGCAACTCGACAACGCCAAGCAGTCGATCGGACTGCTGAGGAGGCATCTTTGACTGGGATGTCGCACAACGACGCCTGGCGGAGCTGAACGCGCTCTCCGAAGGCCCCGATTTCTGGAATGACGCCGAAGCCGCGCAGAAGCTGATGCGCGAGCGGACCCAGCTCGAGACTCAGATCGAGGGCATCACCAAGCTCGAACGTGACGTCGAGGACGCGCTCACGCTGATCGAGCTTGGCGAAATGGAGAATGATGAGGCGACCATCGCCGAGGGCGAGGCTGCGATCAAGGCGGTCGAGGCCGAGGCCGGCCGGCTGCAGGTCGAATCGCTGCTGTCCGGCGAGGCCGACATGCTCGACACCTATGTCGAGATTCATCCCGGCGCCGGCGGCACCGAGAGCCAGGACTGGGCCGAGATGCTGCTGCGCATGTATCGGCGCTGGGGCGAGCGGCGGAAGTTCAAGGTCGAGACGCTGGAATACCAGGACGGCGACCAGGCCGGCATCAAGTCGGCGACGCTGCAGTTCAAGGGCCACAACGCCTATGGCTGGCTGAAGACCGAATCCGGCGTGCACCGGCTGGTCCGGATCTCGCCGTTCGACTCCAATGCCCGCCGCCAGACCTCGTTCGCCTCGGTCTGGGTCTACCCCGTCGTCGACGACCGCATCGTCATCGACGTCAAGGAATCCGACTGCCGCATCGACACCTACCGGGCGCAAGGCGCCGGCGGTCAGCACATCAACACCACCGATTCGGCGGTGCGCATCACCCATATCCCGACAGGGATCGTGGCTGCGTGCCAGCAGGAGCGTTCGCAGCACAAGAACCGGGCCAAGGCCTGGGAGATGCTACGCGCCCGCCTCTACGAGGTCGAGCTGAAGAAGCGCGAGGAGAAGGCCAACGCCGAGCAGGCCTCGAAGACCGACATCGGCTGGGGCCACCAGATTCGCTCCTATGTGCTGCAGCCCTACCAGCTGGTGAAGGACCTGCGCACCGGCGTCGCCTCGACGGCGCCGTCCGATGTGCTCGACGGCGATCTCGACCCGTTCATGGAGGCGTCGCTGGCGCAGCGCGTCTACGGCACGAGCGTCGAAGTCGAGGACATCGATTGAGCGCGGGAAAGCGCTCCCGCGGCCGCGAGATCCTGATCAATCTCGCGGTCTCGCTCGGCAGCGTCGTCGTCTTCCTGCTGTTCTGCGAGCTGGTGCTGTTCCGCTTCGTGCTGCCGGCCAGCGACGTGCCGCGCAACGCCTTCGTCAACGAGGTCGTGCGCTACCAGCCCGGGCAGAGCGGTATCTGGCGCGTGCGCGACGAGATCGCGGCGCCCTTCAAGATTAATGCGCAGGGCTGGAACTCGCCGCTACCGGACTATCCGATCGAGCGTAAGCCGGGAACAAGCCGCATCGCCTTCGTCGGTGACAGCTTCGTCGAGGCGCTTCAGGTCCCGTTCGACAAGACCTTCGCCGAGGCGGTCGGGACCAGGCTTGCCGCCAAGGGGCCGGTCGAGGTCCAGCGCTTCGGCGTCGCCGGGGCCCCGCTCAGCCAGTATCTGCAGGTGGTCGAGCGCGAGGTGGTGCAGCGGCACCCCGATCGGATCGTCGTCATGCTGGTCCACAATGATTTCGACGAGAGCTTCGTCTTCAAGCCGGGGCGCTACACCTCGAGCTTCCTCAAGCTCAGGATCGAGGGCGGCAAGGTGGTCGGCGAAGTCCCGCCGCAGCCCTGGCGCGCCGGCTGGGTCGAATTCGTCCGGCAGAGCGCGACGGCTCGCTTCCTGCTTTATCGCTGGCAGGTCAGGCCGCAGACGCTGGTCGATGCCATCCTTGGGCCGGCCAAGGCGGCCGGCGAGGGCGGCTATGCCGCCAATATCGATGTCGCGAGCGTGTTGGCGCGGGAGGCCGATATCCGGATCGCGACGGACTATCTCTTCGGCCGCCTGAAGGCGCGGGCCGATTCGATCGGGGCGAAGCTCCAGTTCGTCATGGATGGCGACCGCGAGGCGATCTATGCCGGCCGCGCCGACAGCCCGGCGCTGAAGCTCAACCGGATCGCCGCGGAGATGGCGGCCAGACATGGCATCGCCTTCCTCGACCTGCATCCCGTCTTTGCTGCGGAGTGGGCAAGGGCCGGCAAGCGCTTCGAGTTCGGTTCCGATGCGCATTGGAACGAATATGGCCACCAGGTGGCCGGCGCGGCGATCGCCGAGGCGCTGCAATAGATATCGATTTCTCGAATCAGAACAGCCTGCTGCGGCTGAATGCTGCAGCAGGCTGTGAAGATCTGCCTATTCGGAGTCGGCTTTCAGAGCTGCCCGGCGAGCTTGTTGCCGGCGCGCAGGAAGCGACTGGGATCGACCGGATCGCCGTCGATACGGGTCTCGTAGTGCAGGTGCGGGCCGGTCGAGCGGCCGGTCGAGCCGACGCGGCCGACCACGGTGCCTGATGTCACCATCTGCCCTTCGCTGACCAGGATCGCCGACATGTGACCGTAGCGGGTGGTGACGCCGCCGGCATGCTCGATCTCGACCATGTTGCCGTAGCCGCCGGAATATTCGGCCGTGATCACCTTGCCCGGCGCCGTGGCGCGGATCTGCGAGCCGTGCTCGGCGCGGAAATCGATGCCGGTGTGCAGGGCGAGGCCGCGGGTGAACGGGTCGGACCGGTAGCCGAAATTCGAGCTCATATCGAGCTCGCCAGGCATGGGACGGCGCAGCGGCAGCTGCTCGACCAGGTTGCGCAGGCGCATCACCGTGGCGATGCGCGGTTGCAGCGAGGAGAGGGTCGTCTCGAAGGGGCCGGCCGAGGCATCGAGCTTGACCGGGACGAAGGGGCCGCCGACACCCTTCGGAACCGGAGTTGCCGCAGCGAGCTTGTCTGTGTCGAGGCCCGTTTCCGCAAGCGCACTGCGCAGGGTCTTCTGGGTGTCTCCGAGGCTCTGGTCGATTTCACGCAAGGTGGCGAGCTGCGTGGCGGAGCTGCGCTCGATCGAGTGGTCGAGCTGGATCAGGGCTTCGGCGACACGCTTGGCCGGCGGCGTCGGCTCCTCGGCCTCGCCCGACTGCCAGGGCGCCGAACGGTCGTCGGCGCCGCGCAGTGGCAGGGTTTCCGGCGCAGGGGTCGGCTTGCCCGAGGCGAAGGGCGCGAAGCTGGTGACACCGGACGCACGAATCGGCTCCTCCGGCTTGATCATGCGCTGGCGCAGCGGATTCTTGTTGGCCTGCGACACGCCGATCCCGGCCGATTGCAGGCTCTCGGCGACGGCGCTGACCAGGGATTGCCGCGATTCGAGCTCGGCCTGGCGCATGGCGATCTCGCCGACGCGAGCCTCGACGCCGTCCTGGTCGAGCAAAGCGCGGCTGGCGAGCCGGTCGACATCGGCGCGCAGCGCGGCGATCCGGTCCTCGTAGGCATATTGGCGGGAGGTCTCGCGGCTGATCAGCCGGGCGGCGAGGTCGTCCTTGCGCAGGATGTACCAGCTCGTCGCACCGCTCCAGGCCGTGGTCAGCGCCAGGAGACTGAGGCCGAGCAAGGCGGTCGAGCGGCGAACGGTGAAGCTGCGGCGGGCGAGGAGGCCGGTCACGGCAAGCTCGTGGCCTGCGGCTTGGGCACGGGAATCGAAGGAGGTCATACGCAAAACCGACAGTGACGCTGCGATAGGGTGATTAGACCTCGTTAGGGTTAATCAATCGCAAATCGCACGGGGTTTTGCGGAGATCCGAGCCGTGGCCTCAGAGTTCGCGCACGGCTGCGAGCACGGCTTCGGCATGGCCCTTGACCCGGACCTTGGCCCAGACGCGGACGATCTTGCCGGCCTCGTCGATCAGGAAGGTGCTGCGCTCCACGCCCATATAATGGCGGCCATACATCTGCTTCTCGACCCAGAGGCCATAGGCCTCGATCGCCTTGCGCTCCTCGTCCGAGACCAGCGTCAGCTTCAGGCCATATTTCTGCTTGAACTTGTCGTGGCGCTTCACCGAATCCGGCGAGATGCCGAGCACCGTCGCACCGGCCGCGGCGAAGTCGTCGCGCAGCGCGTCGAATGACAGCGCCTCATTGGTGCAGCTCGTCGTGTCGTCCTGAGGGTAGGCATACAGCACGACCTTGCGTCCACGCAGGCTGGAGAGCGTGAGCGCGCCGCCGCCATCTGTCGGCAAGGTGAAGTCGGGGGCCGACATGCCTTCGTTCAACGCCATCTCCGCCTTCCTTTGGTCGCGTTCCCATGCAAGGGCCGGACAAGCCGCAAGCGATAAGCCGGCTCAGACCACAAACCAGATCCGCCGGGAACGAATCAGCTAGCTTGGCTGTTGCTGTACCGCTCCCGGGATCAGGCGCATCATGCGAACGGCGCGGCGGCCCTTGCACCAGCCATCGCATCGATCCGCATGATTCGAAAAGCAAGACAAGAAGCGATTCGTTGACCGACGACAGCAAGATCGAGACGCCCCCCGCATCCGGGCCTGCGCCCGACGCGGAATGCCAGGAAGTGGCCGCCGTCGCCAAGCGCGCCTGGCGCGGCATCGTCACCATTGCGCTCACGGTCTGCGTCGCGGTCGTGATGCTCGGTTTCGTGGCAGCCGCCTTGCTGGTCAGCGGCTTCATCCCGCTCTCGGGGCTCGAGGGCCGCATCTCCACGGCCATCGAGGAGCGGCTCGGGCCGAACTGGAAGGTCACGGCCGAGCACGCCCAGCTCGACCGGCTCGATGGCCGTTCGCGCCTGCGGGTCCGTGAGGTCTCGTTCCGGCATGCCGGCGGAGCCTCGTTCCGGGCGCCGGAGGCGGTGCTGGGCTATGATCCGATGGCGCTGCTGCGCGGCGACATCCGGCTGGTCTCGCTCGACCTGCGCGGCGTCAATATCCGGCTCGGTGTCAGGCAGGACGGCTCGCTGCTGCTGGAGCAGGACGCCCAGCCGGAGCAGACGTCGAAGACGCCCGTTGCCGGCGACCCCATCGACTGGGACGCCTTTGCCGGCGCGATGAACGCGGTCGGCGCGCTGGTCTCGAACGACGGGCTGCTCGGCTCTCTGGAAGTCGCCGGCATCGGCGGGGCGCGGGTGACGCTGATCGACCCGGCCGGGCGGCAACGCTCCGGCCTGGAGGACGTCGACATCCGGCTGGAGCGCTTCGGCGGCGGGCAGGCGCGGCTGTCGATGAAGGGGCGGATCGGCCCGCGCTGGAAGGAACTGGCAATCGATCTGGCGAGCGCGCCGGATGGTACGCGCAGCGCCACGGTCGACATTCAGCGCTTCGAGCCGGCCGAGGCCGTCGCGCTGGCCTTCGGGAACGCCATGGTCGCGCTCGACGGCCTGGCCCTCAGCGGCAAGATCTCGTTGACCCAGACCGGAAACGGCGAGCGCAGGATCGCGGCCGGGCTCTCGGTCGCGCCGGGCGTGGTCAAGCTCCACAATGCCGGGTTCGAGCCGATCGAGGTCCAGGGCGCCAAGCTCGATTTCACCAGTGACGACGGCCTCAAGACGATCAAGGTCGCGACTGCCCAGCTCCAGGCCGGCGAGACCAAGCTCGCGGGCAGCGGCGAGGGGCGCAACGAGAACGGTATCTGGCGGTTGGCGCTCGACGGTTCCGGGCAGGTCGCCGGCATCGGCAAGGACCCCGCTGTCGTCCTCTCGAGCTTACGCACGCAGCTCGAGGTCGATCCCGGCGCCGGCGAAGTCAGGATGGGCCAACTCTCCTTCAGGGGCCCGTTGATCAATGCCGAAGGCTCCGGCATGGCGCGCCGGCGCGACGACAAGAATTCGCATCAGTTCCAGATCAGGGCTGTCGACACCGACATGCGGGCGGCGCTCGCGGTCTGGCCGGCGGTGACCTCGCCGGGGCTGCATGCGGCCTTGGTGGAGATGGTGAAGAGCGGCCGGGTCGAGGAGATCGACGTCAAGCTGGCGATGTCTCCGGAGGCGAATGCGCGGCTGGCGGACGGTAAGGGCATGGACGACGATGCCGTCGCCGTGAGCCTGAAGGCCTCGCAGGTCAGCTTCCTGCCCAATCCCGGCCTGCCGCTCCTCACCGATGCCCGCGTCGTCGGCTCGACCACCGGCCGCACCGTCGACCTCACCATTTCCCAGGCCACGGCTGAGCTCGGTGAGGGCCGCAAGCTCCAGCTCGGCGAAGGCACATTCGCCATGTCCGATACCTGGGCAAGCCGGCCGCAGGCGCGGATGGGCTTCAAGTCGACCGGCTCAGCCGACGCGCTGGTCGCGCTCCTGAACTTCCCCTCCCTGCGCGAATTCTCGCCGCTCAAGATCGAGCCCGGGGCGCTGCGCGGAGCCATCGACCTGACCAATCAGCTCTCCCTGCCGCTGGTCAACGATCTGACGTTCAACGACGTCGTGATCCGCAGCAGCGGGATGCTCTCGAACATCGCCTCTGACAACCTGCTCGGCGGCGAGAAGCTGGAAGGCGCCAATCTGGCGCTGACCTATGATCGCGGCCAACTCGCGATCAAGGGCGAGGGCAGGGTCGGCGGTGACAAGGCGCCGATCGAGCTCCGGCAGAATGCCAAGGGGCAGGGCGAGGCGACCGTCTCGCTCAATCTCGACAATGCCGCGTTGAAGCGGCGCGGCTTCGGCCCCGAGACCGGGATCGCGGGGCCGATGCAGGTCAAGGTCGTTAAGCCGCTCGGCCGGACGCCGGAGGCGGCGCCGCGTGTCGAGGTCGACCTGACCAAGGCCGCGATCGACACGGGCGTGCCCGGCGTCAGCAAGCCGGCCGGACGGGCCGGCAAGGCGGCCTTCACCTATGTCGTCGACGATGACGGCCCAGATCTGGAGGACCTGACGATCGAGAGCGCGCCGCTGCTGGCGAAGGGCCGGATCTCGCTGACCAGACAGAACACGTTCGAGAGCGCCAGCTTCTCGCAATTGCGCCTGTCGCCCGGCGACAACCTGACCAAGGTCGAGATCGGCCGCGACGGAAACCTGACCAAGCTCTCGGTGCGCGGCGCGGTGCTCGATGCCCGGCCCTTCATCCGCGATCTGTTCGATGCGCCGCCGACGCCGGCCCGGAGCGGCGCCCGCGGCAGCCAGAACACCGCTTCGGGGCCCGACTTCGACCTCGACCTCGACGTGCCGATCCTCACCGGCTTCAACAGCGAGGCGCTCGGCAATTCGCAGCTCAAGCTGTCGCGCCGGAACGGCGCCCTCCGCTCGATCGCCTATCAGGGCCGGATCGGCAAGGCGGACCTCTCGATCAAACAGGTCAAGCAGGGCGACGGCGCGTCGCCGATCGTGGTGCAGTCGGAGAATGGCGGCGCCACCTTGCGCTTCCTCGACCTTTATCGCCGCGCCTATGGCGGCGATCTCGTGCTGCAACTGGGCGCCGGCGAGGGACGCCAGCCTGGCGAGCTGCTCCTGCGCAACTTCATGGTGCGGGACGAGCCGGCGTTGCGCCGTGTGGTCGGCCCGCCGGGCTCCCAGGCGCCCGGCGCGCTCGACAGCACCGGTGCGCCGGCCCCGCGCATCGATGCGAGCGATGTCGCCTTCACCAAGCTGCGCGCCGAGTTCGTGCGCAGCGCCAGCCGGATCGACATCAACGATGCCGTGCTCTGGGGCCAGCAGGTCGGCTTCACCATTCAGGGCAATGTCGACTATGGCCGCGACCGCGTCGATATCGGCGGCACCTTCGTGCCGGGCTATGCCTTCAACAACGCCTTCGCCCAGGTGCCGGTGGTCGGCATGATCCTCGGCGGCGGGCAATATGGCGGCCTGTTCGCAGTGAATTTCCGGGTCTCGGGCTCGGCCAGCCAGCCGACCATGACGGTGAACCCGCTCTCGGCGATCGCACCCGGCATCCTGCGCCGCTTTGTCGACCCGCTTGGCGGCGGCCCGATGGGACAGGGGCGGCCGGGTGCCACTGTGCCGGCGCCCGGCACAGCGGAGCGCTGAGCGTGGTGCCAGCTCATATCCACGGCATGTTGACCTAAGGGAATGCTCGGCTAGAGTCGCGCTGCTCCACTCGGAACGAGCGAGGTTGCCCGTGCCTGGACCACCGCTGAGCATCCGGTTCGCCGTCGGGGCCGGGGCATCCCCCAACAAGGACGACGACGTCGCCAAGATCATCACCTTGTTGCGCGAAATCGACGAGTGGGCCGGCGGCACGCCCGACGCGGACAGGACGAACTTCAAGGCGGCGATCCTGACATTCCAGCGCGTCAATCGCGTGGGTGGGGGCGACGGAATCGTCAGCCCGGGAATCGAGCGGCCGCGGACGCTCCGGATCATGAATATCCGGGCCGACAGACTGGTCGAGCCGGAAAAGGGCATCGGCTTTCCCGAGACGGCCGATGTCACGATCCGCTTTCAGGTGCCACCCAGCGCCCAGTATTCGCAGGGCGACAAGCGCTGGAGGGAGCAGGTGCTCAACGACAGCAAGGACCTCATCTGGGCCAAGGGCTGCGCGCTGACGGCCTGTGCCACGATGATCGCCGCCAGGGGGATCAAGTTCCAGGAGCCGCATCTCGCGACAGTGAAATCGGTACTGGCGAACAAGAATCCGAGCTACGCGCTCGACCCCACGATCGTCACGCCGGCGACGCTGGAAGCGTGGATGTCATATGGATCGCAGGGCTATGCCGGCCGCAGCAAAGGGCGCTCCGATCTCGATTTTGGCTATCTGACCGGCGGCTTCGGCAAGCGCGTCTGGCTCTACAGCCAGTACAAGGACAGCGCGACCAGCTTCGCCCAGATCTCGGGCTGGCTGAAATCGGGCCTCGGCGTCGTCGCGCATGTCAGCAATGAAGGCACGATCAATCACTGGGTCGTGCTGACGGGGCATGACGACACCGGGATCTTCAGCGTCATGGATCGCAGTTGCGGGCTTCAATTCGTCTATTTCAGCCAGCTCGACCGCTTCAACCGCTACCATTTCAGCTGAATGCCCGGCGGCGAGCGCGCCGCCGGGAGGTTGTGGTGACCGTCACACCGGCCTCAGCAGGACGTGCTTCTTCTTGCCGAAGGAAAGCTTGACCGCGCCGTCGACGAGATCGGTCGGCGAGAGCGTCGCGCGCTCGTCGGAGACCTGGGCATCGTTGACGCGGAGGCCGCCGGCCTTGATCTGGCGGCGGGCCTCGCCGGTCGAGGGCACGAGGCCGGCGCTGACGAAGGCGCTGAGCACGCCGAGGCCGGCGTTCAGCTCGGCCAAGGGCACCTCGATGCTCGGCAGATCCTGGGCGGCCCCGCCTTCCTCGAAGGTCTTGCGGGCGGTCTCGGCCGCGGCCTCCGCCGCCTCGCGGCCATGCAGCAGCGCCGTCGCCTCGGTCGCCAGCACCTTCTTGGCCTCGTTGATCTCGGAACCGCCGAGCGCGGCGAGCTTCGCGATCTCGTCGAGCGGCAGGCGGGTGAACACCTTGAGGAAGCGGCCGACATCGGCGTCCTCGGTGTTGCGGAAATACTGCCAGAACTCATAGGGGCTGAAGAGGTCGCCATTGAGCCAGACGGCGCCGCTGGCGGTCTTGCCCATCTTGGCGCCCGACGAGGTCGTCAGCAGCGGCGTCGTCAGCGCGAAGAGCTGCTTGCCCTCCATGCGGTGCGAGAGGTCGACGCCGTTGATGATGTTGCCCCACTGGTCGGAGCCGCCCATCTGCAGACGGCAGTCGTAGCGGCGGCTGAGCTCAACGAAGTCGTAGCCCTGCATGATCATGTAGTTGAATTCGAGGAAGGAGAGCGACTGCTCGCGATCGAGCCGCAGCTTCACCGAGTCGAAGGAGAGCATGCGGTTGACCGAGAAGTGCCGGCCGACATCGCGCAGGAACTCGACATAGTTGAGCTTGAGCAGCCAGTCGGCATTGTTCACCATCAGCGCGTCGGTCGGCCCGTCGCCATAGCGCAGGATGCGCGAGTAGACCCTCTTGATGCTCTCGATATTGGCGTTGATCTCTTCGATCGAGAGCAGCTTGCGCTGGTCGTCGCGGAAGGAGGGGTCGCCGACCATCGAGGTGCCGCCGCCCATCAGCGTGATCGGCCGGTGCCCGGTCTCCTGGAACCAGTAGAGCATGGTGACCGAGATCAAGTTGCCGATATGCAGACTGGTCGCGGTCGCGTCATAGCCGACATAGGCCGTCTGCGGCCCCTGCTGGCAGAGCTTGTCCAGCTCCTCCGGATTGGAGATCTGGTGGATCAGGCCGCGCTCGTCGAGCACGCGCAGGAAATCGGACTTGAAGGCGGTCATGACAGGGCTCGATGGTTTGACGGTTTTCGCGTCATGGCCGGGCTTGTCCCGGCCATCCATGTCTTCCTGCACCAAGCGCGGTGTTCAAGACGTGGATGCTCGCCACAGGGGCGAGCATGACGGCGTTGGCGCTCAGGCCTTTTCCTGCTCGCTCTTGATGATCTCGGGGCCGACCTTGCGGTCGAGATAGACGCCGACCTGCTCCATCAGCTGGTCGACGCGGCCGTCGAAGAAGTGGTTGGCGCCCTCGACCACGGCGTGCTCGATCTGGATGCCCTTCTGGGTCTTCACCTTCTCGATCACCGCCATCACCTCCTTGACCGGGGCGACGCGATCCTCCGAGCCGTGCACGAACAGGCCGGAAGACGGGCAGGGGGCGAGGAAGGAGAAATCGTAGCGGTTGGCCATCGCCGCGATCGAGAGGAAGCCCTCGATCTCCGGGCGGCGCATCAAGAGCTGCATGCCGATCCAGGCGCCGAAGGAGACGCCGGAGATCCAGCAGCTCTTGGCCTCGGGGTTCAGCGCCTGCATCCAGTCGAGCGCGGCGGCGGCGTCCGACAGCTCGCCGGCGCCGTGGTCGAACTGGCCCTGGCTGCGGCCGACGCCGCGGAAGTTGAAGCGCAGGGCCGAGAAGCCGCGGTTCACGAAGGTGTAGAACAGGTTGTAGACGATCTGGTTGTTCATCGTCCCGCCGAATTGCGGGTGCGGGTGCAGGATGATCGCCAGCGGCGCGCCGCGCTTCTTGGCGGGCTGGTAACGGCCCTCGATCCGGCCGGCCGGTCCGTTGAAAATCACCTCAGGCATTCTGATCCCGCCTTTTGCTAGGCGAAACCGCAGGCAGAGCGGGTGCGAAAGCGGCCATGCGACCGCCGCCTACCCGTTCCACCCTTGACGGCCCCGCCGCTCGCGCCCTACATCAAGCGCTTAGAATGGTTCTAACGGCCGTGAACAGAACTGGAACATGCAGGCGAAAGCCGCTTGCGGTTCCGGTCCATCGCGGCTCGGACGGGCGGCTATAGCACGGCGCAGGGGTGCGATTTCAAGCATTTCGTGCCGCGTCCTCGGGCAGACCCTCCGGAACGGAGCAGAAGCGCAGGTGTTCGCGACGACCCGCAGCTATCTCGACCACAACGCCACGACCCCGGTCCGCCCGGCCGTGGCGGAGGCGATGCTGCGGGCCTTGCAGATGCCGGGCAACCCGTCTTCCGTCCATAATGAGGGCCGTGCCGCGCGCGGCGCCATCGAGCAGGCGCGCGAGCAGGTCGCGGCGCTCGTTGGCGCCAAGGCGAGCAATGTCGTCTTCACCAGCGGCGGCACCGAAGCCAATGCGACGATCCTGTCGCCCGGTCTCAGCGATTGCAGCGGTGCGCGTGACTGCGTGCGCGCCCCGGTGACGCTGCTGCTCTACAGCGCCAGCGAGCATCCTTGCGTGCGCGACGGCCATCGTTTCCCGGCCGGGCAGGCCGAGGCGATCCCGGTCGATGGCGAAGGTGTCGTCGATCTCGGCTGGCTCGACGACCGGCTTTCGCGGTTCATGGCCGAGCGGCCGGGCGAGCGCGCGCTGCTCTCGGTCCATCTGGCCAACAACGAGACCGGCGTGCTGCAGCCGATCGCCGAGGTCGCCGCCACCGCCAGGCGGCATGGCGCGCTCGTGCATTCCGACGCCGTCCAGGCCGCCGGCAAGATCGCGATCGATATCAACGCTTTGGGCGTGGATGCTCTGACGCTGTCCGCTCACAAGATCGGCGGCCCCAAGGGCGTCGGCGCCATCGTCTTCCGGACGGGGGCGCTCGAACTCGCCGACAAGCCCTTGCGCGGCGGCGGCCAGGAGCGCGGCTGGCGCGCCGGCACCGAGAACCTGCCGGGCATCGTCGGTTTCGGCGTGGCGGCGCAGGAGGCGGGCAAGGCGCTCGCGACCGAGGCGACCCGTCTGGCAGCGCTGCGCGATCAGCTCGAGGCCCGCCTAATGGCGCTGGCGCCTGATACGGCGATCTTCGGCAGCAAGGCGCTGCGCCTGCCCAACACCTCCGCCTTCGCAACGCCCGGTATCAAAGCCGAGACGGCGCTGATCATGCTCGATCTTGCCGGTGTCGCCCTGTCTTCAGGCTCGGCCTGCTCCTCCGGCAAGGTCAGGCGCTCGCATGTGCTGACAGCCATGGGCGTCGACCCTGTCATGAGCGAAGGGGCCTTGCGCGCCTCGCTCGGATGGACCACCTGCGAGGCGGACATCGACCAGTTTATTGCGGCCTATGCGAAAGCCCTGGCCGCGAATCCCAACCGGAAGGTTCAGGCAGCCGCCTGAGACCTCCCGCAAGAGCAAGACCGAACCGGCGGGCCTTGAACCCGCGACTGGAGAGTAGACATGGCAGCGGTCCAGGAGACCATCGATCAGGTCAAGTCGATCGACGTGACCGAGTACAAATACGGCTTCGTCACCGAGCTTGAGGTCGACAAGCCGGCCAAGGGCCTGACCGAGGACACGGTCCGCTACATCTCGGCCCGCAAGAACGAGCCGGAATGGATGCTGGAATGGCGCCTGGACGCCTTCCGCCGCTGGAAGACCATGACCGAGCCGACCTGGTCGCGCGTCAACTATCCGCCGATCAACTACCAGGACATCTACTATTACGCCGCGCCGAAGAAGGGCGCCGATCCGAAGTCGCTCGACGAGGTCGATCCGGCGATCCTGGAGACCTACAAGAAGCTCGGCATACCCTTGCGCGAGCAGGAGATCCTGGCCGGCGTCGCGCCGGAGAACCGGGTCGCGGTCGATGCGGTGTTCGACTCGGTCTCGGTCGTAACCACCTTCAAGGACGAGCTCGCCAAGGCCGGCGTGATCTTCTGCTCGATCTCCGAGGCGATCCGCGAGCATCCCGAGCTGGTGAAGAAGTACCTCGCCAGCGTCGTGCCGGTGACCGACAACTATTTCGCCACGCTGAACAGCGCGGTCTTCACCGACGGCTCCTTCGTCTACATCCCCAAGGGCGTGCGCTGCCCGATGGAGCTGTCGACCTATTTCCGCATCAACGAGCAGAACACCGGCCAGTTCGAGCGGACGCTGATCATCGCCGA
>PNLY01000031.1 GCA_013823325.1 Methylobacterium sp.
CGGTGCCGATGACCGCCCCGACCAGCGTGCCGAGCGCCGTTGCGAGCACGGCCAGCAGGACAGTGGCGCGGGCGCCGTGCAGCAGCCGGCTCAAAATGTCGCGGCCATACTGGTCGGTGCCGAGCCAGAACTGCGCGCTCGGCGGCTTGTAGCGCATCAGCGGCGCCATCTTCTCGGGGTCATGGGGTGCGAAGGCAGGCCCGACGACGACGACCAGCATGATCAGCCCGACGATGACGAGCCCCAGCAGCCCTTGCGGCGAGCGCAGCATGCGCCTGAGGATCTCAATCATACTGGATCCTCCGGTCGAGCCAGGCATAGGCGATGTCGGCAAGGAAATTGGCGAGCGCGTAAGTCGTCGCCATGATCAGCGCCCCGGCCTGGATCGAAGGCAGGTCGCGCGCCTGGATCGCGACGATGAGCTGCCGGCCGATGCCGGGTAGCGCGAAGATCTCCTCGACCACGATGACGCCGCCGAGCAGATAGCCGACATCGAGCGCGACGATGGTGATGGTCGGCAGCAGCGCGTTGCGCAGTGCGTGCTTGAACAGCACCTGCCGCTTCGACAGGCCCTTCAGCCGCGCCGCGCGGACATAGTCGGAGTGCAAGACGTCGACGAGCTCGGAGCGCACCATGCGCGAGACATGGGCGATCAGGATCAGCGAGACCGTCAGCACCGGCAGCACGAGGTGCCTGAGGCCGCGCAGCGGGTCTTCGGTCAGCGGCACATAGCCTGTCGCCGGCAGCCATTGCAGCCAGTCGGCCAGCACCAGCACGATCAGCGTCGCGGTGACGAACTCCGGCAACGAGACGCCGACATAGGAGAGGAAGCCGACGCCGAGATCGGCCGCCCTGCCCCGTCTGACCGCGGCGACGATGCCGAGCGGGACCGCCACCGCCAGCATCAGCGTGATCGAGAATAGAGCGAGCAGCAGCGAGCGCCCGAGTGCCTCCAGCATCACCGGGGCGACTGGCTGGCCGGTGCGCATCGAGACGCCGAAATCGCCGCGCACCACCCCGGATAGCCAGTGCAGGTACTGCATCCAGATGGGGTCGTTCAGCCCCATCTTGGCGCGCAGTGCCGCCAGCGCGTCCGGCGTCGCGTTCTCGCCCAGCATCATCACGGCGGCGTCCGCCGGCAGGACCTGGGTGATCGCGAAGACGATCAGCGACACGACCAGCAGCGTGTAGCCGATCAGCAGGATGCGCTTGAGGACGTAAGCCGGCGACACGGCGCTGCGGTCCCGTCCGGCTCAGCCGCGCTTCGGCGCCTTGGCGCCGAGCGAGACATGGTCCAGCCGGAAGACGGCGCCGCGCGGATGCAGCTGATAGCCCTCGACCCAGTCGCGCTGGGCGCCGAGCAGGTCGAAGAAGGCCGGGATGATCGAGGGGACCTCGACGTGCATCAGCTTCTGCGCCTCGGCGTAGAGCGCGCGGCGCTTGGCCTCGTCGACCGTGGCCCTTGCCTCGAAGACGAGCTTGTCGAAGACCAAGTTGTTCCAGCGCGTCTCGTTCCAGGCGGCGTTGGAGGTGTAGAGCAGCGAGAAAATGGCGTCGGCCGTCGCCTGCATGTTGTAGAAGCCGACATAGAACGAGCCCTTCTTCCAGACCTGGTCGAGATAGGTCGCGTGCGGCATGGTCTCGACCTTGATGTCGAAGCCGGCGGGCTTGGCCATCTCGCGCAGGGCGACGGCGAGCTGGGTACGCTGGCCCGGCCGGTCGGAGGCGATCAGCGTCGCCTCCAGCCCCTTCGGATAGCCGGCCTCAGCGAGCAGCGCCTTGGCCTTGGCGATGTCGGCCTTCCTCAGAGGCTGCTCGGCATAGAAGCGATAGGCCGGGTTGAGCGGGGTGTCGTTGCCGGCCGAGCCGAAGCCTTCGGTGACGAAATCGACCATCGCGGCGCGATCGACGGTGAGCGCCAGCGCCTGGCGCACGCGCACGTCATTGAACGGCTTCTGGTCGCAGCCGAAATTGACGTTGCAGAACTGGCCCGAGGGCACGCGGAGCGCCTTCACGCCCGACGCCTTCTGCAGACGGCCGAACTCGGTTGGCGGGGTGGTGGTGATGAGATCGGTATCGCCCGAGATCAGCGCGGAGGCCTCGGCGCTGACGTCCGGGTAGACCACCACCTCGATCCGGTCGAGATAGGGCCGCTCCTTGTCGTAGAACGCCTCATTGCGGGCGACGACGATCAGCCGCTCCGGCTCGAAGGAGACGAGCTTGAACGGGCCGGTGCCGACCGCCTGGCGATCGAGCTTCTCCAGCCCGCTCTTGATCACCGCAGCCGGCACGACCTTGGCGTTGGTATAGGCCAGCGTCACCGGCAGGTCGGCGAAGGGCGCCGACAGGCTGAAGACGACGGTGGCGTCGTCCTTCGCCGCGACCTTGGCGATCGGCCCGACATTCTGGCGCGCGGGCGACGCGGTCTTGGCGTCGAGGATCGCCTCGAAGGTCGCGACGACATCGTTGGCGGTGCAAGGGGAGCCGTCATGGAAGGTCAAGCCCTTGCGCAGGACGAAGGTCCACTCGGCCAAATCGGCGGAATTCGTCCAGGATTCAGCAAGATCGGGCTCGGCGCTCATGTCTGGCTTGAGCCGCGTCAGGCCGGAATAGAGCAGTTCGGCGACGAGATATTCCGGGTTCACCCGGGTGACGAGCGGATTGAGCTTGGCGACCGCCTGGTCGACGCTGACGCGCAGCGTGCCACCGCGGCGCGGCGCCTGGGCGAAGGCCGGCATGCCGGACAGGGCCAAGCCGCTCACGGCGGCGGAGGCAGCGAGAAAATCGCGACGATGGATGCTCGGCATGGGGCGCTCCTTCAGCTCTGGGTCGGCGGGATGTCGGGGTTGAGATCGGGCCTGAAATCGGTGGCGAGATAGGACAGAACCGCCTGTGCCAGCGCGACGATGTCCGGCACCGTGGTGTATTCGCCGGGCGAATGGATGTTGCGGTCGGGCCGGCCGAGACCGCCGAGCAGCACTTCCTGCTGGCCGGTGGCGCGCTGGACCCAGCCGAAATCGGAGCAGCTCGCGGCGCCCCAGCGGCGGAAATCTTCCGGCGCGTAGCCGAAGCCCTGCCCCATCGCCGCCTGCCAGCGCGGCCAATGCGGGCCGGCCGGATCGGCGGTCGGGATGAGATGACCGACCAAGGCGGTTTCGACGGTGAGGCCCGGCACGGTCGCGACGCTGCGACGGATCACCGCCTCGATCTCGGCCAGCGCCTCCTCGAAACGCTCCTCGGGGGCATAACGCCGGTTGATGGTCAGCTCGAGCAGCGCGGGGACCTGGCCGCCGGCCGTGCCGCCTGCGATCGTGGCAAGGTTGAGCTGCGCGGCGAGGGACGACTTGCCGGGTGGCGGCGGCAAGGCGGAGATGCGCGTTGCGACCCGGGCCTTCAGCGCCATCAGCGCGTTGAGCAACGGCAGCGCGCTCTCGATAGCGTTGAGGCCGGAGCCCTTGCGGTTGCCCTCGCCGGCATGGACGGCCTGGCCATGGATGCGCACCCGCAGGTTGAACAGGCCAAAGCAGCCGGCCCAGATCCGCGCCTCGGCACTGCCGTTGAAGTTGAGGATGTGAGCCGGAAGCTTGCCCTGTTCGGCGAGATGGCGGATGCCGGGATAGAGGCCGCCTTCCTCGTCGGTGCAGAACAGCAGGACCGGGTCATAGGCGAGCTCGATCCCGCAGGCCTGCGCCGCGCGCAAGGCCAGGAGGATCGCCGCGATGCAGCCCTTCATGTCGGCAGCGCCGAGGCCGATCAGGCGATCGCCGTCGCGCTGCATCCGCAGCGGGTCGGTCGCCCAGCCAGCGGCAGCGGGCACGGTGTCTACGTGGAAATAGAGGCCGCAGAGTGGCCGATCGCCGGCGCGGCTGGCGATCAGGTTGGTGCGCGGGCCAACGGCCGGGCCGTTCGGCACCTGCCACAGCGTCTCGGGCACGGTCACCAGTTCGGTCGCGAAACCGAGCGGCACGACGAGGTCCTCCATCAGCCCGGCGAACTCGTCATAGCCCTGGCCCGGCGGAAAGGAGGTGTCGACCGCAATCATCCGGCCGAGCTCGGCGACGGCGCCATCGACATTGGCGGCGATCCAGCCGCGAGCCTCGGCCAGCGTCTTCTCGCCACCCCGCAAGGATGTGGGCTCGCTCATCGCTCAGCCCAATGGCGCCGCGCTTGTCCAGCGCCGGCACGATCTGCGATGGAGCCTTTGAAAAGCCGCAGCTGGCAGCGCCATTTGCGGACCTCCTTCTTTCATATAAACTATATAGAAATAGGAACGGACGGCATGCCCCCTGTCAATGCCAAAAAAGCGACGGCCACTGCCGCCCGAACAGGCAATAGCGCCGGAGCGGCCGCGCCGGTCTTGCCGAATTTCGGAGCCGGGGAAGCAGCACCGCTGTATGAGCGCGTGAAACGGCACATGTCGGAGGCGATCCTGGTCGGCGAATGGCCGCCCGGCATGGTCCTGCCCAGCGAGACCTCGCTGGCACAAGGTTTCGGCATCGCTGTCGGCACGGTCCGCCGGGCAATGGCCGATCTCGTAGCGGAGGGCCTGCTGACGCGCCGCCGCAAGACCGGGACGGTGGTGACCGGGCGCACGCCGCATCACAGCCTGCGCTTCTTCTTCCAGTATTTCCGTTTGCACCGGGCCGATGGCAGCCTGGTGCGCTCGACCAGCCAGTTCCTCGCTACTGAGATCCTGCCCGCGACGCCGGCGCAGGCCGAGGCGCTGCAGATCCGGACCGGCGGGGTGATCGGGATTCACCGCATCCGCCATGCCGACGGCCATCCGGTAATGCACGACAAGCTGATGCTGGCGCAGGAGCGGCTGCCGGACTGGCCGCGAGACGTCGCCGAACTACCCCCCTTGCTCTATCTCCACCTGCTGGAGCGCTATGGCATCCGCATATCCGCCGTGCGCGAGCAGATCACCGCCGACCTCGCGAGCGAGGAAGACGTCGCGCTATTGGCGCTCGGAACGGGCGACCCGGTCCTGACGATCGACGAGGTCGCCTATGACCAGGCGGGTACGCCGACGATCCTCGGCTGGCACCGCGCCACGACGCGGGCCCATATCTACGTCAACGAGGTGCGGTAGATCGGGACCTTTCAGCAGCGCTGATAGATGTCCTCGATGCGGATGATGTCGTCCTCGCCGAGATAGGAGCCGACCTGGACCTCGATGATCTCGAGCGGGATCTTGCCGGGATTGGCCATGCGATGGACACAGCCGATCGGCAGGTAGATCGCCTCGTTCTCGTGCACGAGGATGGTCTCGTCGTCGCGCGTCACCTGCGCGGTGCCGCGGACCACGACCCAGTGCTCGGCGCGGTGATGGTGCTTCTGCAGGGAGAGCACCCCGTTCGGCTTGACCGTGATGCGCTTGACCTGATGGCGCTCGTCGAGATCGACGGAAACGTACTTGCCCCAGGGCCGGTGGATCTCGCGATGGCTGGCGGCTTCCGGCTCATGGTTCGCCGCGACCAGCGCGACGACGTCCCTGACCTTGTCGGCCTTGGCCTTCGGCGTCACCAGGATGGCGTCGCGGGTGGCGATGACGGCGATGTCGTCCAGTCCGACGACGGCGACGACCGCGTCCTCGGAGCGGACAAGGTTGTTGGCGCCATCGAGCACATAACCGCGCCCCTGGACGACATTCCCATGCGCGCCCTTCTCGGAGAGCTGCCAGACCGCGCTCCAGTCGGCGACATCGGACCAGCCGAAATGGCCGGCGATCACGGCTGCGGTATCGGCCTGCTCCAGCACGGCAGGCTCCGCCGCGATCGCTGGGAGATCGGCGGAAGCGTCAGCTTCGAGCATACGGATGCCGAGGCTGGCCCCATTCGTCTTACCGTTGCTGATTGCACCCCTGGCCGCAGCCTGAAGCCTCATCTGCATCGTCGCCGCGTCGAAGACGACATTGCCGGAATTCCAGAGATAGCCGTCGGCAAGATAGCGCGCGGCCAGGGCGGCATCGGGCTTCGCCGCGACGTCCTCGACTCCGCGCACGCCCTCGGCGATCTCCGCTCCGGGACGGATATAACCATAGGCCGTCGCCGGATGGCATGGCGGTATGCCGATCGCAACGATGCGCCCTTGTGCGGCCGCCGCCGCGGCCCTCGCGCAGGTTTCGACGAACAGCTTGCCGTCCTGCACGACATGATCGGCCGGAAAGATGCCGACGAGCGCCGCTTCGCTGCGGGCAAGGCCGAGTTCGGCCGCGATCGCCGCGGCGGAATGAGCACCGTGCCCGGCCGGCTCCAGCACGATCTCGGCACGCAGGCCGATCGCCTGCAACTGATCGGCGACGGTGAAGCGCTGCTCCGCATTCGTCACCACGATCGGCAGATCGAACACGCCGGGATCGGACAGGAGCCGTAGCGTACGCTGGAAGGTTGAGTCCCGGCCGAAGAGCGGGATGAACTGCTTGGGCATCGTCTCGCGCGCGATCGGCCACAGGCCGGCGCCCTGTCCCGTGCACATCACGACCGGGATGATCTTCGGCATGGGCACTGCTCCCAGAAAGCGGCTGCTGATCGCGCCGCAATACTGGAAGAGAAACAGCCGGGCTCAAGCGGCCATCTCGGCTGATCTCCCGAGCGAAGTTGCCGCATCTTCGGGCGATCGGCTCCTCCGATCGCCCTACCCCGTCTGCGCTCACTCCTCCCGGAAGCTCGACCGCATCGAGTCCGTCAGCGGCTGCATCAGATAGGCGATGGCGGTGCGCTCGCCGGTCGGGACATAGACCTCGGCCGGCATGCCGGGCCGAAGCTTGGCCCTGATCTTCGGCGGGAAGCCGGAGGCCGAGACGCTGACGCGCAATTCGTAGACCATCTGCTGCAGGACCTCGTCGCGCAGCGCGTCAGCCGCGACGGATTTGACCTCGCCAACGGTGAACGGCGTCGCCCGGCCCTTGAAGGATGGCAGGCGCACCTCCGCGGCCATGCCGGGGCGCAGGTTGTTCACGTCCATCGGCGAGACCTTGGCGGTGACAATGAGCTCGTCGTCCTGTGGCACGATCTCCATCAGGGTATCGCCCGGCTTGACCACGGCGCCGACGGTGTGGACCTTCGAGGCCACGACCCGCCCGGCACGCGGCGCACGGACTTCGGCGCGCGCCAGCACATCCTCGGCGATGCGCAGCTTCTCGCGGGCATCGGCAAGCTTGACCCGGCATTCGGCGAGCTTGTTCGAGGCTTCCTCGGAGGCCTTCAGTCCGATCTGGCTCATCTGGAGCCGGATTTCATCATTGGCGACCGCAAGCCGCGCCAGATCGGCCTCCAGTGATCCGGCACGGCCCTGCAATTCGGTCAGCGTTCGCTTGAGCGGGTTGATCCGCGTCGCGGCGACGTAGCCCTTGTCGGCGAGGGGGCGCAGGCTGACGAGTTCGTCGTTGATGCTGGCAGCCTGCCCGATCGCGGCTTCGCGCTGCGCCTCGTTCGACTGGTACTGCTTCTCGGACTGCGTCAGCCGTTCCTTGAGGATCGAGACCTCCAGCTTCTGCGTGGATTGCCGTTCCTTGAACAGGCGTTCCTGGTCGAGCATGATCCGGCGTGCCTCCCGTGTTTCGGTGGCCTCCAGCAGTTCGCTCGGGAAGGTGATGCGGTCGAGCCGGTCGATCTCGGCCGTGAAACGGGCCTCCTCGCCCAGGGCCTGCAACACGATCAGCCGCGCCACGCTGCGCTGCGCCGCAGCCTGCGTCGTGTCGAGGCGCAGCAGGGTCTCGCCGGCCTTGACGTCGGCGCCGTCGCGCACCGCGATCGCCTCGACCAGCCCGCCTTCGAGGTGCTGCACCGCCTTGCGGTCGCTCTCGACGACGACGCTGCCATGCGCCACCACGGCGCTGTCGAGGCGCGCGGTCACCGACCAGAGCCCGCCCGCCCCGAGCGCGAGGCCGACGACGACATAGCCCTTGCGGACTGGGGCGCGCCAATCGCCATCGCCCTGCGCAGGCAGGCTGGTCTGCCGGAGCCACTGCCGCGCGATAATCAACAGGCGCGCGAAGCGCCGGCGCCAATAGGCCTTCCTCAGGAAGGGCTTCAGCGTGTTCATGAAAGCGTTCATCGACGTGCCCACCTTGCTGCCGAAAGCGGCTCGACCTGCCCCGTCTGGCCGCGTTGCGGCGACTGGATGCGTGCGCCGGCGCCGGGCTGCAGAAGCACCGGCAGGATCTCGTCGCGCCCGCCGACCCTGACGGCCTGGCCCTTCTGCATCAGGATGATCTTGTCGACCTGCGAGAGCAGTTGCGGGCGATGCGTGATCACGACGACGATCGCGCCGGCATCGCGCAGGCCGGCCAGGGCCCGCCCCAGCGCCGCATCGCCGTCCATGTCCAGATTGGCGTTCGGCTCGTCGAGCACGACCAGCGCCGGCTGTCCGTAGAGCGCCCGCGCCAGCCCGATACGCTGGCGCTGCCCGCCGGAGAGGATGGCCCCACCTTCGCCGATCTGCGTGGCATAGCCGTCCGGGAAGCTCTGGATCAGCTCATGCGCGGACGCGGCCGTTGCGGCGGCGACGGCGGCCTCGTCGGTCGCGTCAGGATCGAAGCGGGTGACGTTATCGCGCACGCTGCCGGCGAACAATTCCACGTCCTGCGGCAGATAGCCGAGGATGCGGCCGCGCTGCTCGTCTGGGAAGTGCCGGATGTCGTTGCCGTCGAGCCGCACCACGCCGTGGGCCGGGGACCAGACGCCCACCAGCGCCCGCGCCAGCGACGACTTGCCGGAGCCGGTCAACCCCACGACCGCCGCGATCTCGCCGGGCTCGACCTCGAACGAGACGTTGTTCAGCAACAGCGCATTGCCAGTCGGGCTGCGCACGCTCAGGCCTTCGACCCGCAGCGAGCCGGCCGGATGCGGCAAGGTCATCGGCCTTGTGTCATCCGACTGCGCCTTCAGGCCGCGGCTCAACCTCTCGAAGGCGCTGCGAGCGGAGACGAAGCCCTTCCATTGGCCGACGGCGCCCTCGATCGGCGCGAGCGCCCGGCCCATGATCAGGGACGCGGCGAACATCGCGCCCGCCGCGAGATTCTGGTTGATCGCGAGATAGGCGCCGACGCCCAGTACCGCGCATTGCAGCGCCAGCCGCAGCAGCTTCGTCGCCGCCAGCAGCGTCCCGCCCCAATCGGCGGCCGCCGTGTGGTAGGCCAATGCCTGGCCACGCTGGCGTTGCCATTCGCTACGGATCGGCTGGCCCATGCCGAGCGCCTTGATCACTTCGGCGTTGCGCAGCGAGGCCGTCAGCCGCTCGTTCGCGCCGTGGCCAAGCTCGGAAGCGCGGATCAGCGAGCCCTTGGTGATGCGCTCGTTCAGCAGCGCGACCCCCAGGATCGCGATGGCGCCGAACGTGGCGACGGCGCCGATCGCCGGGTGCAGCACGAAGCAAAGGGCAAGATAGATCGGAATCCAGGGCGCATCCATCAGCGACGGAACCAGGGGGCCGGAGAGCGTAGCCCGCAAGGTCTCGACATCGCGAATGGGCAGGGTCGGCGAGCCCTTCGCGTCGAGCGCGCCATGGAAGGCGGCTTCGAAAGCCGGCTCGGCGAGCGCCTTGTCGACGCAGAGGCCGAGCTGGACCAGCGCCCGGCTGCGGAAATGCTCGAGCGCGGCGTAAGCCGCGAACAAGGCGAGCACGATCAACGACAGCATGACCAGCGTGGTGGCGTTCCGGCTGGTCAGCACCCTGTCATAGATCTGCATCGTGTAGAGCGGGGAGACGAAGACGAACAGGTTCAGCACGAAGGAAAGCCCGAACAGCGATGCGAATGCGGGCGTCAGCTTGCGAACCGTTTGCGAGAGCATGTCCGTCGGTTTCCTTGGCGCGATTGCAGCCGTCGACGCCGGCGGATCCGGGCGGGCGGCAATCTTTGGGGGAGGAAGGAGAGGCCCCCGCGAGATTCATCGCGGAGAATGGCGACCCGGCCGCGATGGCCGGGTCGCCGCAAGGCAGCGGCCAGGCGCTACCAGTGCCAGTGCGACAGCTGGCTGTGGCTGTGGTGGTCGTTGTCGTCGTCATGACGCCACTGGCTGCCTCGCCAGTCGCTGCGGCCACCACCGCTGGTGTCGTCGTCGTTGCGCGCCTGAGTGTCCCGCGACCAGTTGCGGCCGCCGCCATGGTCGTCGTCACCACGACGCGATGAGCCACCATCCCAGGACCAGCGGCCGCCACTGAGGCCGCCCCAGCCACCATGGCCGCCCCAGCCACCATGTCCGGAATTCGATGGGGTTTCCGCGTCCGTCCCGCCCGTGCCGGCATCGACCTCGGGAATGGTGATCACGTCCGGGTTCTCTCCGCTGGGCTCGGAGGTCCCGGGATTCGTCCCTTCCCCGGTCGTGGGCGTCGTCGGCGGCGTTTCCTCACTCGGCGTCGACGGCTCGGCCGTCACCGGAGGCGTCTCGCTGCCGGGCTCAGAGGTGCCGGGCGACGTGCCTTCCCCGGTCGACGGAGTCGTCGGCGTCTCCTCGCTCGGTGTCGACGGCTCGGCAGTCACAGGAGGCGTTTCGGTGACCGGCTCGGAGGTCGTCGGCGGCGTGCCGCTGCCGTTCCCGCTCGACGGCGTCTCGACCTCGGGCGAGGTCCCGGTCAGCGCCGAACCGACCGAGTCGAACGGCACGGAGTCGATGCCATGCGCCTGCGCCACCGACCCCGAGACGAAACCATAATTGCCGTTCGTCGCGTCGACGAAGCCCGCCTGGCTCGTCTCGGTACTGCCGGTATCGCCGCCCTGGCGCTGGAAGCTCGCCAGCGAGACGTCGGCGATGGTCAGCTCGCCACCATTCGGATTGTAGTAGACATTGTCGTGGATCAGGCTCGGATCGGTCTGGTCGGTATCGATCGTGTTGCTGCCGTCTCCGGAGACCTGGATGAAGTTGTTGTAGGTCTCGTTGCCGTCGATCGGATTGTCATCGGCTACGATCGTCGAGATTCCGTACTTGCCGTTGTCGAGCAGCGTGTTGTCGTGGATCTCGTTGTTCGATCCACCATGGATAAGGATGCCGCTGAACGTCGTCCCCTGGACGAAGTTGCCGTAGATCTGGGCATTGCTCGCCATGTTGTCGAGGTAGATGCCGGAGCTCCAATCTTCCGCGAAGCCGCCATCCTTGGTGTTCGTTCCACCGGTGTCGACGATGGTGTTGTAGCGGATGATGCTACCGTCCGCGCCGGAATCGTCGGCCGAGAACAGGTAGATGGCGCCAGTATCGGGCGTCTGCTGCCCGGAATGACGGATATCGTTGTATTCGATGGTGTTGCCGCCGGACTGGATGTCGGGATCGTAGTTGACCTCGGAGATGCCGAAGCGCGGCACGTTCGTGATCGTGTTGTGGTCGATCTGGTTGCCCGCCGACTCCTGCATGTCGATCGAGCCGTACTGGACGAACACCTCGTTCGAATGGTCGACAGTGTTGTTGGTGACGTGGTTGCCGCTCGTCCCCGCCGTCATGGCGATGGCGCTCGACCAGGTGTGCTCGAAGCTGTTGCTCGAGACGGTATTGCCGCTGCTGTCGCCGTGCAGGGCGACGCCGACGCCGACATTGACGAACTGGTTGCCCTCGATGACCACGCCGTTGGCGTCGTTCACCTCGATCGCGGCGGTGGTCGGGTCGCCCGAGCTCGAGGCGGTGTCGGTAAAGGTGATGCCCTTGACGGTGACGTTGTCCGCTCCGTCGATGGAGATGATGCTGTGGTCGCCGGAGACGACGCCGCCCTCGCCGGTGAAGCCGTCCGGAGCCTTGTAGGAAATGGTCTGCGTCTGCTCGTCATAGGACCATTCGCCGACATTGTCCGGCGTGTCCTGGGAGACGTAGTAGCGGCTCGCGGCGCCAAGATCGTAATTGGCCTCCGTGGTGAAGGTCATCACATTGCCTTCGACCGAGGCGATGGTCAGCACTTCGCTGGAATAGCCGTTCTCTGTGAAGACCGTGACCGTGTCGCCGGCTTTCGGCTGCTCGCCGGCCGGGTAATCGGACGGATCGAACGCCATCGACTTCTGAGCATCATATCCCGCCGGCAGATCCTGCCCCCAGAGCCAGCCGCCATGAACCGGATCGCTCGGATCGACGTCGGGGTAACGGCTTTCGGTCTGCTTCTCGCCGTTGACGGTGAACTGCTGGACATCCTGCGCATCGACATGCGCCGTCCAGATTCCGTTAGCACCTTGCGTCCAGCCGCTCACCTGCGTGCCGCCGCTGATCACGACGTTCTGCCCGGACATCGCCACGATGGATGAACCGGAATCGGCGGAGGTCAGCTTGAGAGCATCATCCACATAATAGGTGCCACCGGCGATGTAGACCGTGTCCGCACCCTTGCTCTGGTGCATGGCTTCGACGGCCCGCTCCAGCGTCTGGAAAGATGAACTTTCATTCAATCCCGTATTATTATCGCTTCCGGTGGTCGAGACGTAAAATGTGGCCATAAAGGGGCTCCTTTTTTGGCTGCAACACGTTAAGTGATCGCTGCCTAGATACCCTTGAGGCCTGATTCGGTGCTACCGGAACTGACGAGCCCTTACTCCGAAGGATTAGTTCATTCGGATTAGTCATCTTGTTTTGGCGCACTATATCAATGGATTGTTTCTTGGCGCAGTCTCCCCCGCCCTGTTGATGGATTGGCCTGATCGGCTCCGAGGCGCCAGTTTACAGCGCAGGCGGAGCCCTCAAATGGCCTTATTCTCGCAGCCAGAAGGCGAAATCACCCCATAACTCAACGCGGCCTTGTCCGAATCGGTTCCACCATCCGCATGGCAGATGGTCAGGTGATGGTCGCAGAACCGGGCGCTTGCGGCGAGGCGATCGACATAGGCCCGGAAGGCGGCCAACGTCCCGACCGGGCGTTGGCAGCCGTCGCAGATCACCAGCGCCTCTCCCGAGAGGTCGCTCGGCAGATGAACGGCGGGCGATCCACAACCCTGGCAGCTGAACCCGCCAGCCTGCGGCGCCGGCGCAGATGCGCCGAGATCCGGGGCTGCGAGCAGCGCGGCGTAGCGATGCAGGCGGCTGCTCATGCCGAGGCCTGATAGAAAGACTTGTAATTGCGGTAGACCCGGCCGCGGTCGGAGACGTCGTAGCGGCCCTGCTCCTCGAGATCGACGCCGTTGAGCACGACGCCGGCAACATCGAGGCCGAGCTTGCCGAGATGGTCGAGCGTGGCGGAGACGGTGCTCTTCAGCGTGTCGTTCCATTTGACGACATGAAGCACTGTGTCGGCATGCTCGCGCAGCAAGGCACTGTCCGCGGAAAGCAGCACCGGCGCCACCTCGAATAGGATGACGTCGTAGCGCGCCCGCGCCTCGCGCAGCATCGCCTCGAAGGCCGGGTTCGAATAGACGTTCTGGCTGTCGCGCAGGCCAGACGCGCGCCGGACCGTCGCGACCGGGCTCGTTCCCGGACCACCGGCATCGCCGACCTGCGGCAGGCACTGGTCGAGCAGCGCCTCGTGCGGGAAGTTCTGGCCGAGCAGCAGGCGTCGGGGCGAGCCGTCCACGACCAGGACGCGCTGGCCCATCATCGCCAGCACGCGCGCCATGGCGGAGGCGACGAAGGACTTGCCCTCCCCCGGGGCCGAAGAGGTGATCAGCACGAATTTGGGCGGATTGCTGGCCGGGAACAGCTCGGCCACCATAGAGCGCACGGCCTCGGCGAAGACCAGGCTCTCCAGCCCGCCCGGATAGTGCTCGAGGTTCGGCAGCAGGCCGACGCAGTTGGTCCGGGTCTCGACGGCGAACTCGTTCTCGCTGCGGAATCCGCGATCGCGCTTCTCCAGCAGATAGGAGAGCCCGGCCCCGGCCATCAGCCCGCCGGCCATGGCGAGTCCGAGCACCAGCGACGGCTTGATCGAGCTCGGCAGCGAGGGAATATCGGCCGGCGCGACGATCTGGGCGATGATAGGCCGCAATTCGGAGACGGCACTGGCCTGCTGATGAGCGTCCGACAGCTGCTTCAGCCGGTCGCGCGCCGCGGTGGCTTCGGCCTGCAAGGTGCGCAGCTGGCCCTCCAGCCCCCGCGCCTCGATCGACTTGGTCTGCAGCGCCGCGACGCGCTCGCGCAGCGCGGCCTCGGCGGCGCGGGCGGCCTGGACGTCGGTCTCGATATTGGCAACCGATTGCGCCAATTGCTTCTGCAGCCGCTCCTGGACGGCACTCAGCGAGAGCCGCAGCCGCTGCACGGCGGGATGACGCTCGCCCGAGACCGCGACCATCTCGTCGAGCGCCCGGCGGGCCTTGCCCTCCTCATCAAGGAGCTGTTGCACCACCGGCGAGCTGCCCAAATCGCTGGTTTGCGGAACGTTGCCAGCCGCAAGCGAGTCCCGCGCACGCTGCAGGCGGGTCTCCTCAGCGAGCCGTGTGGCGGACACCGCGTTGAGCTGTGTCAGCATGTCGCGAAGCTGTTGCTGCTGGATGTCGGCGCCATCCTGCCCGAGCTCGACGAAGCCGGTCCTGATCCGGAAGGCCTCGATCTCCTTCTCGATCCGCCCCAGATTGGCGCGGGCCTCCTGGGCCTGGGCCCCATACCACTGGCTGGAACGCTGCGAGGCATTCGCCGTGGCCTCCATCTTTCGGCGCAGATACTCGTTGCCGAAGGCGTTGACGATCAGCGCCGCGCGGTCGGGGTCGGTGTCGCGATAGGTCAGTGTGACAAGATAGGCCTTGGTGTCGTTGCTCACACCGAGCGAGGCGAGCAGCCTCTGCGCGGCGATATCGCGCTGGGTCGGCTCGGCGCCATCGCCAAAACCGGTGAGGTCGCGCAGCATCCGACGCACGGACGACGGAAAGATCAGCTCGGCCGCCCCCCCGAGAAGGCCGGGGGACTGCGTCCTTGTTTCCTTGTCGAGTCCCAGCCGCGCTGCGACGGCGCGCGCCGTCGCCAGCGAGCGGATGATCCGCGCCTCGCTTTCGACCAATGTCGAGGCGTCGAGCGCGACGCTGCTCGCCTTGCCACCGCCGCCACTGTCCTCGCGCGTGAAGTCGAACTGGAGCACCAGGTCGGCGGTGTAGCGCTGCGGCGTCACCATCAGATAGACGGCCGTCACCAGCATGATCCCGCCGGTGACGGCGGCGATCAGCAGTCTGCGGCGCCAGAGCATGGAGAGGAAGTCGAAGGTCATCGCATCATAATGCCGGGCAAGCGGCGCGGGCTGCCGGTGGCCTCGCATGTCGCTGAAGAGATCCATGGTCCGATGCCTCGCCTGCGGTTGCATCCGGGATGCCGGCCGGGCCGGCTGCCGGCTCCAATCGTCTTGCGCTATTTCGCGCCGCGCCCGTGCAGAACGGCCGGGACCGTCTGCAGCAGCACGTAGAAGTCCAGCCAGAACGACCAGTTGTGGATGTAGAAGCTGTCCTGCCGCTTCTGGACGGCGAGGTCGCCATCGCTGCGGTCCGTGACCTGCCAGAGGCCGGTCAGGCCGGGCGGTACGCTGGTGCGGAGCGCCTGGAAGGCGGTGTCGAAGCACTGGTTATGATAGGCCGGGAACGGCCGCGGCCCGACGATGCTCATCTCGCCGCGCAGGACGTTCCAGAGCTGCGGCAGCTCGTCGAGGCTGGTGCGGCGGATGAATTGGCCGACCTTCGGCAGGATCCTGGGGTCGCTCGACAGCTTGAAGAAGCGCTCCCATTCGGTCCGGGCCGCGCTGTCGGCCTCCAGATGCGCCGCAAGCCGCGCCTCGGCATCGGCATACATGCTGCGCAGCTTGTAGACCTTGAAGACATGACCGTTCCGGCCGATCCGCGGCTGGGCGTAGAAGGCGGGACCGTTGTCGACCGCCTTCACCGCCAGCGCCAGCACCGCGATCACCGGCAGGGCGAGAAGGGCGAGCGGGATCGCGACGATGAGGTCGAGCACCCGCTTCAGGCGCAGATTGCGCGGCATGTGGATGGCGCTGCGCAGTTCCAGGCCGAGCAGCCCGCCCATGGCCCGCAATTGGGGATTCAGGACCTGCAGCATCGAGGCGTCGTGAACCACGAAGATCTGGCGCAGCGGCAGGCGGGCCAGCCAGTCGGCTTTCTCGACATGGAGATCCCCCGAGGCGCAGAGCGCGACCTCGATCCCCGGCGAGATGATGTTGGCCTGGCCGCGGGTGATCACCGGCAGCTCGGAAGCCTCGATGGCCTCGCTGAGCGCATCGGCCTCTTCGTCAGTGAGGATGGCAACCGGCTTCAGGCCGAGCTCCGGATGCGAGGCCAGGTCGCGCGCCAAAGCCAGGCAGGCCGGCATCGTCCCGTAGAGCACGGTCTGGGCGCTCCAGAGATCGCGCCGCACCAGCGCGCCGCGAATGAGCGCCTCGACATAATAGCCGAGCACGACCGTCAACCCAGCCCCTGCAACCACGAAGCCCCAGAGATGGCTGGCGGGATCGTCGACCGCCAGCCAGGTCAGCACCACCGCGGCAGCGACGACGTTGCCGAGCGTGCGCCGGCGCAGACGATCGACGGGCTCGGCCCGGTCGGACCCGTACAACCCGAAGCCACCCAAGGCGCCGCATAGAGCCAGGGCCCAGACCAGCATCAGGCTCGCCATGTTGGTGTCGGTATCCGACACGACCATGGCCGCGCCAAACTGCAGCAGCCCGTTGATGATGGTCAGCGTGACGAGATCCCCGACCATCAGAGCGGCGGCGACGAGCCGCCGCCGCTCGGTTGGCGTGACATTGGCGCCGACCAGCCGGCCCGGCCTTGCCATGCCGACTGAGGCGGGCACGACAGTCGTGACTACATCCGGCATGACAAACTCCCGGGATCTCGGTCAGTCGGGCTGAAGGCAGCGGCGCTATTGCGCCGCGATCGTGGGGATGTGCTCGATGCCAGCCTCGCGCTCGGCCCGCGCCTTCACCTCGCCCGAGATCCAGGCATAGGTCGGGATCAGCCCCTGGCTGAGGTGGATCGACGGCTCCCAGCCGAGCACCTCGCGCAGGCGGTTGTTGTCGCTGTTGCGACCGCGCACCCCCTGCGGGCGATTGGTGTTGAAGCGCTTGTGGATCGTCTTGCCCGAGATTCCGGCGATGATGTCGACCAGCCCGCTGACGTCGACCAGCTCATCCGTGCCGAGATTGAGCGGCCCGGAATAGTCCGAGCGCATGATGCGGTAGATGCCCTCGACGCAGTCGTCGATATACATGAAGGAGCGAGTCTGCTTGCCATCACCCCAGACCTCGATGGCATCGCCCGACTTCGCCATGGCGACCTTGCGGCAGATGGCGGCCGGCGCCTTCTCCTTGCCGCCGTCCCAGGTGCCGAGCGGCCCGTAGACATTGTGGAAGCGGACCAGCCGGGTCTGAAAGCCGTAATCCTGCGTGAAGTATTCGCACAGCTTCTCGGTGTAGAGCTTCTCCAGCCCGTATCCCGGCTCGGGGTCGGCGGGGAAGGCATCGTCCTCCTTCAGGGGCACGACCGTAGGCACGTCCTGGAGATATTGCGGATAGACGCAGGCCGAGGACGAGAACAGGAAGCGCTGGACCTTGGCGTCATAGGCCGCCTTCAGCATCTGCGCGCTGATCATCGTGTTGTTGAAGGTGATCGAGGCGTGCGCGCCGGAGATGTAACCGATGCCGCCCATGTCGGCGGCGAGATTGTAGACCTCGTCCATGCCTTGGACGGCCTCGCGGCAATCATCCATCTCGCGCAGGTCCAGGAGGCGGAATTCGTCCGCCGAGCTGGCCTGGTATTCCGGATCCTTGATATCGACGCCCCGGACCCAATAGCCCCTATCCTTGAGGTAATTGACAAGATGGAAGCCGATAAAGCCGCCGGCACCGGTCACCAGCACAGATTTCTTGGACATTACTTCGCTCCACTGAAGAATGGAACTCAGTGATAGCGTTTTTATCTTTTTAAATCAGGTGGTTAAACCGAACTATACCCCTTTTGGAACAGGCTGGCTCTTGGGATTAGACCTGCCTTTTTGGAGTAGCCGCGAGCGCGGTCCTCTGCCGGAGCAGCTGAAGGCTGGCGCCAAGCATGAACTGCGGCACGATCTTGCCATAGCGGCGCCAGAGCCGCCGTGGTTCCGATAGCAATCTGAACAGCCATTCGAGCCCGCGCTTCTGCATCCAGGCCGGGGCCTGACGTTTGGTACCGGCGAGGAAATCGAAGGCGGCGCCGACGCCGATCATGACCGGCGCCTCGATCCGGTCGAGGTGCGCGGCCATCCAGTACTCCTGCTTCGGCGTGCTGAGCCCGACCCAGACGATGTCCGGCCTTGCGGCATTGATCATTCGCACGATCTCCTCGTCCTCCTCCGCCGATGACGGCCGGAACGGCGGCGAGAACGTGCCCACGACGGCGAGCCCCGGAAAGCGCGCGGTGAGACGATCGCGCAGGCGCTCGGCCAGGCCGGGCGCGCCGCCGAAATAATATTGGCGATACCCCTTCTGCGCCGACAGCTCCGTGAGACGGAGCATCAGATCCGGGCCGTAGACCCGCTCGGTCCGGCCATGGCCGAGCTTGCGGGCCATCCAGACCAGCGGCATGCCGTCGGGCGTCGCCATCCCGGCGCGCTCATGGATCGCCATGAGCCTGGGGTCAGACTGGCTCTCGATCACGCCGTGGACGCCGGTGATGCAGACATAGTTGCAGGCCCTCCGGGCGATCCAGCCTTCGACCGCACCAAGGGCGTCCGCCATGGTGATGGCGCTGACATTGACGCCCATGATGCGCGCACGAGGAAGGCTGCACTCCTGCGTCACGAGCTCATCCTCGCGGCCTCGACCCGGCGCACGGGGTCGTGCATCTTCGACAATACGCCTTCGAAATAGGAGATCGTGCGCTTCAGCCCGTCCTGCAGAGGCACCTTGGGCCGCCAGTGCAGCAGCTCGTGCGCCTTGCTGATGTCGGGGCAGCGCTGGCGCGGGTCGTCCTGCGGCAGCGGCCTGAAGACGATCGGCGAACGCGATCCCGTCAGCGAGATGATCAAATCGGCGATCTCGGCCATGGAGGTCTCGACCGGATTGCCGAGATTGACCGCGCTGTCCAAAGGCTGGGTCACGTTCATCAGGCGCATCAGGCCTTCGACCAGGTCGTCGACGAAGCAGAAGGCGCGGGTCTGGCGGCCATCGCCATAGAGCGTGATCGGCTCGTTGCGCAGCGCCTGGACGATGAAGTTGGAGACGACGCGGCCATCCTCCAGATTCATTCGCGGCCCGTAGGTGTTGAAGATGCGGGCGACGCGGATTTCGACGCCATGGCGCCGCTTGTAGTCGTAGAACAGCGTCTCGGCGCAGCGCTTGCCCTCGTCGTAGCAGGCGCGCGGCCCGCTGATGCTGACGAGCCCGCGATAGTCCTCGACCTGGGGATGGACGTCCGGGTCGCCGTAGATTTCGCTGGTCGACGCCTGCAGGATCGGGATGCCGAGGCGCTTGGCCATGCCGAGCATGTTGATCGCGCCGAGCACGCTGGTTTTGGTGGTCTGGACGGGATCGCGCTGGTAGTGCACCGGCGAGGCCGGGCAGGCGAGATTGTAGATCTCGTCGACCTCGAGATAGAGCGGGAAGGTCACATCGTGCCTGAGCGTCTCGAAATTGGGCAGGCCGAGCAACGCCGTCAGGTTCTCGCGGCGCCCGGTATAATAGTTGTCGACCGCGATGACCTGGTGCCCCTGGGCGACCAGCCGCTCACAGAGGTGGCAGCCAACGAAGCCGGCGCCACCTGTCACGAGGATACGCTTCTGCATGTCTGAGCTCCGCCGGATCGTGCACAGGAGGGAGCCGAAAGCTTTGCCGCAAGCGCCGCCTTCTCAAAGGACGCTTTGGGAGCGAGAACGCCCCGGCCCGAACAAGGAAGAGCTACTTCCCACGCGACGCCGGCCCCGTCTCAGCCCGAGGACGGCAACAGCGCTGGCCTATGGGATTAATCCTGTAGCGACGCGCCTTGGCCCGAATGCCAATGCGGAAAGCGGCCCCGCCCTGACATCCTGCCCCAGATCCCATCGCCCCTCTGCGGGCAAGACGGTCGGAGCCGGCTTTGGACACCTCAATCCACCCCCGGAAATCTCACCTTGCCTCGCGCGCCGTGGTCTTGGCCCAGCCGCCGCGACCGCATCGCCTTTGGGCCCTCGCCCTGGCGCTGATGGCTTGGGCGCTCCTTATCATCGCGACCGCCGCGGCGGCCGAGCGCGAGGCTGCCGACACGCTCTCGATCGGTGACAAGGTCACGATCTCGGTGTTCGGCCAGAGCGATCTCTCCGGCGACTTCGTCCTCGACGGCTCGGGCGCGGTCAACATGCCGCTCGCCGGGCGGATCAAGGTCGCAGGCCTCACGGCGATGGAGGCGGAAGCCCGGATTCGCAGTGCCCTCATGGACGGCTATCTCAAGGATGCCGTGGTCAGCCTGCGGGTCGCCGAGCTGAAGCCGGTCTACATCATGGGCGAGGTGCGCTCGCCAGGGACCTATCCCTTTCGGCACGGGCTCAATGTCCTCGCTGCAGTCGCTTTGGCCGGCGGCTACCGGGTAGGCGATGAATCGATCGCCGTCCTCAAATCCGAGCTCCTGCTCGCCGACGAGCGCGAGCAGCTGCTCAACGCCTCGCTACAGACGCTGACGGCACGACGCCAGCGGCTGGAAGCCGAGCGCGACGGTATCAAGCAGCTCGTGCCCGATGCGCGAAGCGCCGGCAGCGCGCAGATCCTGGCGGGCGAACAGGAGATCCTCGACTTCCAGCGCCGGGCGCGCGAAGGCGAGCGCGACTTGCTGAGCCAGCAGGTCGCGCGGTTGCAATCCGAAAAGGCCGCGCTGGCCGAGCAGTCCCGATTGGTCGAGCGGCAGGTCGAGCTGACGCGCGAGCAGTCGAGCGAATACAACAAGCTGGCGACGACCGGCCATGGCCTGCGCACGGTCCAGGTCGAGCGTGAACGCGACTATGCCCGCACGCAGGGCGAAGCGGCGCGCCTGCGGGCGGAGCTGGCCAAGAGCGAGACGGCCCTCGGCGAACTGACACTGCGGCTGCGCGAACTCGACACCACCTATATGCGCCGCGTCGTGCTCGAGCTGCAGGAGACGCGGCAGAAGATCCTCGAGGTCGAACGCAGCCTGCCGACCGCGCGCGAAATTTCCGAAAGCCGGCGCCGCAGGCTGGTGGCCAGCCAGGGCTCCGGCGCGGCGGCGGACTGGGACATCAGGATCACGCGACAAGCCGGCCTGACGCCGGTGACGATCCAGGCGAATTTCGAAACGACGCTGCAACCCGGCGACATCGTCCAGGTGGCTCCGAAGACACGCGCTGCAGAGAGTTCACTTCCCGGAGAGGCGGCCAAGACACCGGTGCGCCAGCTCACGGGCCTCGCCAGCCAGCAATGACCCTGTCGCGGCGCGCCGGTCGCGCTGCCATGCCTGCCAGGGCAAAGGCCGACCACGCGGTCAAGCGCGATCCCGCTCACTGGTCGGGCGATATCGAGGAGGCGATTGGGGAGGAAGCACTCCCTTGGCCAAGACGGAGGCATCCTTGACGAGTTCGGAGAAGCACAACCGGGACGATGGCAGCAGCGCACGCACCACCCCCGCGCTTCCGGCGGTCCGGAACTCCGCCTTTGCCAAGCATTGGCTTGCGGTAGACGAGGGCGGCGCGGAACTGACCAAGGCAGTGTTCGGCGCCCAGCCCCATCGGGCACCGCCCCGGCCGGCTCCGACCAAGGCAACGCAGCCCCTACCCTCCTCGGCACCGGTTTCGAGCAGCGCGCCCGTCCCCTCCCGCTTGCGGGCGAGCGTCGCGCTGCTCCTGCTCGTCCTCACCGTGCTCTTCGCCACGCCTGCCGCCAGGCTGCTCGGTTTCGCGCCGCGGCCCGAGCGGGCCGGCACGGCAGAGGTTTCGCCGCACGGCAAGGCGACCCCGATGAAACCGAGCGCTCGCCCCGAGACGAAACGTGCCGGCGAGGCCTGAGCGATGTCCGCCAGCGCCACATGGAAACAGAGCCTGCGCCTGACGGCCCGCAAAGCTTCCGCCCACTGGCCCGGCATCGCCCAGTTGCGCCGCAGGCTCTATGAAGCCCGCTTTCGCGCCGGCAAGTACCATTGCGGCTACAGCGGCAGATTTGCCGGCTTCGAAGCGGCCGAGCGCGCGCTGCCGACCGGCCTTGCCGGCTTCGACCATGACGCGATGGCTGACATCGGCCACTACACCACCATGGCCGGCGGCATCGAGCCGATGCCGGCGACCGAGTATCCGGTGCTGTTCTGGCTGCGCGCCGCACTCGACGAACGCGCCCGGACGCTGCTCGATCTCGGCGGCTATGTCGGGCATGCCTTCCGCCAATACGACCGCTATCTCGCCTTCCCGGACGCGTTCCGCTGGACCGTCTTCGACCTGCCGCACATCACCCGGGCCGGAGCGGCGCTCGCCGCTGGGCAGCCGACACCGCGCCTGCGCTTCACCAACAGTGTCGATGACGGCTGCGGCATGGACATCCTGCTCGCGGCTGGCTCGCTGCAGTACCTGCCGGAGAACCATCTGCACGAGCGGCTGAAGGCCTGGCCGAAGCGTCCCCGGCATCTGATCATCCAGCGTACGCCGCTCCACATGCGGCACTCGTTCGTGACGATCCAGTCGGTGATCACGCGAACCGGAGAGGTCTCTTTCTGCCCCTACAGCGTGCCGGCGCGCGCCAGCTTTATCGATGGCCTGCTCGCGCTCGGCTATGAGCTGGTCGATTCCTGGGAGAAGCTGCGCAGCCTCGATGTGCCCTTCCATCCGGAGTGCCATGTCGAAACCTATTCGGGGCTCTACTTCCGGCTGGGCTCCTGAAGCCCGGCCGCCCGCATTCACACCCCTTTGAGGCTGCTTCACCCGGCTGAGCCCGCCCGGCTTGTGTCATCCGCGCATGGCGCCTCCCCCATGAGAAGATGGCGTTACTCCAACTGCTCCAATGTCGCCGCGCGGGCTTGGCGCATAGCCTTCCCCGCATGACACAGAGCATCGACAGGACAACCGCCCGCCAGGCTCCGCGCCGGAGCCGGTCTCGGGCATCCGCCGCTCCCGAACTCGCTGGCGCCGACCGCTCGCAAGCGCCGAGGCAACACCCCCCGCGAAGCCAGCCTTCCGCGTCGGCGACACTGGTCGATCTCTTCGTGGCGCAAGCCGCCGCCCGGCCGCGTGCCGTCGCGCTGTCCTTCGGCTCGGAGCATCTCTCCTATGCCGAGCTCGATGCGCGCGCCGAGCGGCTGGCCGAGCGGCTGACCGCTGCGGGCGCCGGCCCCGGCGCGATGGTCGGGCTTTGCCTGCCACGCTCGCTCGACCTGATCGTCGCGCTGGTCGCGATCCTGAAGAGCGGCGCCGCCTATCTGCCGCTGGACCCGGCTTATCCAGGCGAGCGCCTCGCCTTCATGGTCGAGGATGCCGATGCCGCGATCATCATCGCCTCCGACCGTGCCGACTGGCTGCCGCCCGGCCGGCAAAGGATCGACCCGCATCAGCCTGAGGAAGCCAAGGCGGCCCATGACCTGCCGACGCGGCGCGCGGCCGCGGCCGGCGACCTCGCTTATGTGATCTACACCTCCGGCTCGACCGGCAAGCCGAAGGGCGTCGCCATCGAGCACGCCGCCGTGACGCGGCTCTTCAGCGCGACGGATGGCTGGTTCGGCTTTCGCTCCAGCGATGTCTGGACCTTGTTCCACTCCGTCTCGTTCGACTTCTCGGTCTGGGAGATCTGGGGGGCGCTGCTTCACGGCGGGCGTCTCGTGATCGTGCCGGAGAGCACGACACGGGACCCCGCCGCTTTTTTGCGTCTCCTCGCCGAGGAAGGCGTGACGGTGCTCAACCAGACGCCCTCCGCCTTCGCCGCCCTCGACCGCGCCGATCAGGATCGCGGGGGGCGTGACCGGCTCTCCTTGCGGCTCGTGATCTTCGGCGGCGAAGCGCTGGATCCGCGCCGCCTCGCCGGCTGGTACCACCGCCGCGGCGAGCATGCGCATCTGATCAACATGTACGGGATCACGGAGACGACGGTGCATGTCACCTATCGCCCCCTCTCTCCCATAGACACGCAACAGCGGTCGAGCCTGATCGGGCGGCCGATACCCGACCTCGCGCTTTTGCTGCTGGACGGCGAGACCATGCGCCCGGTGGCGCGGGGCGAGATCGGCGAGATCTTCGTCGCGGGAGCTGGGCTCGCCCGCGGCTATCTCAACCGGCCCGAGCTCAACGCCGCGCGCTTCGTGCCGCATCCGGACGAGCCCGGCGCCCGGCTCTACCGCTCCGGCGACCTTGCCCGCCAGGTCGACGAAGACGACTACGAATATCTGGGGCGGGCCGACCAGCAGGTGAAGATCCGTGGCTTCCGCGTCGAGCTCGGCGAGATCGAGACGGCGCTGATGGCCCATCCCGCGATCAGGCAGGCGGCGGTGCTGCTGCGCTCGGATGACGGGAACGAACGGCTCGTCGGCTATTTGCTGTCTGATGGCGCGGAGCGTCCGTCGCCGGCGGCGCTGAAGGCCCATCTCGGCGAGACCTTGCCGGCGCATATGGTACCCGCGGCCTTCGTCTTCCTGCCCGACCTCCCGCTGACCGTGAACGGCAAGCTCGATCGCGCCGCGCTGCCGGCGCCCGGCCGCACGCGCCCGGAGACTGCCGCGCCCTATGCCGCCCCCCGCAACGCGTTGGAGCGGCGGTTCGCCGAGGCCGTCGCCGAAATCTTCCAGATCGACATCGTCGGCATCGACGACAATTTCTTCGATCTCGGCGGCAACTCCCTGCTCGTCGCCGAGCTGCACCGGCGCCTCGTCCGGGATCTGCCCTGGTTCGGGCTGGTCGATCTCTACCGCTTTCCGAATGTACGGGCGCTGGCCGGCCATCTGACGCCACAGAAACCCGGCGTGCTCGGCAGCCTGGCCGCGGCGCGCGAGCGCGGCCTGCGCTCCCGCGGCGTTCCTGCACCCTTCCCCGAAAGTGCGTCGCTAGGCGGCTCTCATGACTGACCCACGTCCCGAGCGCGCCGTCGCGATCATCGGCCTGGCCGGCCGCTTCCCCGGCGCACCTGATGTCGGCACGCTCTGGCAGAACCTGCTGGACGGCGTGGAGTCGATCACCAGCTTTGATCCCGCCGAACTCGAGGACGGCTTCGACGCTGCAACGCGCGCGCTGCCGAATTTCGTTGCGGCAAAGCCTGTGCTCGACGGCGTCGATCAGTTCGATGCGCCCTTCTTCGGCATGATGCCGCGCGAGGCCGCGCTCACCGATCCGCAGCAGCGCCTGCTGCTGGAATGCGCCTGGGAAGCGCTCGAGGATGCTGGCTACGACCCTGCCGCGCCCGGCCAATGCATCGGCGTCTTCGCCGGCGCGACGTCAAGCACCTATCTGCTGCAGAACCTGCTGCACGACCGCAAGGCCATCGCCGACTACACCTCGGGCTTCCAGATCGGCAACCTGCCGCTGCTGGTCGGCTCCGCCGCGGATTTCACCGCGACGCGGATCGGCTACAAGCTCGGCCTCACCGGCCCCTGCGTCGCCGTCCAGTCCGCCTGCTCGACCTCGCTGCTTGCCGTCGCCCAGGCCGTGCAGAACCTGCTCTGCCATGGCTGCGACATGGCCCTGGCCGGCGGCGTCTCGATCACCTTCCCGCAACGGCGCGGCTATCTCGCCCAGGAGGGCGGCATCGTCTCGACGGACGGCCATTGCCGGCCGTTCGATGCCGGCGCCAGCGGAACGATCTTCGGCAGCGGCGCCGGCCTCGTCGTCCTGAAGCGGCTGGAGGACGCGGTTGCCGATCGCGACCAGATCTACGCCGTCATTCGCGGCGTCGGCGTCAACAATGACGGTGCCGGCAAGGTCGGCTTCACCGCGCCGAGCGTCGACGGCCAGGCCGCGGCGATCGCCATGGCGCATGCCGCCGCCGATGTCGATGCGCGCTCGATCGGCTATGTCGAATGCCACGGCACCGGTACGCCGATGGGCGACCCGATCGAGGTCGCCGGCCTGACCGCCGCCTTCCGCCTGACGACAGAGGATCGCGGCTTCTGCGCGCTCGGCTCGGTCAAATCCAATCTCGGCCATCTCGACGCCGCCGCCGGCGTCACCGGGCTGATCAAGGCGTCGCTCGCGGTGAAGAACGGGGTGTTGCCGGCGAGCCTGCACGTCACGCAGCCGAATCCGGCGCTGGAGTTGCCCGAAAGCCCGTTCTTCATCGCCGACCACAAGCAGGAATGGGCCGGACAAAACGGGCCACGACGCGCCGGCGTCAGCGCCTTCGGATTCGGCGGAACCAATGTCCATCTCGTGCTGGAGCAGGCCCCTGCGAGCGAAGCCGCGGCTCCCGCCCGCCGCAACCAGCTCCTGACGCTCTCGGCCCGCAGCGCCACGGCGCTCGGCAAGGCGCGGGACAGGCTGGCGGAGCATCTGGAAGCCCAGCCCGAACAGAGCCTCGCCGACATCGCCTTCACCTTGCAGGCCGGGCGTCGTCCGTTCCCCCATCGCCTCGCCGTGGTCGCCGGCGATCATGCCGAGGCGGCCGCAGCCCTGCGCAAGCAGAACACCGAGCGCGCCACTGCCGTGACCGGCACCGGCGACCTCGTCTTCATGTTCCCCGGCCAGGGCTCGCAATATCCGCAGATGGCGCGGGAGCTCTATGCAGGCGAGCCGGTCTTCCGCCGGACGGTCGACCTGTGCTGCGAGCTGGTGATGCCCGAACTCGGGCTCGATTTGCGCAGCCTGCTCTATCCGAGCAATGGCGGCGACCCGGAAAAACTCTCGGCGACGCTGCTGGCCCAGCCGGCGATCTTCACGGTCGAATACGCGCTGGCGCAGCTCCTGATGAGCTGGGACCTGCAGCCCTCCGCCATGATCGGCCACAGCGTCGGGGAGTTCGCCGCCGCCTGCATCGCCGGCGTGTTTTCGCTGGAGGACGCGCTCTCGCTGGTCGCCAAACGGGGCCGGATGATGCAGGAGCTGCCGGGCGGCGCCATGTTGGCCGTGCGCCTGCCCGATGTCGAGATCGCGGCGCTGGCGCGCGACGGTGTCTGCGTGGCGGCTGTGAATGCGCCAGGCATGGGCGTGCTCGCCGGGCCGTTCGACGCGATCGAGGCACTGGAAGCCGAGCTGGCGCAGCGCGGGGTGACGCATCGCCGCCTGCAGACTTCACATGCGTTCCACTCGGCCATGATCGACCCGCTGATCGAGCCGTTCACCGAGGCGGTCGCGGCCGTCCGCCTTAAGGCACCGGAACTCCCCTATATCTCCGGCGTGACCGGCGATTGGGTCGGCGCCGAACAGACCACCGATCCGTCCTATTGGGCGCGGCATGCGCGCGAGCCCGTGCGCTTTGCCGACGGCATCGCCACGCTGGTACGCAGCCTCTCGCCCATATTGCTCGAAGTGGGACCCGGCGCCGCGCTGGCCAGTTTCGCGTTGCAAGGCGCTGGCGCGGGCCGGGCCGCCATTTCCTGTCTGCCCGATGCGCAAGGCGATGCCGAGAACATGCTAGCGGCCGCGCTCGGTCGCCTCTGGACCGCCGGGATCGCGCCGGACTGGTCAGCCTATCAGGCTCTAGGCAGTCCGCGTCGCGTCTCGCTCCCGACCTATCCGTTCGAACGCAGCCGGCACTGGGTCGAGGCGCCAGCCACCTCGCCTTCCATAGCGGCGGCCGTGCCCGCGGCGGCGGCCGCTCAACCTCATCCCGTTCAACCCGAGCAGGAACCGGCCATGGCTCCCAACGCTGACACCGACATCCCCGCGGGCCGTTCGGAACTCGGCGGCCGGGTCGCAGCGATCTTCGAGAACCTGTCGGGGCGCGCTTTCGGCGCGGACGAGACCGGCGCGAGCTTCCTCGAGCTCGGCTTCGACTCGCTGCTGCTGACCCAGGCCGCACAGGGGCTGCAAACGGCCTTCGGCGTCCAGATCCGCTTCCGCCAATTGCTCGACGATCTGCCGAGCGTCGACGACGTCACGCGCCACATCGCCGAGCTTTGCCCACAGGAGGCCGCGAAGCCGGTTGCGCCTGTGCAAGCCGCTGCGCCGACCGCACCAGCTCTCGCCGCTCCAGCTCCTGTTGCCGTCGCGCCTGCTGCCACCATCCTGGCCGAACGGCCCTCCGGCTCGGGCCTGGATGCGGTGATGCGCGAGCAGCTCGACGTGATGTCCCGCCTGATGGAGCGCCAGCTCCAGACCCTGAGCGGGCAACTCGCAGCGCCGGCCATCGCAGCCGTAACGCCGGCCTTGCAGCCCTCGCCCGCCCCGCAGCCGCCGGCGGCCGCACAGCCTCAGCCTGCGCCCACTCCCCAAGATGCAGCGAGCACCGGTTCGACGGCGCGGTTCAAGCCGTTAATCCGCACCGGCAACGAAGCGCTCACCGAAGCCCAGCACGCCCACATCGCCCGGCTGACCAAGCTCTATGTCGGCAGGACCGCGACCTCGAAGCTGCTCGCCGACCAGCATCGCCCGGTCCTCGCCGATCCGCGCACCGTCTCCGGCTTCGCGGCCGACTGGAAGGAAATGGTCTATCCGATCGTCTCCGCCCGGGCGAAAGGCGCCCGGATTTGGGATGTCGACGGCAACGTCTATATCGACCTCGTCAACGGCTACGGCCAGACCGCCTTCGGCCATGCGCCGGATTTCGTCATCGAGGCGGTCGAGGCCCAGTTGAAGGACGGCTTCGCGATCGGGCCGCAATCGCCGCTGGCGCACGAGGCCTCGCAGCTGTTCTGCGAATTGACCGGCCATGCCCGCGTCGCCTTCTGCAATACCGGTTCCGAAGCGGTGATGGCGGCGATGCGCGTCGCCCGCACCGTCACCGGCCGAGACCGGATCGTCGCGTTTTCAGGGGCTTATCACGGCCAGTTCGACGAAGTCCTGGTGCGCGGCGTCGGCGAGCAGCACCGCTCCGTACCGGCGGCCCCCGGCATTCCGGCGGAGGCTGTCGGCCGCATGACAATCCTCGACTACGGCACCGACGAGAGCCTCGCCTGGCTGCGCGAGCATGCGCATGAGCTCGCCGCCGTGCTGGTCGAGCCGGTGCAGAGCCGCCGACCCGGCTACCTGCCCGCCGCCTTCCTCAAGGAGCTGCGCGCCATCACCGAACAGGCCGGCACCGCGCTGGTGCTCGACGAGGTCGTCACCGGCTTCCGCGTCCATCCAGCCGGGGTGCAGGCCCTGCTCGGCATCAAGCCGGACCTCGCCACCTATGGCAAGGTGGTCGGCGGCGGTCTGCCGGTCGGTCTTCTGGCCGGCACCGCGCGCTTCATGGACGCGCTCGACGGCGGCGCCTGGCGCTTCGGCGACGACAGCGTTCCGGAAGTGGGCGTCACCTTCTTCGCCGGCACCTTCGTCCGGCACCCGCTGGCGCTGGCCGCGACCGTCGCCGTGCTCAGGCACGTCAAGGAGAAGGGGCCGGCGCTGACCGAGGCCCTGACGCAGCGCATGCAGGGCCTCGTCGAGGCGCTGCGACGCGCCTTCGCCAAGGTGGGGTGGGACGTGCCGATCGAGAGCTATGGCAGCGTCGCCTATTTCGAGCCCGGCCGCGATCACCGGCTCGGCAGCCTGCTGCACTACCATCTGCGCGCCCGTGGCATCTTCATTCAGGAGCACTATCCCTGCTTCCTGACGACCCAGCACGGCGACGCCGAGATCGCGGCGATCATCGCTGCGTTCGAAGACAGCCTCGCTTTGATGCGCCGGGACGGAATGCTGCCTGGAGCCACAGCCGAGAGCCTGCCGCCGGACGTGCCAGCTGCGCCTTCGGAGATCGAGCTTCCGCTGACCGAGGCCCAGACCGAGATATGGCTGTCGGACCAGACCGGCCCCGAGGCCAGCGCCGCCTTCAACGAATCCGTCAGCCTGACGCTCGACGGCGATGTCGACGCACTTCGACTCGCCGAGACGGTCAGGCAAGTCGCGGCACGGCACGCGATCCTCAATGCGCGTTTCTCACCCGATGGCGAGACGATGCAGTTGCCGCCCTCGGGCACTTTCCCGGTCGCGATCAGCGACCTGCGCGGCGAGCCCGATCCGCAGGCGGCCTTGCAGGCGAGGATCGAAGCCTATGCCAGCCGCCCCTACGACCTCGTGCAGGGGCCGGTGGCGGAAGCCGAAATCATCCGGCTCGCAGACCGCAAGCATGTGCTGATCCTGTCGGCACATCACATCGTCTGCGACGGCTGGTCGACCAATATCCTGCTCGACGAGATCGCCACGGCCTACCGATCCGGCGTCGAAGCGCTGCCGACGGCAATGCCCTTCGCGGACTACGCAGCCGGAACCCGGCAGGACCCGCGCACGGAAGAGGCCGCGGCCTACTGGACCAAGATGTTCGCGGAGCTGCCGGCCCCGCTCGAACTGCCGACCGACCGGCCGCGGCAGGCGCCGCGCAGCTTCAATGGCGGCACGCGCACCAGCTTCATCGAGGCCGAGCTTTATCGCAAGGTGAAGGCGGCGGGCGCCAAGCAGCGGCGGACCTTGTTCGCCACGCTCTTCGCCGCCTTCCAGGTGCTGCTGCTGCGGCTCTCGGGCCAGCGCGACCTCGTCATCGGCGTCCCGGCCGCCGGGCAATCGCTTGTCGAAGGCCCCTCGCCGGTCGGCCATTGCGTCAACTTCCTGCCGATCCGCAGCGGGATCGATCCGGCCGAGCCGTTCTGCGCCCATCTCAACAAGGTTGGGCGCCTTATCCTCGACGCCTACGACCATCAGAGCTTCACCCTCGGTGCCCTGCTGAAGCGGCTGCGCGTCCCGCCCGTGTCCGGGCGGCTGCCGCTCGTCGAGGTGCAGTTCAACCTCGAACGGCTGGCCGGCAATCTCGACTTCGGCCCCGGCGTCCAGGCGAGTGTCGAACCCAACCCCAAGGCGTTCTCGACCTTCGATCTCTATGTCAACATCGGCGAATCCGACGATGGCCTGCGGATCGACTGCTGCTACGGCGCCGATCTCTTCGACGCGGCCACCATCGACCGCTGGCTCGGCCACTACCGGACCTTGCTCGCCGCCTTCGTCGCCAATCCCGACATGGCCATCGCCGCAATGCCGCTGATCGAGGGTGACGAGCGCCAGCGCCTCGTCTCGGAGATCAACGACACGCAGGTCGCGCTCCCGAGCGACGACGGCACGATCCAGGCCTTCGAACGCCAGGTCCAGCAACAACCGGACGCCATCGCCGTCTCCTGCGGCGACCAGCAGCTCTCCTATGCTGCCCTGAATGCCTGGGCCGACCGGATCGCCGCCGAGCTGACGGCGCGTGTCAACGTCCCCGAAAGCCGCATCGGCTTGCTGATCGAGCGCTCGCCCGCGCTGGTCGCCGGCATGCTCGGCGCGCTCAAGGCCGGCTTCCCCTATGTGCCGCTCGATCCCGTCATGCCGAAGGCGCGCATCCAGCGGATCCTCAGGGACTCCGAGGCGGTCGCGCTCTTGACCGCCGGACCGCTCGACCCGGCCATCGTCGAGCCGGATGAGAGCGTCATGCTGATCGATGTCGACCGGACCACGGCGAATCTCGCCGGGATCCGGACGACGGCGCTCGCACCCGACCAGCTCGCCTATGTGATCTACACCTCCGGCTCGACCGGCGCGCCGAAGGGCGTCGAGGTCACCCATGGCGGGCTCTCGAACCTGCTCTTCGCGATGGCGCGCGAGCCCGGCTTCGCCAGCTCCGACACGATGCTCGCCGTCACGACCGTGACCTTCGACATCGCCGCGCTCGAACTGCTGCTGCCGCTGATCCAGGGCGGCCGCGTCGCGATCGCGACCGCCGACGAGGCCAAGGACGGCGCCGAACTGCTGGCGCGGCTGGGCCAGAGCGGCGCCAACGTACTGCAGGCGACGCCGATGACCTGGCGCCTGCTGCTCGAAGCCGGCTTCCGCTCGCGGCCGGGCCTGCGCATGCTCTGCGGCGGCGAAGCCCTGCCGCTCGACCTCGCCCGCAAGCTGCTCGAAGGCGGCGGCGAGCTCTGGAACATGTACGGGCCGACCGAGACGACGATCTGGTCCTCGGTCGCCCGCATCCAGGCAGAGGACGAAGTCGTCACGATCGGCCTGCCGATCGCCAACACGCAATTCTACATCGTCGACGGCAACAACGAGCCCGTCGGCGTCGGCATCCCCGGCGAATTGCTGATCGCCGGCGCCGGCCTGGCGCGCGGCTATGCCAACAATCCCAAGCTCACTGCCAAGAGCTTCATTGCCAACCCGGTCGATCCCGCCACGAGCGCGAGGGCCTACCGCACCGGCGACCGCGCCAAATACCTGCCCGACGGACGCATTGTGCATCTCGGACGGCTCGATCATCAGGTGAAGCTGCGCGGCTTCCGCATCGAGCCCGGCGAGATCGAAGCCGTGCTCGCCCGCAAGGCCGGCATCGTCTCGGCGGTGATCCTGCGCGAGGACGTGCCGGGTGAGCCGCGACTGGTCTGCTACTACGTCACCGGAGCGGATGCTCCTCCGCCGGCCGAATTGCGGGCCACGCTGGCGCAGGAGCTGCCGGACTACATGGTCCCGACTGCCTGGGTCGGCCTGCCGGCCCTGCCTCTGAACTCGAGCGGCAAGCTCGACCGCGCCGCGCTCCCGGCGCCGGATACCCAGAGCCCAGCGCCCAAGGTCGACAAGATCGCCGAGAAGGCTGAGCCGCGGACGCCTGTCGAGGAGACGCTGATCCGGATCTGGAGCGAGGTGCTGCGGCGGGAAGACATCGATGTCCACGACGACCTGTTCGACCTCGGCGCGGATTCCCTCAGCATCTTCCAGATCACCAGTCGCGCCCGCCGCGAAGGCCTCAAGCTCGCGGCCCGGGATTTCTTCCGAAACCGGACAATCGCCGCCGTCGCAGCCGCGCTCCCGGACGAGCCCGCCGCGGAAGCCGCCGCGCCTGCCGCGACGTTCTGGAAGCGGCCATGGCGTCGCCCGCGCGACGGCGCGCAGCAGCCGAGCGAGCCGAGCGCCGTCTCGCAACGCGAGAGAGGGTGAGCGACCATGGCAAACCAGTTCACCCGCGAACCGGAGCCGCAGCTGCGCGAGCCAGAGCACATCGTGATGACGGCCAGGTGCTCGTCCGCGCAGCAGCGCTATTGGGAGATCGACAGCAGGGACCCGGGCACGCCGGCGCTCAACATCGCGGTCAAGTGGCGGATCCGCGGGCATCTGGACGCGTCCCTGGCGCAGGATGCGTTCCAGGCGATCCTCGACCGTCATGAATCCCTGCGAACGGCGATCCGACTGGAAGACGGCCAGCCCGTCCAGGCGATCGCCGAACACGTTCCATTCAAGCTGCCGGAGATCGACCTGTCCGGTCTGCCCGAGGCGGACCGGACCCGGGAGGCCGATCGTATCGCCCAAAGCGAAGCCTGTACGCGCTTCGACCTGGGGGAAGCACCGCTGTTGCGGGCGACGCTGTTGCGCAAGAGCCGCGCCGAGGCCGTGATCCTGGTCGTCGCCCACCACATCGTTAGCGACGGCTGGTCGATGGGCCTCATCGCCAAGGATTTCGTCGCGGCCTATCAGGCGCTCGGCCGTGGCCGCGAGCCGGTCCTGCCCGAGCTTCCCCTGCAATATTCCGACTTCGCCGAGGGCAGCCAGGACAGCCTGGAAGGCGGCGCGCTCGCACGCGAGGAAGCCTATTGGCAGCGCAAGCTCGCCGAGCTGCCCATCGTCGAGGTGCCGGGCGATCGCCAGCGGCCGGCGACGCGGAGCACGCACGGCGCCTCGCTGTCGCGGCTGCTGCCCCGCCCCCTGACCGCCGGCCTTGCCGATCTGGCGCGCAAGGAAGGTACGACCTTCTTTTCAGTCGCTTACGCCGTTCTGCTGACCCTGATTCGGCAACGCACCGGCGCTGGCGACCTCGTGCTGAGCACGCAGATGGCGAACCGGGACGATGTCGAGATCGAGGCGATCGTCGGCCCCTTCGTCAACACGCTCGTACTGAGGACCAAGGTCTCCGAGGAGCAGAGCTTCATCGATCTCTGCCAGGCGGCGCGCGACACCTTCGAGGACGCAGTCGACCATCACCAATGGCCGTTCGACAGGCTCGTGGCGCTGCTGCCAACCCATGGCGATGCCGGCCGGCCGCCGATCTCGATCAATTTCATCGTCCAGCGCGCCTTCATCGGCGAGCTCGCCAATGACAGCTTCCAGCTCTCGGGGATTCCCTCGCCTTTGCCGGGCGCTCTCTACGACCTCAACTTCATCCTGGTCGAGCGAGAGGAGGGCTGGCGCCTGACCTGCGAGTACCATCGCGACCTTTATGACGAAGCGACCGCACACGAGCTGGCCGCGCAGTTCGAGAGCCTGGCGGAGACGCTCGTCGCCGATCCGGCCGCGCGCCTGCCGCGGCCGGCGCCGATCTCCCTGCCGACAGCCTCGCCGCTCTGGCTGCCGGCGAGGCCGGCTTTGCCCCCGGTGATCGATGCGAGCGCTCTGCGCCGGACCTGGCTGCAGAAGACCGGTACGCAACCGACCTTGTTCGCGCTCAATCATACTGCCCATAATCTGCGCCTGTATCGGCCCCTGTCACAGGAGCTCGGCCCCGACCAGCCCTTCGCCGCACTGCAACTGCTCGACCCGCTGGTGAACGGCGCAGCGCCGAACTCGATCGAGCAGCTCGCCTCCGCCTATTGCGAAGCGATCGTCGCGACAGACCCGAATGGTCGCTATCGGCTCGCAGGCTTCTGTCGCTCCGGCGTGATCACCCTGGAAGTCGCAAAGCAATTGCGGGCGAGCGGCAAGCAGGTCGATCTGGTCATGCTGATCGACTGCTGGGCGCCCGGATACTTCCTGCGGCTGCCCTACGGCGCACGCCTATGGTTCCGGCTGAAGCGTGCCGGCCGCTTCGCCCGGCGCTTCTGGCAAGGCGGGCCGCGCAGCTTCATGACGCGCATGTCGTTCTGGCTGCAATCGACCGCCGCCGTCCGGCAGGCGAAGCGACTGATATTCTGGCGCCCGGCCGAGGAAGCGGCCGACGAGGCCGATTTCTGGCGGACGACCGACGAGCTCGAGGCCTTGGTCCAGCGCTACGCGCTGCCGAACTATGACGGGCGCGTGCTGATCTTCCGGAGCGGCGCGATCCCGGCCGGCTGGCCGCCGGATCCGACGCTGGGCTGGGCTGGCCATCTCGCGCCGGGCACGCCCTGCTTCTCGGTCGACGGCGAAGGCCATGAAGGCGCCTTCTCAGCAGCCGGCTCGCGAACCATGGCCGAGCGGATCCTCGAGGCCACGGGCCAGCGTCGGGACTGATCCCGGCGCCGTTGATCGGCCAGGATCAGGGCCTGGCCATCCAGACGGGCGACCAGCCGCGATGGCGCGCCGCCAGCGTGCCGCAATAGCCGGGCGCCGGCTCCAGATCGGCGAGCTGCCAGAGCTCGGCCTCGGCCGGGTCGGATTCCACCGTGAGAAGCCGCGCCCTGAACGGATCGAGCGAGACTTCGAAGCTCGCTGGCGAGCCGTTGAGGCCGACGCCGATCGCCTTCAGGCAGGCTTCCTTGCGTGTCCAGCAGCGGATGAAGGATTCCTCACGCAGCTCGGGCGTCAGGGCCGCGAGCATGGCGAACTCGCGCGGCGCCAGGCAGCTGGCCAGCAGGTCGGCTGAGACCGGCCTGATGCGCTCGATATCGACACCGATCGGCATGTCCTGTGCGACGGCGACGATCGCGAGCTCGCCGGAATGGCTGAGATTGAAGGCGACTGGCCGCCCGCGATATTCGTTGGCGAGAAACGGCTTGCCGAACGCCGTCTCGCCGAAGCGGAGCTGCGGCGGAGCGACCGGGATGTAGAGGGCCAGGACGCGCCGCAGCCAGTTCCGGGCGACGATGAAGGCGACCCGCGCCTTCGTGTCATGGAAGCGGTCGGCGCGGGCGCGCTCCTCATCCGAGAGGATCGCGCGCCGCTCGGCCGCTACCGTTGCATGCAGATCGACGCGACAGCACCAAAGGTGCACCTGGGAAGACGGCAAAGGCATCATGGTGCGGGTGCCGTTGTCATGCGGCCCCCGAGCGGCGCGGCCGGTGCGCTCGCCAGCAGGCCCGGAACCCGCAGGGCAAGCATCACCAGGACGACGAGGGCAGCGAGTTCGGAGAGGAGGGTCACCGCGATCAGCCCGGCCACGCCGAAGGCCGTCGCGGCCGGATAGACCGCCAGCAGGTTGAAGCAGCCTCCGACGAGCGAGGCGACGAAGACCGGCCGCGTGCGCTCCAGCGCCCGAAAGGCGCAGCCGAGGACCAGGCTCGTCAGTGCCATCGGAAAAGCGAAGGCGTACCAGATGATCACCCAGTCGAATTCGAGGATCTCGCCGCCATAGAGCCGGTGCAGCAGCCAGGGGCCGAACAGGCCGAGGCCAAGAACCGTCGCCCCCCCGACCAGGCCGGCGAACAGCATGGCGCGACGGAGAGCCCGGTGGAGCCCCGGCATGCCACGCTCGGCAAAGGCCTTCCCGGCCAGAGGCGGTACGATGTTCTCCAGCGCTTCGCGGACCACGTTGAGCACGGCGAGCAGGCTCTGCGCCGCCCGCAGCGCGCCGAGCACCTTCGGCCCGAACAGGCCGGCGGTCACCAGGAGCCCGCTATAGCTCAGCGCCCATTGTACCGAGCCGGTGAGGACGAGCCAGCGCGCCGAGCGCCATTGCCGCCGGGTGACGCTGGCCAGAACCTGCCGGCGCCACAGCAGCGGGCCGGACATACTCAATCCGCACAAGGTGGAAACGGCCGCGGCGCCGGCGACGGCCCAGAGCGCAGTCGCGACGCCGATCATCCCGGCCTGCCAGAGGGCTGCGAGCGCGCCGAGCTTGAGAGCCTGGTTGATCACATCGATCAGGAGGATTCCGGCGGGCCGACGCCGGGCGAACAGATATCGCCGCAGGAAATCCTGCGTCAGATACGAGGCCGCGGCCATCGCGCCCGGCAACGCGGCCTCGGCCAGCGTCGAGTCCGTGCCTGCGACGAAGGTCAGGGCTGCGAAGATCGCGCCGCTGGCGACGACGACGTAGCCGGCCTGATGCACGAAGACGATCGTGTAATAGGCCTCGGCCTCAGCCCCCTCTTCCTTCGTGCCGATGCTCATCATCGGGCTGACGATCAGGCCGAGCTGCAGGCTCATCGCGAGATAGAGCGCGAGCCAGACCATGGTGTAGATTCCGAAGGCTTCGAGCCCGAGCGCGCGGGCGAGCAGGATGGTCGTCAGGAAATTGCAGGCGCTCGACAGGACCTGGTCGGTGAATGACAGCGCCGGATCGCGCATGGCGAGGAGCCGCGCCCGCATGGTCTCGGATAGCTTCCCGGGCCTGCGCTGATCCGCGACGGCATGGCCCGGCTCGCGCCGCGCCCGACCGAAATACCCACCCATCTTGCCCGCGCTGAACGTCATCGGGTCTCCACCGACGATTACCCGGCCGCATCTTCTCGGGTGAAGTCTAGCGTCGCCCTGTTCTTGACGGCGCTGGGCATAGGGACTGCCTAGAAGGAAGGTAGGCGGGCCGCCTCGCCGGCCTGGCTACCTCGGATGCCCAACCCGCTTCGGACCGGCCGGAGGTTACGTTTCTCTCGGGACGGCAGTCGCCACGCAGAGCGAGGGTGGACAGTGAAGGGAGTGCCACGAACACCGGAGCGCGCGGCAGACCGGCGAGCGACGGATCGCTATCTGCCGATCCTGGCGCTCGGCTTTGCCGGCTATGTCGTCTTGGGCAAGAGCTTCGCCTATCTCGGCGTGCCGCCGCTCTTTGTCGGCGAGATGCTGTTTGCGCTCGGCCTCCTCGCGTTCCTCGCTTCGGGCTGCTCCACAGCACTGCTCACCACCGTGCCGGCGCTCTGCGCGGCCCTGCTGATGGGCTGGGTCCTGCTGCGGACGCTGCAAGGCATCGGCCCCTACGGTGTCGACGCGCTGCGCGACGGGGCCGTCGCGCTCTATGGTGGCTTCGCCTTCATCGTCGCGGCCCTGCTCGTGGAGCGCCCGATCCGCATCGCCCAGATCATGGGCTATTTCCGGATTCATGCGCGAGTGCTGATCCCGATCGCGATCGTCCTCTATTTGATCGCGCGCTTCTTCTTTGCCTCGATCCCGAAGATGCCCGGCCAGAATGTCGAGATCATCTCGGTGCGCTCCGGCGAACTCGCCGCGCATCTGTGCGGCGCGCTCGTGCTCGTCCTGGTCGGTCTGTGCAAGGTCAGCCGAAGTTGGCTCGTCGTCGCGCTCGGCGCAGCCCTGCTCATCGCCAGCCAGAGCCGCGGCGGCATGCTGGCCCTGCTGCTCCCCCTGGTTCTGGCCATGATCCTGACCGGCCAGATTGGCCGCCTCGCCACCATCACCGCCGCCCTCACGGTCGTGATGCTCCTGGCCGCCGCCGCCGATCTCGAGATCGACCTGCCGCGTGGCGAGCGGCCGATCAGCGCGGCCGCCGTGGTCGAGAATCTCGCCAGCGTCGCCGGGTCGAGCGAGGCCAACAATCTCGACGGAACCAAGCAATGGCGGCTGGGCTGGTGGCAGGCAATCCGCAACTACACCGTCCACGGCCCCTATTTCTGGACTGGCAAGGGCTTCGGCATGAACCTGGCCGAGGCGGACGGCTTCGTCGTCGGTCTCGAACGGGGCGGACCGACCGTGCGCAGCCCCCATAGCGTGCACATGACCTACCTCGCCCGGAGCGGCGTGCCCGGCCTGACCCTCTGGCTCCTCACCATCGGCAGTTGGGCGCTCGCGCTGCTGCGGGCCGCCCATCTCGCCTGGCGCCGCGGCGATCTCGACTGGGCGCGCTATTTCGTCTTCCTGGTCTGCTACCTCGCCTCGATCGTCATCGACGCCTCCTTCGACGTCGCGCTCGAAGGGCCAATGCTCGGCATCCCCTTCTGGATCCTGTTCGGGATCGGCTTCGGCTCGCTAATGGTCTATCGCGCCTGGCATGTCGTCGAGCCGCCCGTCCGGTTCGGCCCTGCGGCGCGCAAGGGAGCCCAGATCGCTGGCGCAATCCTCCTTGGCGCAGTGACACTGCTCGGCAGCCCTCACTCCAAGGCGGCCGAAAGCCCCGCCTGCCCGCCCGATGCCATTCCGGTGCCGGTCGGCGTGCCCATCCAGCCCCTCGTCGACAAGGCCCCACAGGGAGCGGCCTTCTGCATCGCGGCCGGCCTCCATCGCGCCCAGATGATCGTCCCCAAGGATCGGCAAACCTTCATCGGCCAGCCCGGCGCCGTCCTGAACGGCGCCGAACTGATCACCGATATCAGCCGAAAGGACGCCTTCTGGGTGACGGCCATGCCTCAGTTCGGGATCAAGCCGTTCGGATCCTGCCTGGCCCAGCGGGCGCGCTGCAACGAGCCGCGCCGCTTCTTTCTCGATGGCCAGCCGCTGGAACCGGTATCGGACCGTGCCGAGCTGCAGCCGGGGCGCGTCTACTCGGATGCTGCGACGGGGCTGAGCTATTTCGCGGATGATCCGCGCGGCCGAACCCTGGAGCGGACGCGCGTACTCTATGCCTTCAACAATCGAGGCGCCCGGGGCGTCACAGTCAAAGGCCTGATCGTCGAGAAATATGCGACGCCGGCCCAGCAAGGCGCGATCTTCGGCGACGAGAATGCCCGCGCCACCGACTGGCTGATCGAGGACAACGAGGTCCGCTTCAACAGCGGCGCAGGCATCGCGACCGGCGACAGGAGCATGGTCCGCCGCAATAGGGTCCACCACAACGGGCAGCTGGGGATCTCGCCGAACGGCAGCGACGTGGTGATCGAGGACAACGAGATCTACGAGAACAACATCTACGGCTTCGACGCCGCCTGGGAGGCCGGCGGTGTCAAGGCGGGCAAGGTCGAGCGCCTGACGCTGCGCGGCAACCATGTGCACGACAACTATGGCTCGGGGCTCTGGTGCGATGTCGATTGCCGCAACGTCTTGTTCGAGAACAATCTCGTCGAACGCAATGCGGACGCCGGCATCTTCTACGAGATCAGCTTCGACGCCGTCATTCGCAACAATACGGTGCGCCTGAACGGGACCGGACGCGGCGGCCAACAGGGCAGCGCCTGGATCTGGGGCGCCGGCATCCAGATCGCGGCATCCGAAGGCGTGAGCGTCTACGGCAATACGGTCACCGTAGCCTCCGGAGGGACCGGGATCATCATCGTCGATCAGGGCCGCGAACGGCTCGATCAACCGAAGCGGAAGGACGGCCAGAAGAAGCTGTTCTACCTGACGGCGCGCAACTCCGTGCACGACAACGAAGTCGTCTACGACGGAAATTCCGGCCTCTCCGGCGGAGCGAGCGACGTTCCTGCTTCCAATCCGAACTTCGGGATCATCGAAACCGGCGAAAACCGTTTCGACCGCAACACCTATGTGCTGCGTGGACCGGCCGATGCCCCGCTCTTCATCTGGGGCGGAGAGCCGGTCTCCTATGAACGCTTCCGCGATCTCGGCCAGGAGGCGAACGGCCGGATCATCCGGGCCGATCAGGGGCAGCCTGCCCAGAACGGCTTAGTCCAGAAGCCCTAGCGCTCAGTCGTCGGACCGGGCTGCCGACTGAGCGCCCAACGCTAGGATCGTGCTCGGGAACCGATGGATCATCGCGAGGCGAAGAGCTCATGAACATGATTCCGCGCTCGTTCCGCCGCTCGCAGTTCCGCGAGGAACGCTTCAAGGCCTATGTCCGGCCGATCATCGATGCCGTGATCGCAGCGCGGGGATCGTGCCGCATCCTCGATCTGGGCGGAGACGCCGATTACTGGCAGTTCGACCTGCCGGCCTCGGGGGTGGAGATCTGGCTCCTGAACATCGAGGCCAGGCCGCCCTCGCCCGATCCGCGCTTCCATGTCGTCCAGGGCGACGCGCGCGACGTCAATGCGTTCGGCGACGGGAGCTTCGACTTCGTCCACTCCAATTCGCTGATCGAGCATGTCGGGCGCTGGGCCGACATGAAGCGCGTCGCAGCAGAGATCAGGCGGCTGGCCCCAGCCTATTACGTGCAGACGCCGAACTTCTGGTTTCCGCTCGATCCACACAGCAATGCGCCGATCATGCACTGGCTGCCGCAGCCGCTGCAGCGGCGGATGGTGTCGAGCAAGGCCCGCGGCTTCTACGCGAAGGCAGCCTCGCTCGACCAGGCCATGCAGATCGTCGAAGGCACCACCATGCTCGACCGCGCCCAGCTCGCCGAACTCTTTCCAGACGCGGAGATCTTGACCGAGACCGTCCTGTTTCTGCCGAAGTCGCTGATCGCCATCAGGGCACCCAAGACGTGAGAGAAACGCAAAGCGCGCGGCCCGACTTCGCCTTCCTGGCCCTGGCCAAGGACTGCGCCGCCACGATCCCGCATTTTCTGGAGCTGCTGCGAGCGCTGAGGCGCAGCGGCTCCGGCGTCGTCGCCTTCGTCGGCGAGAACGGCTCGCAGGACGGAACGCACGCGCTGCTCCAGCACGCCCAGTCGCGGGGCGAAATCAGCCTCGTCCCTACCGCGTTCATGGCGCGCGAGCCGGAGCGGCTCAGGCGGATGGCGCTCGGCCGGGAACGGCTCAAGAGCGAACTTGAAGCCTCGGGCCTCGCTCCCCGCTTTGTCTGCGTACTCGACATCGACAATGTCATCGCCGCGCCGCCCACGGTCCCGGCGCTGCTCGCCGCGGCTGCGAAACTCGATCGACCGGGCATCTTCGGGGTCTCGGCGAGCTCGCGCCCGCACTATTACGACCTCCTCGCCTACGAAGACGAGCAGCGATCCTTCGTGACGTTGCTCGACGAGCTTGCGATCAGTCGCTCGGGCATCGTGAAGTACTACCGCTTCTTCCGTTCGCGGATCTATCCGCACCAGCGTGCCCTCACGTCCGATCGCGAGATCAGCTGCGCTTCGACCTTCAACGGCCTGTGCCTCTACCGCGCCGACCTCTATCGCCTCGGCAGCTATCGTGAGGCCGGCCCCGCCATCTGCGAGCATCTAGCCTTCAACCGCCGACTAGCCGCCTTGACCGGGGGGGCTATGCTGATCGATCCCGGCTTGGTGCTGCGCACGCCGTCCGATCACGCCGAGCAGAGCTTCCTGCCCTTCGCCTGGAGGCGATTTCGCAAGCTGATCTCGCTGAGATTGCACCGGCAGGTTCACCGGCCGAATCTTCTCGCCAAGTGAATGCCGGAACCGAGCTGCGATCGACATCTTGACGGATGTGAACCATTGTCAACAATGACCTTAGGGCATGCCTAGATTTTCGTCACCCTTATGACTGCGCATCAAAGGCTCACGGAATCGGGAGCCGCGATCACGAATTTCTTACCTGGAGGATTTTCCGCCGCCGGTTGCCCAACCGAAGGAGATCAACCTCTTGCTCCTGAATAACAAACAATCGTTGCAATTTTAGCCAGCACTATCAAAAGGTAAAAAATGCAACTTTTAACCGCGATAGACATACGCTAATATTTTGAATCTTTATCTAAAATTTAGATCTACAATTAAGATACATTTTCCCTAGAAAAATCTTCAAATTACCTGCGCAAGACGCGCCCTGAAGGCTCACACCCAAGCTCAGATCAATACCCGATATGCAACTTACGTTAGAATTCGCATCCCCCACAAGCCTTTTTGGACACCAGCGCTCATAATGAAGCAGACAAACCGTGATAATGTGCTATTATCGCAGGGTAGATATGGACTGTAAGCGGGAGGTCACGTTCGCTCCTCCCTATAACCGCCTTGCTCCTGCCAAGCCTGCAGCTGTTTTTCTTGCATGCTTGACATAGCGATCGGGGAGGTTTCGAGAATGGCCTACATTGCCTCGAAGGCACAAAAAAAGACAGTTTTTTTGCCCATACTTTAATTGGGACCCATGCGAGATTTAAAACTCTCAATGCTGGGGCGGTTTTATTATCTATCCTGAAACAAAAAATCTCTACAATAAACGCCTTTGGATTCAGATTTTTATGATCTGAAACAAACAACTCATTCAACAACAAAATACACTCACTTACGCCAGATGATCGCTCGGAACAACAACCGGGAGATCAAATGTCGTTCAAGCACTGAATTATCTGTGAACAAGCTGCCTGTGACCCGCTTTTGCCTAGTATAACCATCAATTGAAGGAGTTGGACCAGCGTGAACCCGTCCATCGCCGACAGCTCGCCGAATATCGGCGCGCTCGATATCGATTTCGACCATCAGGGCCTTTTCAGCACACTGGTCGCTGACCTGGCGGAACTGCTGGAAAGCATCGCGGGGGTCGAGGACGCGTGCGCCTATGTCAGCGGCATCGCTGCGCGCCTGGGCACAGATATCGAGAAGCAGTACAAGTCGGCACTGGGCGTCCAGCATCTCAGTCGCGATCAGCTGATTGAAGTCCTGATCGATCTGAAGAATCGCGCTGGCGGGGCCTTCTCCGTCATCGAGCAAGACGAGGACCGGGTCGTGTTCGGCAACTGCTCGTGCCCGCTCGGGCGGGCAGCGGCGAACCATCCTTCACTCTGCATGGTGACGTCGAACATCTTCGGGCGCCTGAGCGCCAACGCGATCGGTTACGCCGCAGTCGACCTGGAGGAGACGATCGCCAGGGGGGCTGCCCAATGTCGCGTGGTTCTGCATCTGAAGCGTACTGAGCCAGGTCCGGAGACGAGGGAATATTTCCGAGATGATGCATCTACAGCTTCGGCATGAGCCGGATCTAGAGACCTATCTCGAGCCATCAATGATCGCCCTGAGCGATGGCAGCATCCGTGCGCTCAACCGCGCCGCAAGCCAGTTGCTCGCCCCTGGACACGCGGGCACATCGCTGCTCGATCTCTGCACGAGCCGGGGCGAGGCCTTGCAGAGCTATCTTCTTGCCTGCTCGGGTTCGCGCCAGCCCCTGGTCGAGAGGGTCGGTTTCGGCGGCCCCCATGGCACGAACGACTATCGCTGCTTTGGCAATGTCCTGGTCCCACGGCGCAAGAACCAGCCGGCCACGCTTTTGCTCCGTCTGTTTCCCTTGCTCGACGCACGCTTCTCGGCCGCCGCGGAGCGGATGAGGCGCCTGACCGCCGAGCGGCAGCGTCGCCTCGCCCTGCAGCAATTCGACGAACTGCGCTGCGACCGCGTCCGGCTGGTGGAACAATACTGCTTCGTCGCCGAAGCACTGCGCGTCGTGGAGGCACGAACGCACCAACTCCAGGATGAGCTCAACCATATCCGAGCCGACGAGCGCGAGCGCATCGCGCGCGACCTGCACGACCATGCCGGGCAAGAGATGGCCCAAGTGCTCGCGGAGCTGAGAGTGTTGCAGGAGAGCACGAAAGGACCGGCGAGAAGGCGCCTCGACGAGATCGTCGCGCATGTCGCCGGCGTCGGGCGCAAGATCCACCATGCCGTCGTCAGTGGCCGGCCACGTGTCGTCGAAGAGCTCGGCTTCAGGCGAGCCATCGAGACCATGGCGGCCTCCTTCGCGGCGGATGGGCGGCTCGATCTCTCCTTCCGAAAGAAGGGGATCGAGCCCGAACGGATGCCGCCTGCCATCGAAGACGCTCTCTATCGGGTGGCGCAGGAAGCACTGACGAACGCCCTCAAGCACGCGCTCGGCGCACGCAAGCTCGACGTCACGCTGGATTACGCAACCACGTCGGTCTCGCTCACGATCGCTGACGACGGCATCGGCCTCTCATCCGAGGCCGAGCAGGCGGGAAGCGGCCCCTGCCCCGGCATCGGCCTTCACGGCATGCGCCAGCGCATGGACGATATCGGCGGGACGCTGGAGATCCGACCACGCTACCGCAAGGGCACGGTCGTCAGCGCCACTGCTCCCCTGAGCAACGCATCGCCGCGGAGCGTTGCCTCGTGACGGCGCGGATCATCCTGGTCGACGATCACCCGGTCGTGCTGGCAGGCCTCAAGTCCCTGGTGCTCGGCCTGCCTGATTTCGACCTGGTGGGGCTGGCGAGCTGCGCGGCGGAAGCGCTCGTGCTCGTCCGTGGCCAGCGACCCGACCTTGCCGTCTTCGACATGGGGCTTCCTGGCATGAGCGGCCTGACGCTGGCCGAACGCGTCCTGGAAGAGCTGCCCGACATCCGGATCGTGATGCTGACCCATTACGAGGAGCCGAGCTACGTCCAGAAGGCGCTGCGGACCGGCATTCGCGGCTACGTCCTCAAGGCATCGGCGGGCGAGAAGGTCGAGCAGGCGCTGAGGACGGTCCTGAGCGGCGGGGTCTATATCGATTCCGATCTGGAGGACTTCCGCTCGGAATGGATCCGCAAGCTGTGTCCGACGGCCGGCGTGGGGACGGCGACCGCGAACGACACGCTGACCTACCGCGAGATGCAGGTCCTGCGCCTGGCCGCGGTGGGCCACTCCAACAAGGAGATCGCCCGACGCATCGGCCTCGGCATAAAATCGGTCGAGACCTATCGATACAGGGCCTGCAAGAAGCTGATGCTGCACTCCCGTCTCGACATCATCAGATATGGCGCCAGCCATGGCTGGATTCTCGACGTCTGACGGCCGTGACTAAGCCGTTGGCGCGCTGAACTGCCGGAGCTGCTCCTGTGCGGAGTACTCAGCTTGGCGTGACTGGAACAATAATGGCCACAGGCCCCGCGACGGCATCTCCGGAAGAGCGTCGCGACTTGCCGGGCCGTTCCCGCTACCAAAGTGCCCGGGGATAAGAGCCTGCGCTCGGGACCCGCCAGTGACGGGCGGGACCCGGCATCACGGTCGCATCTCCCACCGAAAAGGCGACCAGAGCGGCGGCACGACCATGGCAAGGATCCTCGTTGCCGACGAACATGCGCTCTACCGCACGGGCCTGCGTACGATCCTGCACGCTGCCTTACCGGAGGCCGAGCTTCTCGAAGCCGAGGACTTCGACGGCCTGATGCGCAACCTGATGGAGGAACAGCCGATCCATCTCGTGCTGGTCAGCCTCGGCCTGACGGGCTCTACCGATCCGCAGGTCATCTGGGATTTCAAGCGCGCCTCGGCGACGACACGCTATGTCGTCATCTCGAGCAACGGCACCTTCGATCAGGTCCTCCACTACATCGCGGAGGGGTTCCACGGCTTCATCTCGAAGCTGCAGAGGGACGACGAGATCATCGAGGCGGTCCAGGAGGTCCTGGCCGGCCGCCTGGCAGTTCCACGCGGCCTTACTCCTTTCGGCTCCGCGGCCGAAGCCTACCGTCCCCGCGAGGCGCCGCAGCGCCGGCTCGGCTCGCAGCAGGATCCCTTCGGACTGACGCGCCGGCAACGCGATGTCCTGACGCTGCTGGCGGACGGGCTCTCGAACCGGGAGATCGCCCAGGCGCTCCACATCGCGGAGCCGACGGCGAAGATCCATGTCTCCGCGCTGATGCGGACGCTCAACGTCCGCAATCGCACCGAGGCGGCCGTGCTCGCCAAGGATCTGATCCGCATCCTCAAGACCGACCAGGCCGGCTGAAGCGGCCCCCGCGGACGGCGGCGGAGTCCCGGCCACTTACTCTACGACAACCTGAAGACAAGCTCGATCCGACCTGCATGCTAGGCGGGTGGAACTGGACGCTTTGTCGCAGGTCTCGTGTAAGGCTTTTCCTGACGGGATCGTATTTTTCCTGACAAGACGACTACATCCGAATGAACTAATTATTAACGATGACATTCTGGGTGCTCGCACCCGTTGGTGTCATCTTGTGGCCGTATCGGATTAGTCGCTGCCTGCTTCATCTCGGAATTTCTCAACAGCACAACGGAATACCTCCGCTGATGCGGCCGGGGCGATATGCGCCTCGTCGCTTCCGCTACCCTAGTTTTGTGTCGAGTAAGAGGGAAGTACCGATGCCAGACATCATCGAGACCGCCGTACTGAGCGACAACGCGCTTCTTCGGGAAGGCATTACCAAGTTGTTGGATGGTGCCCGTTTCCACGTCAGCCAGAGAACAACAAGCCTCGACCTTCAGCGATACGACAGCGGCCAGCAAGCACCCGATCTTTTCATCATCGTGATCGACGATACGTCGTGCTCGATCGTCGGCGACATCAAGCGGCAATTCAAGAGCGCCAAGATCGTCGCGCTCGCCTTGCGCGGCAGCCGGGAGTTGATGCACCGTGCCATGCAGCTTGGCGCGGTCGGTTATCTCGTCGAATCGGTATCCGCACAGGATCTCATCACCTCGCTGGAAGTCGTCATCGCCAACGGCGCGGTATTTCCGCCCGAACTTCTGTCGCAGCTCTCCGAGGTCGCAGTGGAGCCGCAGCGCTTGCTGCAGGGCGTGCAGCGCCGGGCCGACGGGTCACCGTTCCAGGGGCTTTCGGCCCGCGAGGTCAGCATCCTGGAAGGGCTGATGCTCGGCGAATCCAACAAGGTGATCGCGCGTAAGCTGGAGATCGCCGAAGCCACCGTGAAGGTCCACGTCAAGGCGATCCTGCGGAAGGTTCGGGTCCGGAACCGCACCCAGGCGGCGATGTGGGCCATGCAGAACGCCGTGACCCGGATTCCGGTGGTCGAGGAGCCCGATGTCGTAGAGGACGCACCGCTGCCGATGATCCCGGCGAGGCCGGACATGGCGATCGCCTCCCGGCACGTCTGACCGAATCGGCTCCAGCAGCGGAAGTGCGCCAATGATCGTGACAATCGTGACCCCGACGCTGAACGCCGTCGATTATCTCAAGGAATGCATCGAGTCCGCGCGCCGCAATGCGACGCGCGGGATCGAGATCGAGCACGTCATCGTCGATGGCGGCAGCACCGACGGCACCGTCGAGCTCGCACGGAGCTATGGGCTGAAGGTGATGCAGGGCAAGGACAGCGGCATCTTCGACGCCATCAACAAAGGCTCCTTCAATTCGTCAGGCGAGTTGCTGGGCTTTCTGGGCGCCGACGACGTCATGCTTCCGGGCGCTGCAGCGGCTGTCGTCGACGCCTACCGAAAGAGCCGCCGGCGCTGGGTGGTCGGCGCAATCCGCTGGATCGATTCGAGCGGGCACGGCCTCGGCGGGCTCGCGGCGCCCCCGAACTGGATGACGCCGGCCATGCTCGTCTGCCTGGGCTGGAACCCGATCATGCATATGGCAACCTATTTCTCGCGGAGCTTCTTCGAGGAATTGGGCGGGTTCGACATCGCCTACCGGGACGCCGGCGACTACGACATGTTCTGTCGCGCCCTGAAAAAGGAGCCCTATGGCCGGATCGCCCAGCCGATCGCCTGCTTTCGACGGACGGGCGTCAACAACAGCGCGATCCATGGCAGCCGCACCGCCGCCGAATGCGCGAGGATCTATGCGCAGCACGGGCCTTCATCGCAGGCGGAGCGCCTGTTCTGGCGGGTCCTGCTGAAGGCCTATTTCAATCTCGGCAACCCCGACTGGCTGCTGTCGAAGATGGCGGACACGACACGCACGACGCTGAAGCTTCAGCCGAAGGCGCATTTCTGATCCGCCCGACCGGCGGCGAGCCCGCCATGGCAATCGGCGTCCCGGCGAGCAGAGCCAGTCGGGGCGCAGATTTTCGAGTGCTGAAGCATCAGCGCGCGATGGACAGGAATTCGCGTTTGCCGGGACAAGGCTTCAGGCACGCTAGCACCGGCACCAAGACACAGACGGCGACCGGCCAGATGGCGCTGACGAGGGCGATGATGAGAACGTCTCTGGTGGCGAGCCGGTTGCGCTCGGCTTCGAAAACCGAATTGAGCGCGACAAGGCTCGCGATTACCAGATGGACCGCCGTGAGGATGACGAGCGCGATGACCATCTGAACCGCCTCTCGGCGAATGGCTTCTGCGTCTCACGCTAGCGCCGGCGGCCGCCTCGGCAACCAGGCAGAAAGCTATCCCCGCCCACCCTTCGGGATTACCGCTTTGGATCGGGCGCGACATTGCGGCTGATCTAAGCCGCAATAGGCGCGGGGGATCTTGCCGCTCTTCGGGTCGATCTCGATCGTGACGCGCTCCTGTCGGAACTCCTGCGTCACTCCGTTCCAGGCGCCGGATCCCTCTCAATCGGGGATGCAGGTCTTCTTCGCCGCCTCCCAGCGGCCGTCCTGGCAGGGCACGTCGGCGAAGCCCGAGAGGACCAGAACGGCGAGCAGCACGGCCAGGCCGCCCAATCCGGCGACGATCGCAACAATGACGAGACGTCTCACCGGCCGGATGTCCAGAACTCGACAGCGTGATCGACGATCGGCTGCATTCCGATCAGGATTCCCCGGCCCTCGCCGAGCGCCCCCGCAGTGGCGAGGCCCGATCGCAGCGCGCTCGCGCCGATCGGCAGGAAGGCGTCGCTGTCCATCACCTTGGGAATGTCGAAGGTGACCCATTGCCTCTGTCCATCGCGCATCAGCGGCGCGCCCTCGGCGATCCTCGGCCTGTCGGGCCAGACCCTGCGCTCGGCGAGGTGCAAGGCGGTGCATCGGTCGAAATCAACGCCGATCAGCAGGAGCTTGGCCTCGAGGCGGTAGAGCACCCCGAGCGGCGAGCCCTCCCCCAGCGGATCGGCCAGCTCGTGGCGGCCGACGACCTGCCCGGCGAGCGGGCCAAGCGCCGCGAACGAGGCAGACGGATGGTCGCTGCGCAAGGCGCCGGGCCAGGTACGGAACAATTCGGCGACACGGCCCATGTCCCGCGTCGGCGTTGTGCCGGGGTCGTAAGCGGGCATCGTCTCGCGGATCGTCCGGTGCCATGACGCCGGGACGGGCGGAGCGCCCCAGTTCGCGGGATCGCTCAGATTCGCCGACTGCGCCGGCATGACGATGGTGCCCTCCGGCCCGACCGCCCGAAGCAGGGCCTCGATCACCGCGAGCGGCCCACCATTGACCCAGCCCAGGGAACTCAGGGACGTGTGAACGAGAAGAACGTCCCTCGGCTGGATCCCCAACGACAGCAGGTCCCGCGTCAGGCTATCCACCGTGATGGGCGTTACGCCTCTGGCGATCTGCTCTGCTTCGGCCATCCGGCTCCTCCTGGCAATCACTCTGTCCTGAAGCACAGCGCCAGACGGTGTCAGCAATATCGATGGTCGATTGCCCATTTGTAGCCTGGAGCAGGCGCTGTCCCCCGGGAAGGCGGGTAGGGAGATCATCGGGAGCAGTCCCTCCCCGCTCGGCTATTTCAGCGTCGCGACGATGACATCGATGTCCTTGCAATCCTGTGCCGAAGGATTTTGGCCGGCACGCTCGTCGACCACCATCATCGCGTCATGCGACTTCTGCATCCTTGCGATCATCGCGGGCGACTGGTCCGTGATCAGCATCTTCCAGGGCGCGTGAGAGGCACGCGTCAACCGAGCCTGGCTACGCTGCGAAGGTCCTCGGCGGTCGTCGAGGGCAAGCCGAAGAATTCGAGATAGGCCGGAATCTGTTCGAACAGCATGTCGGTGCCGACCTGGATGGCGCAGCCGCGATCCCGCGCCGCGGCGAGGAAAGGCGTGATCTCCTGCTTCATCACGACCTCGCCGACGAAGGTCGAGGCGTCGATGCGGGTGACATCGAGCGGCAGCGGATCTCCTGCCTTCATGCCGAGGGGCGTGGCATTCACCACGATGTCGAAGCCGGCCGGATCCGTCGAACCGGTTGTCACGCGCAGCTCCGGATAATGCTGGGTCAGTCGCTGGCCCAGCCGCTCTGCGGCATCGCCATGGCTGTCGAACAAGCCGAGCGCGGCGACGCCGGCCTTGGCGAGCGAGGCCGCAATCGCCGAACCGACCCCGCCCGAGCCGACGACCAGTGCCCGCGCGCCATCGATCCTGCGGCCCTTACGCAGCACACCGCGCACGAAGCCCTCACCGTCGAACATGTCGCCGGCCAGTCGGCCGCCGGGCTCGCGGCGCACGGCATTGCAGGCGCCTGCGATGGCGGCGGTGGGGGAAAGGATATCGACGAGGCCGGTCGTCGTCACCTTGTGCGGCATCGTCACCAGCGCGCCTGCTGCGTTGGACAGCCTGAAGACCAGCTTCAGGAAGGCGGGGTAATCCTCGGCCCGGCATCCCATCGGGATGACGACCGCGTCGATCCCCTCTCGTTCGAAGTAGGGGTTGTAGATCATCGGTGCCTTGAAGCTCTCGGTCGGATAGCCGAGATGGGCGATGAGCTTGGTCGTGCCGCTGATCATGGGAGCGCTGCTTTTCGAGAACGGGGGTGGGCGATGGGTCATGCTGTGGCGCTGACGGCGGCGCCTGAGCGCGCTTTGTGCGATGGCGCCCGGCCGCAAAGCCGGGCCGTCCACGAATGGTCTACTCAAGCGAGCGTGACGGTGGTCCCGGTGGCCGCCGAGCGCTTGACGGCGTCGATGACGGCGAGCGTCGCAAGGCCTTCGCGCCCGGAGGCGATCGGTGCGGCGCCATTGCGAATGACGTCGCAGAAATGCCGGATCTGGAGCTTGAGCGGGTCCTCGTGGACGAACGGCACCCGCTCGCGCTGCAACGGCTCCCACCAGCTGCGCTTGTCGCGGTTCGACCACACCTCGAGCTGTGGCACCGTCAAGGCGCCATGGGTGCCGCCGATCTGGTAGCAGCCTTGGTCCTGCTGCGGATAGACAGGGTTCTCTCCGGTCGTGAGCTCCCAGCTCCACGGCGCCACGATCGAATCCGACACGTTCACCGTGCCCAAGGCGCCGCTCGCGAAACGGAGCAGGATGACGGCCGTCTCCTCGACTGCATGCCCCCGCACGGCGTTCGAGCTTTGCGCCTGCACGGAGACCACCTCGCCGCACAGGTAGCGGAACAGGTCGACGTCATGGATCAGGTTGAGGAGCACGGGACCCGCGCCCTCCTCCCGCCGCCATCCGACATCGAAATAGTCATCCGGCTTCATCAGCCAGAAATTTCCGTGCAAGGACAGGACGCGGCCGAGCCTGCCGCTGTCGATGATCTCCTTGGCCTTGGCGATCATGGGATTGTAGCGACGGTGATGGCCGACCAGGAGCGGAACGGCAGCGCGCTCCGCCGCCTCCACCAGACGCGCACCCCCGGCCAGATCGTCGGCGATCGGCTTCTCGACGATTGCGGGGATGCCGGCCTCGATCGCCTCCAGCCCGTTCGCGACGTGGAGTTGGTTGGGTGTCGCGATGATCACGCCCTCCGGCCGATCGGCGGCGATCATATCGCCAAAGCTGCGATACCAGCGCGCGCCCAGCCGCTCGGCCAATGTCTTGCCGATCTCGGATGGGTCGACGATGGCACAGAGCGTGGCCTCGACTTCGCCGGCGACATGCTCGGCGTGACGCTTGCCGATCAGCCCGGCTCCCATCACCGCGATCTTCACGGGGGTCATCGCAGCGATCCTCACGCAGCCTTCTCGTCGATGAGCCTGGCGACGCGCCGCAAAGCGAGCTGGTAGCCCTGCGTGCCGAAGCCGGCGATGACGCCGTCGGCGCGCAGCGAGACATAGGAATAGTGCCGGAAGGCCTCGCGCTTGTGCACGTTCGAGATGTGGCACTCGATGACCGGCGCCTCGAACGTGTTCAACGCATCGAGGATCGCGACCGAGGTATGGGTGAAGGCGGCCGGGTTGATGACGATGCCGCCGGCGGTCTCACGGGCCTCATGGATCCAGTCGATGATCTCGTATTCGCGATTGGACTGGTGAAAGCGCAGCTCCAGCTTGAGCTCCTCGGCCAGCTTGCGGCAGTCGCGCTCGACATCGGCCAGCGTCTCGTGGCCATAGATGTGCGGCTGGCGCTTGCCGAGCAGGTTGAGGTTCGGTCCGTTCAGGACATAGACGAGGCGTGACATCTGCGATCCGTTTGGTTGGGGTTGTCAGTGCTTGTGCAGGATTTCGCCGAGGAACTGCCGGGTCCGTTCGTGACGCGGATTGCGGAAGAACTCCTCCGGCGGCGCTTCCTCGACGATGGCGCCGCTCGCCATGAAGATGACGCGGTTCGCCACCTGCCGGGCAAAGCCCATCTCGTGGGTGACGCAGATCATGGT
>PNLY01000032.1 GCA_013823325.1 Methylobacterium sp.
GGTGCCGAACTTCTTGATGTCGGAGACGATGGTCTGCCAGTCGGAATGGCCGAACGGGGTGTAGTTGATCAGGATGTCCTCGGACTTCACGCCCTTGGACTTGAGGTACGCCTCGAGGATCTTGTTGGTCGTGCGCGGATAGACATAGTCGGTGCCGGCCAGCACCCAGCGCTCGACCTTCTCCTCCTTGGCAAGGTAGTCGACGGCTGGGATCGCCTGCTGGTTCGGCGCGGCGCCGGTGTAGAAGACGTTGCGCTCGCTTTCCTCGCCCTCGTACTGGACGGGGTAGAACAGGATCGAGTTCAGCTCCTTGAACACCGGGAGCACCGACTTGCGCGAGACCGAGGTCCAGCACCCGAACACGGCCGCGACCTTGTCCTTGACGATCAGCTCGCGCGCCTTCTCGGCGAAGAGCGGCCAGTTCGAGGCCGGGTCGACCACCACCGCCTCGAGCTTCTTGCCGAGCACGCCGCCCTTCTTGTTCTGCTCCTCGATGAGCATGAGCATGACGTCCTTCAGCGTCGTCTCCGAGATCGCCATGGTGCCGGAGAGCGAGTGCAGGATGCCGACCTTGATGGTCTCTTGCGCCTGCGCCGGCAGCAGCGAGGAGAGAACAGTGGCGCCCGCGAAGGCGGCGCCGATGACCGTGCGACGAGTGAGTTTCACTGCGATGTCCCCCGAGGGTCCCTGTTGACCGCGCCCCTCCCGGGCGCAGTTGCCTTGTCGGCTGGCGTAGGGATCGCAAGCGACGTGCCAACCCGGCGAAAGGCCATCTCGGCACCGCAACAAGGCGTGCTCAGGGCAGCTTTCGGAGCGATTTCCTGCGGGCTCGCCGCAATTTGACGCAAGGAAGATGCGGAGCGGCCGCACATGGTCACGCCATAGGCAGATTGCGAGCCTATAAAATAGGCAAAACTATCAAGAGCCGGCCCATTGCCCGGTTTTATTGCAATCCTGAGGTCTGTGAAGCGCTCAATCTTTACCGTTTACGAGGTGCCGGGAATCACCCTAGCCTCTCCTTGTCGGTAACAACTGAAAGGAGGTGATCCAGTGTCTCATTGTCATCAACCGCTGTCGCGGGGGGCGCATGGCCTGGACTCGTCCCATGAGGGGTTCGGTTGCGCGTGAGTTTCCGTGACGCTTAGCCCTGTTACCGGGGCTGCGGTTCGGCAATGGAAGGGCTGCCCGCAAGGGCAGCCCTTCTCCGTTTGGAGCAGCAGTTCTGCACAGGCCGTTCTGGCGCCCTCGCCCGTGGCGTGGCAGAAACCCTCCATGTCCTTCGCGCCCAGCAGCCGTTGACGAGGCCCGAGCCTTTGTCCCGCCCCGATTCCGACCTCTCCCGCGACGCCATCCTCGCCTTCATCGAGGAGGAGCGCGCCGCCGGCCGCGAACCCGGTCGGCGCGACATCGCTAAGGCCTTCCAGCTCGATGCCGGCGGCAAGATCTGGCTGAAGCGCCTGCTGCGCGAGCTCGAGCTTGAAGAGAATGGCGGCACAGGCCCGGTCAAGCCACACGCCGCCCTGCCCGCCGTCCTGCTCTGCGAGATCAAGACGCGCGACCGCGAGGGCGATCTCGTCGCCGCCCCGCTCGAATGGAACGAGGATGACCAGGGCGAGGCGCCAAAAATCCTGATCGAGCGCCAGCGCGAGTTCCGCCGCAAACCCAGGACGCCAACCGCCGCTGCCCCGGGTATCGGCGATCACGTCCTGCTCAAGCTGACGCGGCTGCGCGGCGTCGACGGCTATCAATGGTCCGGCCGCACGCTCAAGGTGATGGGCAAGGCCAAGGCGCAGGTGCTCGGTATCTTCCGCGCCTTGCCAGATGGGTCCGGCCGGCTCGTCCCCGTCGACAAGAAAGCGCAGGGGCGCGAGGCGCTGATCCCGAAGGGGCAGACCGGCAACGCCGAGGATGGCGATCTCGTCTCGGTCTCTCTTGCCCGCGAAAGCCGCTTCGGCCCGCCGCAGGCCAGGGTGCGCGAGCGCCTGGGCTCGCTGAAATCCGAGCGCGCGGTCTCGCTGATCGCGATCCACGCCCATGGCATCCCCAACGAATTCCAGCCGGCGACGATCGCCGAGGCGGAAGCGGCAAAGCCCGCCACGCTCGCCGGCCGCGAGGATTGGCGCACCCTGCCGCTGATCACCATCGATCCGGCCGACGCCAAGGATCATGACGACGCCGTCCATGCCGCGCCCGATGATGACCCGGACAACCCCGGCGGCCATGTCGTCACCGTCGCCATCGCCGACGTCGCGTCTTATGTCCGCCCCGGCTCGGCGCTCGATCGCGAGGCGCTGGAGCGCGGGAATTCGGTCTACTTCCCCGACCGCGTCGTGCCGATGCTGCCCGAGCGGATCTCGAACGATCTCTGCTCGCTGCGCGGCGGCGAGGACCGCCCGGCGCTGGCCGTCCGCTTGATCCTCAAGGCCGACGGCTCGAAGAAGAGCCACAGCTTCCATCGCGTCATGATGCGCTCGGCGGCAAAGCTCTCATATCAACAAGCCCAGGCCGCGATCGACGGCAAGACGGACGATCTCACCGACCCGATCCGGCAGAGCATCCTGATGCCGCTCTGGGCTGCGTACGGCTCGGCCGCTCGTGCCCGCGACGCGCGCCAGCCGCTCGATCTCGACTTGCCCGAGCGCAAGCTCGTCCTCGACGCCGACGGCAAGGTCACCCGCGTGATCGTGCCGGAGCGGCTCGCCGCGCACCGGCTGATCGAGGAGTTCATGATCCTCGCCAACGTCGCAGCGGCCGAGACACTGGAGAAGGCCAAGAGCCCGCTGATCTATCGCTGCCATGACGAGCCCTCGCTCGAGAAGATGCGGGCGCTCGGCGAGGTCCTGGCCTCGATCGGCATCAAGCTGCCGAAGGACGCGGCGCTGCGGCCGGTGCTGTTCAACCGCATCCTCGCCATGATCAAGGGCTCGGAGAACGAGCTCCTGATGAACGAGGTCGTGCTGCGCACCCAGGCGCAGGCCGAATATGTCGCCGAGAACTACGGGCATTTTGGCCTGAACCTGCGCCGCTACGCCCATTTCACCTCGCCGATCCGCCGCTATGCCGACCTGATCGTGCACCGTGCCCTGATCTCCGCGTTGAAGCTGGGCGATGACGGCCTGCCGAAAGCGACGACGCTCGCCGAGCTGCGCGAGGTCGCGACTAGGATCTCGGCGGCCGAGCGGCGCGCCATGGCGGCCGAGCGCGAGACCACCGACCGGCTGATCGCGCATTTCCTCGCCGATCAGATCGGTTCGAGCTTCGACGGGCGCATCGCCGGCCTCAACCGTGCCGGCCTCTTCGTCAAGCTCGACGGCACCGGCGCCGACGGCTTCATCCCGGCCTCGACCCTGGGCGCCGACTACTACCGCCATGACGAGCGCGCCCATGCGCTGGTGGGCGACCGGACCGGCGAAAGCTGGCGCCTCGGCGACCGCGTCCATGTCAAACTGGTCGAGGCGGCGCCGGTCGCAGGGGCGCTCCGCTTCGAGCTGCTCACAGAGGGCAGGCCCGCGACATCCGACCGCTCTGGCAAAAGGTCACGCCCTGCTTTACCTATGGGGCGAAAGAAGGGCCGGCCCCCGCCTACACGATCAGGCCGCAGACGCTGATGCCCTGAACCACGAAGACTCTCCATGTCCATACATTGTCACCATCCCAAGCCGGTCCAGGCTCGCGACTGGCGTCAGGCTATGCGTCGCGGCCTCTTCGGCCGTTGCCCGCATTGCGGCCAAGGCAAGCTCTTCCGCGCCTTCCTGAAGCCGGTCGATTCCTGCGAGGCCTGCGGCGAGACCCTGCACCACCAGCGGGCCGACGACCTGCCGCCCTATATCGTCATCACCATCGTCGGCCACGTCGTCGTCGGCGGCATCCTGCTGGCGGAGAAATACGCCGACTGGTCGATCGCCCTGCATCTCTGGGTCTGGCTGCCGCTCACCGTCTTCCTCAGCCTGGCGCTGATGCAGCCGGTCAAGGGCGCGGTCATCGGCCTGCAATGGGCCCTGCGCATGCACGGTTTCGGCGGCGCCATGCCCAAGCCCGAGCGGCAGCCCGCCATGAAGGCGATCGGCGGTAGATGAACGACCACACCATCACCCTGACCCAGGCCGAGCGGGCGCGCACCAACGTCAACCTGCGCCCGCGCGATGCCGCGACCATGCTGATTCTCGATCATTCCGGGAAGAAGCCCAGGGTGCTGATGGGCAAGCGCCATCCCGGCCACAAGTTCATGCCGGGCAAATACGTTTTCCCGGGCGGGCGCATCGAGCCGGGCGACCGCCGCATGGCCGCGACCGGCGCCCTCGCCGGCCCTTGCGAGCAGCGTCTGCTCGCCCGCTGCGTGCGCCCGAGCGTCCAGCGCGGCCGAGCACTGGCGCTGGCGGCGATCCGCGAGACCTTCGAGGAAACCGGCCTGATCTTCGGCAGCGCCGATTACGGCGCGCCCGAGAACCCGCCCGAGGGCGTCTGGGCGGATTTTGCCGCCAAGGGCGTCTTCCCCGATCTCGGCGCCATCACCTTCGTCGCCCGCGCCATCACGCCGCCGCGCCGGCCCAAACGCTTCGACACCCGCTTCTTCGCGGTCGACGCTCGCGCCGTCGCCGGCAAGGTCGAGGGCGTGATCGGGCCCGATTCGGAGCTCATCGACCTCGTCTCCGTCACCTTCGACGAGGCGCGCGAGCTCGACCTGCCGACCATCACCAAGGTGATCATCGCCGAGGTCGAGGAGCGCTTGAAGGCCGGATTCGCCCAGTATCTGCCGGTTCCGTTCTACTGGGAGAAGCGCGGCAGCTTCGTGCGCGAGCTGCTCTGACGCGATCTGCGAGGGAAAATCGGGCAGCTGGCCCGATATTCCTTGACTTGCCGGCGCCGATACGGCATTCCCCGCCCATCGGATTGCCGGGCTCGCCCGGCCATTTTGTTTTAGTGCGGGCCCAGGCGGCCCCATCTGTTCGAGGGCTCCGCCATGGCCAAGGCCGTGACCATCAAGATCAAGCTCATCTCGACCGCGGACACCGGGTACTTCTACGTGACCAAGAAGAACTCGCGTACGATGACCGAGAAGATGTCGAAGAAGAAGTACGACCCCGTCGCGCGCAAGCACGTCGAGTTCAAGGAAACCAAGATCAAGTGAGGCCTTCCGCCTGACTGCTTGATCTGGTTTTGAAGAACCGCCCCTCGCAGGGCGGTTTTTTCGTTCTGGGGGAATCGCGGCCAGCGCTGTTTGGGAGTGCGCGGCGCCATTTCCCTGGCGTCCTGGCCTCGGATGCCGCGGCCTCAGCCTTCGCCGGCCGAGCGCTCTTTCAGCAGCTCGTTCAGGCGGTCCTGCTTCTCGTTGAGCAGATCCGACAATCTCTCCTCGCTCCCGGAGCCGGATGCGGCGGTAGCTTGTTCCGTCAGGTCGGAAATCTGCCGGCGCAACAGTGCGATCAGATCGTCCAGCGCTTCGCGATTGCCGTTCTCCGCCATGGCTGCTGTCTCCATTCGTTCTCGACGCCAAGCGGCGAATGACCTGCAGGCGACGACCGCAAGGCGAGATCATAGCCGCCGTCCGATAACTCGGCAGCTGATAGATTTGCTCCATGGCGAGGCAAATTCAATCGGCGCATTCGTAGCAACCGACTCGAATCCTTGGCGCCGCAAGCGGGAGCGGCAAGGGCATCGGCCCGCCTGCCGCCCCTTGGGGACCAACACGGAGAACGGTTAGATTCTTAGTGTTCGCGGCAAACAAGCTGTAGGCACGATAGGTGAGCCTTTGAAACCGCTCTGCCGACCCCAGCGTAATCGATCCGGGTGGGTTGCAGGGAGATCTGACCATGCAAGCCAAGATTACTGGACCTCTTGCAGGCTGCATCTTACTGGCAGTCTGCAATACCGCCCCCACCTCGGCTATGGCCGAAGACGTCTGTGCGGGGTTGAACCGAAAAGAACGATCCGACTGCCTGAAGCTTTCGTCGCGGATCAAGTCGCAGCTGATGCTGCAATACAGCGCCCTCGGCGTCGGTTCGGGCAATAGCGTCAGCGGCGGCTCCGGCGCATCCGGCACCGGCATCGGCGGCGGCCGTGGCGGCGACGGGCCGTCGGGCGGCGGGAACAGCAGCGGCGGCACCGGCCCGTCGGCGGGCAACAACGGCGGCGGCGGCGCGTCCGGCCCCGGCGGCGGCCTACCGGGGGGCGGTACGCCCGGAGGCGGAACCGGATCACGCGGCATCGGGATCGGGGTGGCTGCCGGCGTCAACGCCGGCGGCACCCGCGCAGGCGCCCGGGTCGGGACCGGGGTCGGCAGCAGGGGGATCGGCGCGACCGCCGGACTCGGCGCTGACATCGGCGGCAACTCGGTCAATGGCGGCTTCGTCGCCGGCGCCAATTACGGGAACATCGGCGCAGGCGTCGGCGCGGGCGCGAATGTCGCGGGCGCCAATGTCGGGGCGGGCGTCGGCGCCGGCGTCAATGGCGGCGGCGCAGGCGCCGGTATTGGCGCCGGAGCCAGCGTCGCAGGTGCCAATCTCGGCGCGGGTGTCGGGGCCAGTGCCAACAATAGCGGCGTGGGGGCCGGTGTCGGGGCTGGAGCCGATGTTGGCGGCGCCAATGCCGGCGCGAGCGTCGGTGCCGGCGCCAACAGTAGCGGCGTCGGGGCCGGCGTCGGAGCCGGAGCCAATGTCAGCGGAACCAGCGCCAATGCCGGCGTCGGTGCCGGCGCCAACAACAGCGGCTTGGGAGCCGGTGTGGGGGCCGCAGCCAATGTCGGCGGAACCAGCGCCAGCGCAGGCGTCGGTGCAGCCGCGAACAGCGGCGGCATCGGAGCAGGTGTCGGAGCCAGTGTCGGGGGCGCCAGCGTCGGTGCCGGCGCCGGTCTCGGCGGCGGCGGCCTGGGCGCCGGCCTCGGGGCCAATGTCGGCGGGCTCGGCGTAGGCGTGGGTGCCGGCGCCGGAAACGGTGGCTCGTCGACCGGGTCGGACGGCTCCACCCCGAGGTGAAAGCGGCCGGCGTTGCCTCCGCGGATCGGAGGCAACGCCGGTCGTCGCGGCAGCGCCGCTCAGAAGGCCGGCTTCGGCACGAACAGGCAGATCGGCCGCTGCGACGGCGCGATCACCGAACCGGTCAGCATCCCGCCGCTGCGGCAGATGTGGAAGCGGCCATCCATCGAGGCGCGCGTGTCTCGTTCCGCCACGAAATGCCCGTCATGGGTGAGGTATCCGCCGGGAACGATGCGCGGTTCGGGTTCGCGCGCATCGGCATCGAGCCCCATCGGCCAGCAATCGCGGTCGCTGCAGCAATCGTAAGGGTACCAGCTATGCGCGTGAACAGGCCCTCCGCCCCACGGCAGCAATGCGAGGCAGAGCGCCGATGCGATGAAACGCATGGGTCGCTCCTTGGAGTCCGCTTTACCGATGAGGCCATGCCGGCCGGATCGGCGTCGGCTCTTGCGAGGATATAAGGCCAGCAGCTTCGCAGCCGAATAGCAGGGCATGCGAATCGTTGTCAGGTTAGCACGAGACGACGATGGGTAATGCAGCCTTGCATCCCCTTCGGCGCCTAGTTCTTGGCCAGTATTCGCCGATGGACTCGCCAGTCGCCTTCGACGCGAGCAGTTCGATCCATCTACCCGCCAAGCGCTGGCGCCGGGAGCGTCGATCTTCTAGCTTGCAGGCGCGGCTCAGGCCGCGCCATCCGCAGGAGCACCCTTGAGCAACGGCCCCGATCCAGCCGAACAGCACCCGCGCCCGGGCGGGCTGGTGCGCGGCTTCCTGCGTCTGATCGTCGAGGTCGACGAGTCGCGCCGCTGGGCGCACCGGGTGCGGGCCGCGCTGCTCCTGTTGTTGCTGCTCGTCGGTTTCGGTGTGCTCGGCTACTGGATACCGGAGCTGGTCGAGCGCAATCTGCGCTGAAGCGCGTTCCACGAAAACAAGGTGGCCGGCCGACGGCGGGGCTGAGGAGGCCAGGATCCCGTCATCGACCGGCCGAGCCCAGCGGTGACCCAGGAGATGCGGCGGAACCTGGGCTTCCGAAGGGCGTTCCGGACGGCTGCTCGGCAGCCGCTCTCGTGGAAATCACCCTACGCGGAAGGCCCCTCGAATCAATCGGAGACGATTGATTCACCATTATTCATCGAAACTTAACCCTACTTGGCAACCTTACCGCCCCGGCGCTTGCGTTCAGGCGGCATTGGCCACGATGACGCGATTGCGGCCGGCGGCCTTGGCCCGGTAGACCGCCTCGTCGGCCCGCTTCATCATCTCGACCGGCCCGCCATCGCCTGCCCGCCGGCTGGCGACGCCGATCGACACCGTCACCGGGATCGCGCGCTGCCCGCGCTGGATCTGGAAGGGCTCGCCCTCCACGCGCTGGCGGATGCGCTCCGCGACGGCCTGGGCCGCATCGAGCGCCGTATCCGGCAGTACGACGACCATCTCCTCGCCGCCCATGCGCGCCACCAGGTCGATGCCGCGGGTGCAAGCGCGGATCCGGTCGGCGAAGTCGCGCAGCACCTCGTCGCCGGCGTCATGCCCCCATGTGTCGTTGACGATCTTGAAACGGTCGACGTCGAGCACCAGCAGCGACAGCGCCCGCGCCCTGAGCGCCGACTCGTCGAACAGGGTCGCAAGCCGGGTGTCGAGATAGCGGCGGTTATGGAGGCCCGTGAGCTGGTCCATCACCGCCATTTCCATCGAGGACTGCACGCTGTCGCGCAGCCGCTCGGTGAAACGCTTGCGGCGGACCAGCGTCCGGGCTCGCGCCAGCAGTTCGTTGCGGTCGATCGGCCGGACCAGGAAGTCGTGCGCGCCGATCTCCAGACCTCGCAGCACGCGCGACTTGTCCTCGGCCTCGCCGAGCAGCAGCACGGAGAGATTGCGCGTGCGCTCCAGCGAGCGCAACTGGCTGCAGAGCCTGAGCCCGTCGTAATTCTGCAGGTCCAGGCTCACCAGCACGATCTCGAAATCGCCCTCGGCGGCGCGGGTGAGCGCGGCCTGCGCATCGGCCTCGGTCTCGATCGAATGGAAGGCCGATAGCGCCTGCGCGAGGCGCTCGGCGATCAGCGGCCGGTCCTCGATCAGGAGGACACGGCCGTTGAGCCCGGTCTCGGCTGCGGCCGCGGCCAGCGGATCGGCAATGCCGAGCTGGCGCGAGGCGAGCGCGCGCTGGCGCAGTTCGTCGGTGACCGATTTCAGGCGGACGAGGCTGCGCACCCGCGCGAACAGCGAGGTGTCGTCGATCGGCTTGGTCAGGAAGTCGTCGGCGCCGGCATCGAGCCCTTTCAGCCGGTCGCTCGGCTGGTCGAGCGCCGTCACCATCACCACCGGGATATGGGCGGTGGTCGCGCTGTTCTTCAGCCGGCGGCAGACCTCGAAGCCGTTCATGCCGGGCATCATCACGTCGAGCAGGACGATGTCCGCCTCGCCGCGCTCGCAGATCGCCAGTGCATCGATCCCGTTCGTCGCGGTGATGACGTCGAAATACTCCGCGCCAAGCTTGGCTTCGAGCAGCTTCACATTCGCAGGAATGTCGTCGACGACCAGAACCCGGGCGGACATGGCTCAGCGTTTCCCTTCAGGCCATGCCGACATAGGCGCGCACGGTCTCGAGGAACTTGCCCACCGAGATCGGCTTCGAGATATAGGCCTCGCAGCCGCCCTCGCGGATGCGCTCCTCGTCGCCCTTCATCGCGAAGGCGGTGACCGCGATCACAGGAATCGACTTCAGCGCGTCGTCCTCCTTGATCCATTTCGTCACCTCCAGCCCGGAGACCTCCGGCAGCTGGATGTCCATCAGGATCAGGTCGGGACGATGCGTGCGCGCCAGCTCGATCGCCTCGATGCCGTCGGCCGTCTTGAGGGTCGCATAGCCATGGGCCTCCAACAGGTCGTTGAAGAGCTTCATGTTGAGCTCGTTGTCCTCGACGATCAGAACCGTCTTCTTCATCTGTCCCCCAGTCCGTCCAGTCCCGGTCATCCGATGTCGGATTTCTCAGGCTGTCGGCCGCGTTCAGTGCTAGGTTTAACATGCGAGCAGTTGACGAAACGCAAACCCGAAACCCGACTCGCCGATCATAGATAGATGGCCATGGCTCACCCGATCACCAGCGAGGAAGCGCAGACCCTTGCGCTCAAGGCCCTCGCCTTCCTGGCTTCCGAGCCGGAACGCCTGGAACCGTTCCTGGCCGCCACCGGCCTCGGCCCCGCCACCCTGCGCAGCGCCGCGCAGGAGCCCGGCTTCCTGCTCGGCGTGCTCGACCATCTCTGCGCCAGCGATTCGCTGCTGCTCGAGTTTGCCGGAAATCTCAGCCTGAAGCCCGAAATGGTGGCGCAGGCGCGCGAAGTCCTGGCCGGCCCGCCCGAAGCCTACGAACCGTGACCGGCGCAGCCGACCTCGCCCTCTCCGCCCGGGCGCTCTGCCGCGACTGCCTGCGCGATCATGACGAGGCGCGCGCGCCGGTGCGCCGCTGCCCATCCTGCGGTTCGCCGCGACTGCTGCGCCATGCCGAGCGCGACAGCCTGCACCTCGCCCATATCGATTGCGACGCCTTCTATGCCGCGATCGAGAAGCGCGACGATCCCAGCCTGCTCGACAAGCCGGTGATCATCGGCGGCGGCAAGCGCGGCGTGGTCTCGACCTGCTGCTACATCGCCCGCATGTCCGGCGTGCGCTCGGCCATGCCGATGTTCCAGGCACTGAAGGCCTGCCCGGAAGCCACCGTGATCAAGCCGGACATGGCGAAATACGTTGCTGTCGGCCGCCAGGTCCGCAGATTGATGCAGGAGCTGACGCCATTGGTCGAGCCGCTCTCGATCGACGAGGCCTTCCTCGATCTCGGCGGAACCGAACGGCTGCACCATGCCAGCCCGGCGCTTACCCTCGCCCGTTTCCAGCGCCGGATCGAGGACGAGATCGGCATCACCATCTCGGTCGGGCTCTCCTATGCCAAGTTCCTCGCCAAGGTCGCCTCCGACCTGGACAAGCCCCGCGGCTTCTCGATCATCGGCCAGGCCGAGGCTGTTGCCTTCCTGGCCCAGAAGCCGGTCGGGATGATCCCCGGCATCGGCAAGGCCGGCGCGGCGAAGCTGGCGCAGTCGGGCTTCCGCGTCATCGGCGACCTCGCCAAGGCCGAGATCGCGACGCTCTACCGCCTCGTCGGCAAGGACGGGCCGCGCCTCAGGAACCTCGCGCTCGGCATCGACCCGCGCAAGGTCACGGTCGAGCACGAGGCCAAGACTGTCTCCTCCGAGACGACGCTGGATGTCGATCTCGCCCGCTTTGAGGAGCTGGAGCCGATCCTGTGGCGGCTCTGCGAGAGGACCTCGCAGCGATTGAAGGCTCAGGAGCTCGCCGGGCGTACCGTTACGCTCAAGCTCAAGACCCACGACTTCCACATCATCACCCGCGCAGCCCGCCTGCCCGAGCCGAGCCAGCTCGCGGCGCGCTTGTTTTCCGCGGGACGCGACCTGCTCAAGCGCGAATGCACCGGGCCGCGCTACCGGCTGATCGGCATCGGCATGAGCGATTTCTCCGATCCGGCCGAGGCCGATCGCGGCGATCTCGCCGACCAGCAGACGCCCAGACTGAAAGCGATGGAAAGCGCCCTCGACAAGGTCCGCGCCAAATTCGGCGATGCCGCGATCGAGAAGGGTCTGTCGCTGCGCGATACGCGCCGTCGCACTACTTCGAGCAGTCGCTCGCCGGAAGCAGATCCAGACGCGTGAGCGTGCCGCGCAGGGCGAACGAGCCGTAATCCAGCCGGATCGCGCCAGTGACGCCGTTCTCATAGAGCTCGAAGGACACGGTGTAAGCCGGTGTGCTCTCTCCGGAACCGACCTTGAAATAGGAGATCGTCACCGGCCAGCGCGCGAGCTTCGCGAATTCCGGCTTGCGCAGCGGCGCCTCCGCGGCCGGCGTCGTGATCTTGCGGCCGATCACCGAGAGCGTGTCGTAGACGTCCTTGCCGGAATTGGCGCCATCATAGAGACGGACATTGAGGGTGTTCTTGCCCTCGCGCGCCGCCTGGATCACCGCCTTCATCTGCTCGTTCGGGAACATCGCGGCGCTCGGCTCGCGATGCGTCTCGGCCTTGGGCGCGCGCAGCTGCACCTCGTAGCCGGCCTCGCCCTTCTTCGCCGTGCCGTCGACGATATCGGCCGGCGCGCCGGCAGCCGAGCTTTCGGTCTTGAAGCGATAGCTCTTCGCATCGCCTTCCTCGAAGCTCGTCGTGCGCGCATCGATCACCCGCGGCCCGCCCTCGCTGGTCAGCTCGGTGACCTGCCGAAACGAGAGCGCATAGCCGTCGCAGGCATCGCCGGAGAAGTCGAAGGCGATGCGGCCGCGTGCCGTGGTGATGTCGCGCGAGGGCTTGCCGTCATCGAGGACGAGATCATAGACAGCCCGGTGCGGCACCAGAACGACACGCCCCGCCGAAGCAGGGGCCGGACTCTGCGCCCAGGCTCCCGTCGCCGCCATCACCGCCAGGCCTGCGATCCCGCCGCGATACGTCTTCATGCCGATCCTCGATTCGCGCTCTTAGCCGGGGCGAACTGCAGCCCTGCAAATCTAGGTGCATCGCGGCAATGGCGCAAACAAGGCGGGCAATGCAGCTTGCGCCCGTCACGCCTCGGCGGAGCAAAGCTCCGCTCGGGCCGCGGCCAGGATCTCGTCCGACAGCGCCGCGTCGTCGACCATGCGGGCAAGGACGAGCGCGCCGACCAAGGTGGCGTAGCTCGCAATGGCGCTGGTTCTGCGCTCGTCTGCGGTTGCGCCCGGCGTGATGGCGCAGAGACCCTTGATCGCCGCCCGCACACCCTCCGTCGCAGCAAGGCGCGACGCCTCGCCCTGGCGCGCAGTGTCGCTGCCAAGCGCCGCGACCGGACAGCCATGGCCGGGATCGTCGCGATGCGCCGGTGACAGATAGCGATCGATGATCGCCCGCCGCGGCGCTTGCGGCTCAGACGCCCTCGCCTCGGCAGCCGATTGACCGGAGTGGACGAAGGCGCGCCCGAGGGCCTGGGCCGCGAGATCGTCCTTCGACGAAAAGTGCCCATAGAAGCCGCCATGGGTCAGGCCGACCGCCTTCATCACATCGGCGACGCCGACTCCGTCGAAACCGCGCTCACGGAACAGCGTCGCTGCCGTGTCGAGAATGCGCTCGCGGTTCTCCGCCATCTGTTCGCGGCTCACCCGCATCGATCGGCTCCTTCGATAATCGTCAATTCAACCCTTGACTCTTTATATGATGCTGATCATGTAAATTCAATCATGATAATCATCATGAAAAACCAACGCTGAAATCCAACAGGAATTCGACATGGCAACGCAGCAGCTCGGCACCGCCCTCATCACCGGCGCCTCCACCGGAATCGGCGCCGTCTACGCCGACAGACTGGCCCACCGCGGCTATGATCTCGTCCTCGTCGCCCGCGACGAGGCCCGGCTCACCGCACTGGCCGAGCGCCTTCGGCGCGAGACCGGCCGCAAGGTCGAATGGCTCAAGGCCGATCTGACGGCGAAGGCGGATCTTGCCGAAGTCGAGCGGCGCCTGCGTGAGGACGAAAGCCTGACCCTGCTCGTCAACAATGCCGGCATGTCGGTCTCCGGCACGCTGGTCGACGGCGACATCGACCGCTCCCAGGCCATGATCGAGCTCAACGTCATCGCCCCGACCCGTCTCGCTGCCGCCGCGGCTCGCAATTTCGTGACCCGCAAGCAGGGCACGATCATCAATGTCGCCTCGGTGCTGGCGCTCGCGCCGGAGCTGTTCAACGGCAGCTACAGCGGCACCAAGGCCTATGTGCTGAACCTCAGCCTATCCTTGCAGAAGGAGCTCGAACCGGCCGGCGTCAGGGTCCAGGCGGTGCTTCCCGGCGCCACCCGTACCGAGATCTGGGCCCGGGCCGGCGTCGATGTCGCCGGCTTCCCGCCCGAAATGATCATGGAGGTCGACGACATGGTCGATGCGGCGCTGGCCGGCTTCGACCAAAACGAGCCCGTCACCATTCCGTCGCTGCCTGACCAAGCCGAATTCGAGCGCTACACGGCGGCGCGCTTGGCGCTCGGTCCCAATCTCTCGCGCAACGCGCCGGCCGAGCGCTACCTGGCGAAGCGTTCCGCCGCCTGACCTCACCCTGCCCGGCAGGCGCATCGGCCACGCCGCACCGCGCTTGCGGGCCGGCCTGCCATCGGCGATGAAAGGCTCCTGTCCAGCGCAGGCCGGGAGCCTCTCATCATGAACGCCATCGACACCAAGCTCGCTGCCCTCGGCATCACCCTGCCCGCCCCGGCCGCGCCGGTCGCTAACTACGTGCCCTATGTCATCACCGGCAACCTCCTGATCATCTCCGGCCAGCTCTGCTTCGGCCTCGACGGCAAGCTGTCCGATGCGCACAAGGGCAAGCTCGGCGGCGAGATCTTCAACGAGGCCGGGCTCGAGGCGGCCAAGCTCTGCGCCATCAACGTGCTCGCCCAGGCCAAGGCGGCGCTTGGCGGCGACCTCGGCCGGATCAAGCGCTGCGTCCGCCTCGGCGGCTTCATCAACGCCACCCCGCATTTCGCCGCCTTGCCGGCAATCATGAACGGCGCCTCCGACTTCATGGTCGAAGTGCTCGGCGATGCAGGCCGCCATGCCCGCTCGACCATCGGCGTCGCCAACCTGCCTGCCGACGCCGCCGTCGAGGTCGAAGCCATGTTCGAGATCGCCTGATGGCCGCTGAAGCCTGGCTCACCGCCCGCCCGATCGCGCATCGTGGCCTGCACGATGCCGCCGGCGGCGTGATCGAGAACTCGCTCTCGGCGGCAGCCGGGGCGATCGCCGGTAATTTCGCCATCGAATGTGACGTCCAGCTCAGCGCCGACGAGGACGCGGTCGTCTTCCACGACTTCGTCCTCGACCGCCTGACGGCGCAGAGCGGCCGCGTCGACGCCCGCAAGGCGGCCGATCTGGCGCAGATCGGCCTGAAGGGCGCCAGCGACCGCATCCCGACGCTGACCGGCTTCCTGGAATCGATCGGCGGCCGGACCCCGCTGGTGATCGAGATCAAGAGCCGCTTCGACGGCGACCTGCGCTTGGCGAAGCGCACCGCGCAGATCCTCGAAGCCCATAAGGGCCAGCCGATCGTGCTGAAATCCTTCGATCCGGTGATCGTCGCAGCCCTGCGCGAACTCGCGCCCGGCTTCGCCCGCGGCATCGTCGCGATGAACGAATATGCCTACGCCGACTACGACCATCTCTCGGCCTCGCAGAAGCATGCGCTCGCCAACCTCCTGCACTTCGAGGAGAGCCGGCCTGACTTCGTCTCCTGGAAGGTCGCCGACCTGCCGAGCGCCGCACCGTTCCTGTGCCGCAAGGCGCTGGGCCTGCCGCTGATGAGCTGGACGGTGCGCACGCCGGAGGACCGCGCCCGCGCCGCCGAGCATGCCGACCAGATGGTCTTCGAGGGCTTCCTGCCTTGAGCGAAACCGGCACACGCGACACGCTCAGGGCCCGCGTTGCCACCTCGCTGAAAAGCGTCCCGGCCGCGGCCTGGGACGCCTGCGCCAATCCGGGCGCCGGCCGACCACTTGAATCAGCCTGCGAACAAGCGGATTCAATCTCTCAAGCAGACCCGGACAACCCCTTCGTCTCTCACGCTTTTCTGCGCGCGCTGGAAGAGAGCGGCTGCGTCGGCGGCCGCACCGGCTGGTCGCCGGCCTATCTGCTGGTCGAGGATGCGGATGACCGCCTGATCGCCGCCGCGCCTTCCTTCGTGAAGGGCCACAGCCAGGGCGAATACGTCTTCGACCATAGCTGGGCCGAAGCATATATGCGCGCCGGCGGCCGCTATTACCCGAAGATCCAGGTCGCCGCCCCCTTTACGCCCGCGACCGGCCCGCGCCTGCTCGTCGCCGAGGGGCCATGTGCGGCCGAGGGGCGCGAAGCGCTGATCGCCGGGCTGGAGGCCCTGCGCGAGCAGGTTCGCGGCTCGTCCGTGCATGTCACCTTCGCGCAGGAGCCCGACATGGCGGCGCTGCTCGAAGCCGGCTTCCTCGAACGCCACGACATTCAGTTCCATTGGCGCAACGAAGGCTTCGGCGCTTACGACGACTTCCTCGCCACGCTCGCCTCGCGCAAGCGCAAGGCGCTGAAGCGCGAGCGGCGCGAGGCGCTCTCGGCCGGCATCGAGGTCGCCGTGCTTTCGGGCTCGGACCTCACCGAGAGCGTCTGGGACGATTTCTTCAGCTTCTACGAGGATACGGGCTCGCGCAAATGGGGTTGGCCCTACCTCAACCGCCGCTTCTTTTCGGAGATCGGGCAGCGCATGGGCGAGCGCATCGTGCTGGTGCTCGCGCGCCGCGCCGGCCGCAACATCGCCGGCGCCATCAATTTCCGCGGCGGCAACACCCTTTATGGCCGCAACTGGGGCTGCATCGAGGACCACCCCTTCCTGCATTTCGAGCTCTGCTATCACCAGGCCATCGACTACGCGATCGCGCACAGGCTCGTTCGCGTCGAGGCCGGTGCCCAGGGCGAGCACAAGCTCGCCCGCGGCTATCGCCCGGTAATCACCCGCTCGGCCCATCTCCTCGCCGATCCCGGCCTCGCCCGCGCCGTCGCCGCCTACCTGCCCGGCGAACGGCGCGAGATCGGCTCTGCAGTGGCTGCGCTTGCGCAGGAGAGCCCCTTCCGCAAGGCTGGCCACAGCTGATTTCCCTGCCCCACCAACGACCGGAACCTGCCCGATGACCGCCTATGATCCCAGCAACATCTTCGCCAAGATCCTGCGCGGCGAATTGCCGGCCCATCGCGTCTACGAAGACGACCGGGCGCTCGCCTTCCTCGACATCATGCCGCGCGCGCCCGGCCACACGCTGGTGATCCCGAAGAGTCCGGCCCGCAACATCCTCGACATCGATGCGGACGATCTCGGCCATGTCGCGGGGATCGCCCAGCGCATCGCCCGGGCTGGCATGAAGGCCTTCGCAGCCGACGGCATCACCGTCCAGCAATTCAACGAGACCGCCGGCGGGCAGGTCGTCTTCCACCTGCACGTCCACGTCATCCCGCGCCATGACGGCGTCGCCCTGCGCCCGGCGGCCACCTACAAGGCGAGCAACGAGGAACTCGCCGCCGCCGCGGAAAAAATTCGCGCGGCGCTAAAGAATCTTTGAGGAGCATGTCACGCGGGCGCTGGCCGTCTCGTCCTGTCTTCATCGAACCCCAATGGAGACTACGATGACCCAGCGCCTCAATGCCTTTCAGACCGCTCCCGACGCCTACAAGGCCATGCTCGGCCTGCAGGACTACGTGAACCAGTCGAAGCTGGAGCACAGCCTGCAGGAATTGGTGAAGATTCGGGCTTCGCAGCTCAACCGCTGCGCCTATTGCCTGCACATGCATATCGCCGATGCGCGCAAGGCCGGCGAGAGCGAAGCTCGCATCGCCCTGCTCAGCGCCTGGGAGGAATCCGAGCTCTACACTCCGCGCGAGCGCGCCGCCTTGCGCTGGACGGAGGAGCTGACCCGGCTCACCGAGCGCAGCCCGAGCGACGATGCCTTCGCCGAACTGCGTGAGCATTTCAGCGAGCAGGAAGCCGTCGACCTCTCGGTCGCCATCGGCATGATCAATGTCTGGAACCGGATCAATTGCGGTTTCCGCACCCGGCACCCGAACGATCGCCGCCGCGAGCCGGCTGCTGCCTGAGCCTGACCTCGTTCGCCAATGGCCCGGCGCGAGCCCGCCGGGCCTGCTCGCCCAGCACGAAAGCCCCCATCATGAGCAAGCGCCTCAATCCCTACGTCACCGCCGCCGACACGATGAAGCCGTTGATCGCGCTCGAAGCCGCGATCAAGGAGAGCGGCCTCGAACACAGCCTGATCCATCTGGTGAAGATGCGGGCCTCGCAGATCAATGGCTGCGCCTATTGCCTGCACATGCACTCGGCCGACGCGATCAAGGAGGGCGAGAGCCCGGCCCGCCTCTTCCTGCTCGACGCCTGGCACGAGTCGGCGCTCTATACGCCGCGCGAGCGCGCCGCCCTCGCCTGGACCGACGCGCTGACCTTGATCTCGGAGACCCATGCCCCTGACGAGGCCTATGAGGAGGTGCTCCGCCATTTCAGCCCGGAGGAGACCGTAAAGCTCACCCTGCTGATCGGCACGATCAACACCTGGAACCGGATCGCAATCGGCTTCCGTACCAGCCATCCGAACGACCGGCCGGCCAAGACCGCCGCCTGAGACGCCGCCCATGACCACCCCGGACGACATCTTCGAAACACATCGCCGTTTCCTGACCCGCCTCGCCTATCGCATGCTCGGCTCGGTCAGCGATGCCGAGGACATCGTCCAGGAGGCCTGGCTGCGCTGGCGCGACGTGGCAAAAGGCGAGGTCGAGGCGCCGCGCGCCTATCTCGCCCGCACCGTCACGCGCCTCTGCCTCGACCAGATGAAGTCGGCCCGCAGCAAGCGCGAATTCTATGTCGGCGCCTGGCTGCCTGAGCCGCTGGTCGAGGAGATCGGCGCCGCCGAAGCCGATGTCGACACCCAGCTCGACGCGCCGATCGCGCTGATGCTGGCGCTCGAACGGCTCTCGCCGCTGGAGCGCGCCGCCTTCCTGCTGCACGACATCTTCGAGCTGGATTTCGCCGAGATCGCCCGCACCATCGACCGCAGCGAGAGCGCCTGCCGCCAGCTCGCCAAGCGCGCCCGCGAACATGTCCGCATCGACATGCCGCCGCGCAATAAGATCGATCCCGCCGAGGCGAAGCGTTTCGTCGAGGCCTTCTTCAAGGCCGCCCACAAGGCCGACACCAGCGACCTTCAGACGCTGCTGGCACAGGATGTCGCCTTCCACAGCGATGGCGGCGGCAAGGTGCTGGCGACCCTGAACCCGCTATACGGCCTCGACAAGGTCTCGCGCTTCTTCGCCGGCATTGCCCGCAAGGTGGCGAGCCTCGGGAAGTCCACAACCGTCTACAAGCCGGTGCTGATCAACGGCATGCCCGGCTATCTCAGTCTTGAGCGCGGGGACACCCTGCAGGCGACCGCCCTAGACATCCGCGACGGGCGCGTCCACGCGATCTACATCGTGCGCAACCCGGACAAGCTCCGGCACATCACATTGGCGGCCGAGTGAGGCGCTTGCCCTCCTCGAGCAGGATGTAACAACAGATCGAGAGCAGATCAGACTGCACGCGAACCGACGCGATTATGGCTCAAATGTGGACAAGGCGCCCCGGCTAGCTGATTTCATCCATGCTGGAGCCTTGCGCTATGAATTTCGATATTTCCCAAGTCAAACACCCAAAGGAAAAGCTCTACGGCAGCATCATGCTCGTCGTCGGGATCGCGATCTGGGCAGTGGTGCTCAGCGCCATCGTCATCGCCCTGCTGAGCGGCTCGATCTGGCACGGTCTGGTGCTGCTCTTCTATTTTGGCATCTTCTGGCTGGTCTCCTATTGGGCCCGCGCCCTCACCCGCGCCTACATGATCGGCCATTTCGTCATGGTCGGTCCCGACCAGTTCCCGCACATCCACCGCATGGTCGAGGATGGCGCCCGCGCGCTCGGCCTGCGCGAGATCCCGCAGACCTTCGTCTACAACTCCAGCGGCGTGCTGAACGCGATGGCGCTGCGCCTCGTCGGCCGCCAGCGCTATATCTGGCTGACCTCGGCCCTGATCGACGCCGACAATGACGAGCAGGTCCGCTTCGTCATCGGTCATGAGCTCGGCCACCACGTCGCCGGCCATCTCGACGAGCCCTGGAGCTATCTGCGCTTCCCCGGCCACCTCGTCCCCTTCCTCGGCGCCGCCTATTCCCGCGGTCGTGAATTGACCTGCGACCGCATCGGCGCCTTCGTCGCCCGCGACCTCCAGGCCGCCCGCACCGGCCTACAGATGCTGGCCTGCGGCAGCGCCAGGCTGAACGCCCAGATGAACCCCGACGCCTTCCAGAGCCAGGAGCAGATGGTGCCGGGCATCGCCGGCTTCTTCCTCAAACTCGTCTCGCACTATCCGCGCCACACCCAGCGCGTCGAAGCGGTGACGCAGTGGTATCGGACCCAGCCGGCAGCCGGCCAGCCGCTCCGTCCCAGCTTCGCGCCGCGGCCAGCCTGAGACCCGCACCGACAGCCATCGGCACGATCAGCGAACCGGCGCCCCAAGGGTGCCGGTTTTCGTATGGAAGAGACCGGATGTATCTCGCTCTTCAGCTCAGCCAGATGGCGCCGCCGATCAGCACCACCTCGCCGACGAGCACCGCCAGCATCACCCGGCGCCAGGCGAGTACGATGGTGACGGCAACGGCCAGCGCCGCCAGTCTCACCGCGAGCGGCACGCCGGCGAGCGCGCCCGGCGCCGCCAGCACCAGCTTGGCGACGACGCCGGCGAGCAGCGAGGTCGCGACCAGCCTGACCCATTCGAGCCAGGGCGAGTTCTCGTCCAGCTTCCGCGCGAAGGCGACCGCGAGCCAGCGCCAGATCTCGGTCGGCAGCACCGCGAACAGGACGAGGGCGAGATAGGGCCACCAGGGCCCGTCGAGGAAGGCGATCGGCTGGGTCACGCGCCCGCCTTTCGCGCCTTGCGCCAGCGCTGGATGAGGAACGCGATGCTACCACCGATGACACCGCTGGCGATCAGGTCGAAGCCGCCGCCGATCGCCCAGCCGGCCACTGGCGCAAGCGCCAGGCCGAACCCGATCGCGACGGCGTCGCCGAGACCGCGAACGCCGGCGACCATCGAGGACAGGAAGAAGATCGGCGTCAGGCACAGCAGCCCGGCCGCCACCGGCGTGGGCACGATGCCGGCGAGATGGAAGCCGGCATAGGTGCAGAACGCGCTGACGACGATCAGCGCGTTGGCGAAGCCGAGGAAATAGCCGACGCGCTGCTCGGGCGGGATGTTCGGCAGCCGCCGAAGCGCCTCGACCCAGGCGGTGACGGCGACGAAATGCGCGATCAGCATCTGCTGCGCCACGCTCTGCCCCGGCCGGCGCAAGAGCGGAAGCAACGACACGGTCATCGGCAGGAAGCGCAGCGAGGCGAAGCCGATGGCGAGCGCAATCGCACTCCAGGCAGCGCCTGCGGCAATCGAGGCGAAGAAGAGCACCTGCGACGGCCCGGCCCAGACCAGGAAGGTCGAGAGCACGGCGGCCTCGACGGGATAGCCGACATCGCGCGCCAGCGTCCCGACGCCCATCAGCGAGAGGCCGACAATCCAGGCCGGCAGCATCGCGGCGTCGCGAAAGCCGCGAGCCCAGGGGCGCAGCCATTGGTTGGGGGCCGCCTCGGTCATGCCACCACCACCCGGCGCCACCCGAAGCCTGCCAGCTCGACCCGTGCCGAGAAGGCTCTGCCGTTGCTGAAGCGCGCAAGCCCTCCCCCCGCTTGCGGTGGGGAGGGCTGGGTGGGGGGCAGTGCCGCTCGGCTGAACATAGAAGAAGACGCGAGCCCTGCTTTCCGGCCCCCCATCCCTAACCCTTCCCCACCGCAAGCGGGGGGAAGGGAACGCACATGACGGTCAAGTCGCAGCTTTGCGTTCTGTCTGTAGTTTGAGAATCGGCTCATCGGACCGGCGGATACGAAAAAGGCCCGCATCGGCTGCGAGCCCTTCCGCTTAAAGCCTATGTCGCCAGTCGCATGACAGTCACCGCACCGCGCCCCCGCCCTGCGTCCAGCGCAAGCGATCAGAAGCTCTTCATCGCGAGCCCGATCAGCTCCTGGAAGAAATCCATCGCCTCCTTCGGAACGCCGCCGACGGCGCGATAACCGAGATAGAGCAGATAGAGGAAGGCCGGGACCATGATCCAGCCCAGCACCTCTTCAAATATGATCCGGCGCCGGCGCCGGCGCGCCCGCTTCTCGAACCAGCCGAGCTTTTCCTTCGGCGCCGGAGCGGCCGCCTGCGCAGCGACCTCTCCTTCTTGAGCCCAGACGCTTTCCGACTTGCGCTTGAAGAACACCGGATCAGGCCTTGGTCAACGGAACCTTCGGAACGGTACGGACGCTACGCGCAGCCTTCGGCGGCTCGACCGGAGCATCCGGCTTCGGGCCGCGCTTCGCGCCACCCGATCCGGCCGACTTGGCCTTGCCTGGCGCCTTAGTCAACCCCTTGGCCCGCGGCTTGCGCGTGCGCTTCTCGGCCGCGGCGGCGACGTCCTTCTCCGGCTTGGGCTTCACCGGCCCGTCCGGGAATTCGAGGCCGAGCACCTTGATGCCGGTCTCGGACTGGATCACCACGACCTTGACCGCGCCGCCAGTCTTCAGCCGGCCGAACAGCACCTCGTCGGCGAGCGGCGTCTTGATCGTCTGCTGGATCAGGCGAGCCATCGGCCGCGCGCCCATCGCCTCGTCATAGCCGTTGTCGACCAGCCATTCGCGGGCCTCGTCCGAGAGCTCGATGGTGACGTTGCGGTCGGCGAGCTGCGCCTCGAGCTGCAGCACGAACTTGTCGACGACGCGGGCAACGACCGTCTTCGGCAGGTGCCCGAAGGAGATCGTCGCATCGAGCCGGTTGCGGAACTCCGGCGCGAACAGCTTGTTGATCGCCTCGGTGTCGTCGCCCTCGCGCTTCTGGCGGGTGAAGCCATAGGCGTTCTTGGCCATGTCGGCGGCGCCGGCATTGGTGGTCATGATCAGGATGACGTTCCTGAAATCGACCTGCTTGCCATTGTTGTCGGTCAGCTTGCCGTGGTCCATCACCTGCAGGAGGATGTTGAACAGGTCGGGATGGGCCTTCTCGATCTCGTCGAGCAGCAGCACGCAATGCGGATGCTGGTCGATCTGATCGGTCAGCAGGCCGCCCTGGTCGAAGCCGACATAGCCCGGAGGCGCGCCGATCAGCCGCGAGACGGTGTGGCGCTCCATGTACTCCGACATGTCGAAGCGCACGAGCTCGACGCCGAGCGAGGAGGCGAGCTGGCGCGCGACCTCGGTCTTGCCGACACCGGTCGGGCCGGCGAAGAGATAGCAGCCGATCGGCTTCTCGCCGTCGCGCAGGCCGGCGCGGGCGAGCTTGATCGAGGAGGACAGCGCCTCGATCGCTTTCTCCTGGCCGTAGACCGAGCGCTTCAGCGTGGTCTCGAGGTTGCGCAGCACCTCGGCATCGTCCTTGGAGACGGTCTTGGCCGGGATGCGCGCCATCGTCGCGACCGCCGCCTCGATCTCCTTGACGCCGATCGTCTTCTTGCGCTTGGCCTCGGTCACCAGCATCTGCGAGGCGCCGGTCTCGTCGATCACGTCGATCGCCTTGTCCGGCAGCTTGCGGTCATGGATGTAGCGGGCCGACAATTCCACCGCCGCCTTGATGGCGTCGTTGGTGTAGCGCAGCTTGTGGAACTCCTCGAAATAGGGCTTCAGCCCCCTGAGGATCTCGATCGTGTCCGGCACCGACGGCTCGTTGACGTCGATCTTCTGGAAGCGCCTGACCAGTGCCCGGTCCTTCTCGAAATACTGGCGGTATTCCTTATAGGTGGTCGAGCCGATGCAGCGCAGCGAGCCCGAGGCCAGCGCCGGCTTCAGCAGGTTCGAGGCGTCCATCGCGCCGCCCGAGGTCGCACCGGCGCCGATCACCGTGTGGATCTCGTCGATGAACATGATCGCCTTCGGGTGCTGCTCGATCTCCTTCATCACCTGCTTGAGGCGTTCCTCGAAATCGCCGCGATAGCGCGTGCCGGCAAGCAGCGTGCCCATGTCGAGCGAGAAGACGGTCGCGTCCTCCAGCACCTCGGGCACCTCGCCGCGCACGATCTTGAGGGCCAGGCCCTCGGCGATCGCGGTCTTGCCGACGCCGGGGTCGCCGACCAGCAGCGGATTGTTCTTCTGCCGGCGGCAGAGGATCTGGATGGTGCGCTGCACCTCGGCCTCGCGGCCGATCAGCGGATCGATCCGCCCGTCCCGCGCCTTGCGGTTGAGGTTGACGCAGTAAGCCTCGAGGGCACTTTCCTTTTTCTTCTTGTCCTTGTCGCCGTCCTGGGCCTGCTCGCTGCGCTGTTCGCGCTGCTCCGGCTCCTCTTCGGCGCCGCGCACCGGCCGGCTCTCGCTGGCGCCCGGGCGCTTGGCGATGCCGTGGCTGATGTAGTTGACCGCGTCGTAGCGGGTCATGTCCTGCTCCTGCAGGAAGTAGGCGGCGTGGCTCTCGCGCTCGGCGAACATCGCCACGAGCACGTTGGCCCCGGTCACCTCCTCGCGGCCGGACGACTGGACATGGATCACCGCGCGCTGGATCACGCGCTGGAAGCCGGCGGTGGGCTTGGAATCGTCGCGCCCGTCGGTGACGAGGTTGGTCAATTCCGCATCGATGTAGTCGACGAGGTTGCGGCGCAGCGTGTCGAGATCGACGCTGCAGGCGCGCATCACCGCGGCTGCGTCCTGGTCGTCGACCAGCGCCAGCAGCAGGTGTTCCAGCGTCGCATATTCATGGTGGCGTTCATTGGCGAGCGCGAGGGCCCGGTGAAGCGCCTGTTCGAGGCTGCGCGAGAAGCTCGGCAAGGTCAGCGCTCCCAGTCCAGTGTCGAAAGGATGATGTTCAAAGCTACTTCTTCTCCATCACGCATTGCAGCGGATGCATGTGCTTGCGGGCGAGGTCCATCACCAGGGTGACCTTGGTCTCGGCGACCTCGTAGGTGAAGACGCCGCATTCGCCGACGCCATTCTGGTGGACATGCATCATGATGCGCGTCGCCTCGGCCCGGTCCTTGTTGAAGAACCGCTCCAGCACATGCACCACGAATTCCATCGGCGTGTAGTCGTCGTTGAGGATCAGCACGCGGTAGAGGTTGGGCTTGCGCGTCCTCGTGCGGGTCAGGACGGCAGTGCCGGTTCCGCTGCGGTCATTGTCGGTCGGGCCGGACGGCGCCCGCGGCTTCGATGCCAGACGCGGCGCAAAAAAGGACGCGCCCCCGCGCGGCGCATCGCCGGCTGGCAGGTCCTGATCGATCGGCGTCGTGGCTGCTTGGCTCAAGGTGTCTGTCCCGAAGGCTGACATCAAGATAGTGCTTCGCTCACGAATTTACAGGCGTCTCCCCCGCTTCGCCAGCCCGTTCCGAACGCATGCCACAGCAAAGGGGCCGGTTTTTAATGGAACAAGGCAAGAGCCAGGGCGGAATAGCCGGGCTTCTCAAAGACTTGCCAGCCGAAGTGCTCCCGCCACCACCTTGCGGCCGAAGGCGGAGGCCGCAAATGGCCGCCGGCCGGCTGCGGGACCATCGCGCGACATCGATCCGCGGAACTGGCGTCCAGACGCAAAGAAGCCCGGCCAAGGCCGGGCTTCCTGAAATCATGTCGTGATCAGCTGCGGCCGGGCGAAGCCGACCGCGCCGACATCACTTGGCCGGGGTCGGGACGGCCTTGGCGACGATGCCCTCGAACGGCTTGTAGGCGTCCTTGGCGATCGCGGCATAGAGCTCGCCGATCTTGGTGACCTGGGCGACATAGCCCTCGAAAGCGGTCTTGACGTAATCCGACTGGATCTCGATGGCCTTGTCGAGCGTCTTCACGCCGGCAAGCTTCTCGATCGTGGCGGTGCCGGCCTCGAACGACTTCTTGGCGTAGTCGGTGGCCTCGACGGCCAGAGCCTGCACGCCCTTCGAGGTGGCGCCGAAAGCCTTCAGAGCGGCATCGACGTTCTCTTTGGAAGCCTTCTGGATGGTCTCGAACTGCTGGATCATGGTGTCCCTTTCGGCGCTAACGCGCCGCCTCTGCTGACGAGCCGGAATGGCCCGGGTTCCGTGCCCCCAAGGTCAGATGAAAAGGTCCATCACCGGGGCGCTTACTCATATTGTGCACCGCAACATAAAAGTCAAGCTCGCGCTGCAATGCACCAAACGCAGAGCCCCCCGGCGTGTACCGGCAACGGTTTGCAACCTGACCGCCGCGTGTGACCGCCATGTGAAACCGGGATGTGAAAGCTGTTCGGCGCTTAACCGCTCCGTAACCGCATCCGCCTAACCTCTGCATCTGTGTCCTTCGCGCCACGCTGCAAAGCCTGCGACGGACGGGTGGGTGAAGTTGAGGCGAGTTGCATGGCTTTTGGTTGCGTTGGGTCCCGACGCGGGCGCTGGCTTGCGTTCATCGGGGTGGTGAGTGCTGCTGCCGTCGTGCTGGCAGCGACGGTCTCGCCCGCGGAAGCGGCGCGCAAGAAGCGGCGCCATGTCTCCGGCGGCTATGCCCCGCCCTATGCGGCAATGGTTGTCGACGTGAAGAGCGGCCGGACCCTGCACGCCGTCAACGAGGATGCGCCGCGCATCCCTGCCTCGCTCACCAAGGTGATGACGCTCTACATGCTCTTCGAGCAGATGGAGCGCGGCCGCTTCAATATGAACTCCGAGCTCAAGGTCTCGGCCTATGCCGCCTCGCAGCCGCCGACCAAGCTCGGCCTGCGCGCCGGCTCGACCATCGAGGTCGAGGATGCGATCAAGAGCATGATCACCCTCTCGGCCAACGACTCCTCCGTCGTGGTCGCCGAAGCCATAGCCGGCTCGGAAGAGGCCTTCGCCGAGCAGATGACGCGCAAGGCGCGCGCGCTCGGCATGGACTCGACCCGCTTCTACAACCCGCACGGCCTGCCGAACTCGCCGCCGAACATCACCACGGCACGCGACCTCACCATCCTGGCCCGCGCCATCCAGGAGCGCTTCCCGAAATATTTCCCGCTCTTCCAGATGCGCTCCTTCCAGTACGGTTCGCGCACCATTCGCGGGCATAACCGCCTGCTCGGCAAGATCGAGGGCGTCGACGGCATCAAGACCGGCTACACCCGCGCCTCCGGCTTCAACCTGATGACCTCCGCAAAGTCGGAAGGCCGCCAGATCGTCTCGATCGTGCTCGGCGGCCGCTCCGGCGCCTCGCGCGACAAGATCATGGCCGATCTCGTGCTCGCCAGCCTGCCGCGCGCCAGCGCCGGCGGCCGCAGCGCCCCGATGATCGCCGAGGCCTCCGAACCGCAGCCGGAGCGTTATCGCGCAGCGGCCCCGGCCCCGGCGCCCGCTCCCGAGCCGCCGGCTCGCCCGGCGCTCGTCGCCCAGGCGCCCGAGCCTGCCCCGGCCCCTGCGCCGATCCCGGTGCCGCGCCCACGCGCCGAGCCAGAGGTTCCGGCCGCCGCCCGCGCCTATGCCGCGACGACGACGACCGCCCAGATGCCGCCGCCGCGCGCCCTCAGCGGCAGCGCCCAGGCGCTCGCCCTCTCCAATATGCGTCCGGTCGCTGCGACCACGACGCCGTCAGCCATGCGCTGGTCGATCGGCGCCGCCCCGGCCGAGGGCAAGGTCCTGCGTCCGCCGGCGAATGTCGACACCACCTCCTCGATCGCCAAGGTCGCCGAAGCGGCGGTCAAGGACGAGGTCCAGCCCATGCCGAAAAAGGTCGAGGCTCGCCTCCCCGAGCCGGCCCCCGCCCCGGTCAAGGTGGCGCATGTCGCCAAGGCGCCTGAAGCCAAGCCGGCCGAGAAGACCGCGATCGCGTCGAAATGGGTGATCCAGCTCGGCGCCACCGACGACGAGGCCAAGGCCAAGGACATCCTCAGCCGCGCCCGCGCCAAGGCTTCCGGCTCGCTCGCCGACGCCTCGCCCTTCACCGAGAAGGTCGAGAAGGGCGGCGCCACGCTGTTCCGCGCCCGCTTCGCCGGCTTCGAGGAGTCGAGGGACGCCGAGAAGGCCTGCGCCCAGCTCAAGCGCGGCGGCTTCTCCTGCTTCGCCACCCGCGGCTGACCGATCGGGAAGGGAGATCAACCATGCTTTTTCAGCAAGGTATCCTTGGCCTGGTTGACGCGAGCGGCAAGCCCGCTGGTGCCGCCGGCATCCGGATGGATGCGCTTCATCAGGCTCCGATGGGCCTCACGGATCGCCTCCTGGCCCGCCCCCGGCTGAAGCCCCAGGATCTCGTAGGCCTCCTCGTCCGACATCGCGCCCGTGCGCGCCGGGCCGCGCTGCCCCGCGTCGCGGTGACGATCAGCGTCTTCACGCCATCCGGGCGCCCGGCGGTCGAGATATGCCTCTAGCAGGCGCGCCCCGTCGGGATCTCCCGCGAGGCATTCGCGCAGCAGCGCGCTGAGATCGGCGGGGTTGAGATCGTCGAGATCGCGCCCCGCAAAAGCGCCGGCCAGCACCTTGCCCCTGATGCCGCCGCTGTCATGGTCGAGCTCCATCTCCAGCAGGCTCGAGGCGACCTTGGAGCGCCCGGCCGAGCCGGTTCCGCCCCAGTCCCGCGCCCATTCCGGCATCTTGAGGCCGCCCGGCCCATAGGCGCTCCAGCCGAGCAGCCAGGCGCCGAGCCCGCCGAGGAAGATCGCCATGTCGGGCCGCCCGCGCAGCATCAGCAGCGCCGCGACGCCGAGCGACAGCGTGCCGCCGACGACCTTGCCGAGCCGGACCAGCTTCTTCGGATCGGCGCCGGCGAAGAGCTTGGCCAGCCACCAGATCAGGATCAGCGTGGCGATGCCGTAAAGCAGGCTCACAGCTTGCGGCCCTCCATCGCCGTGAGCAGCCTTTGCGCCGCGGCATTTTGCCCGGCGAGCTTCAGCAGCGCCTCGCGTCCGCCGCTGGCATAGGCCGCGGCGCCGCGCAGCAGGTCGAGCAGGGAATTCGGCGCAGTGACGTCGAAGCGGGCATGGGCGCCGCCGGTCAGCCGCGCGATCTCGGCGAAGGCGGCGCTGGCATCGGGATCGACCCCTTCCTGGAACAGGAAGCCCTTGACCCCGCGCAGGCCGAGCTCGCCGGCGAGCGCGCAGAGCCGGTCGACATCTTCCTCCATCGCATCGCCGACATAGACGAAGGCGCGGATCGGCACCTGCCGCTCCTCGTCACGGATATGCTTGAGCACGCGGGCGATCTGCGTCTGCCCCCCGCGGCAGTCGATTCGGTTCATCAGCCCGGTCAGGCGCTGCGGCTCGCCGAGCCAGCCCGAGGCACGGCATTCGTCGAAGCCGCGGAAATAGACGAGCTGGACCGCGAGCCCGCCGGTCCTGGCCGCGACCTCGAACATCTGGCCCTGCAGCGAGCAGGCCAGATCCCAGCTCGGCTGCCGGCTCATCGTCGCGTCGAGCGCGAAGACGAGCCGACCCGCCTGCCCGGTCGCGAGCGGCGCGAGCTGCTTCGCCGAAGCGAGGAAACGGTCGATCTCGCCGGGCTTCGAGCGCGCAGCATTCTCGGCGGGGCGCGTTTCGCCCGCCTTGCCTACTGCTTTGCCGTCTTCGCGCGTCATGCTGTTCGCCGGGATTCGCTCATGCCGAAGATATTGGCCGCGCCGCCGGCATTTGCTACCCGTCCCGGAACCGCGCGCTTTCCGTTCGACCGGCATCGGTCGAACGATCAGAATTCGCGCAACTTAATAGTTCGGCATGTCCCGATCGCAAAAGTGGTCCCCACTTTTGCGATCGGGACATGCCCTGGAGAAGCGCCATGTCGCAGGTCGCGGTGTTCGAGACGGTCAAGGCGATGCGCGAGGCCGTCGCGGCCTGGCATGCCGCCGGCGAGAAGGTCGCCCTGGTACCGACCATGGGCGCGCTGCACGAGGGCCATATCGCCCTGGTGACCGAGGCGCAGAAGCACGCCCGCCGCGTCATCGTCTCGATCTTCGTCAACCCGACGCAGTTCGCCCCGCATGAGGACTTCAAGAAGTATCCACGCACCTTCGACAGCGACCGCGCCCAGCTCGAGGCCGTCGATGCCGATGCGATCTATTTCCCGGCCGTCGAGGAGATGTACCCGCCGGGCTTCGCCAGCCGCGTGCTGCTGCTCGGCCCGGCTGCCGTCGGCCTGGAGGATCGCTTTCGCCCGACGCATTTCGAAGGTGTCGCAACGGTTTGCTGCAAGCTGTTCACGCAGAGCAAGGCCGATTTCGCCATCTTCGGCGAGAAGGACTACCAGCAGCTCAAGGTGGTGACGCGCATGGCGGGGGATCTCGACCTCGGCATAAGGATCGTGCCGCTGGCAACGTTCCGCGAGACCGACGGCCTCGCAATGTCCTCGCGCAACCGCTACCTCTCGGCCGATGAGCGCGCCTTGGCGCCAACGCTCCATAAGGTGATGCAGGCCCTCGCCGCCCGCATCCGCAATGACGATCCGCTCTTCCAGGCGGTCGCCGATGCGCAGACCGAGATCATCACCGCGGGCTTCGAGCTCGACTATCTCGAAGCCCGCCACGCCGACACGCTGGCGCCGGTGACCTCCCGCGCCGACGGTCCGATCCGCCTGCTGATCGCGGCGCGGATCGGGGGGACCAGGCTGATCGACAATATCGGGGTGTAGTTTTCGCCAATGACTCGAAAGCGATCGAAGTGGGCTTTGCTTCGGCTGCTACTAAGTGCAGTGCTCACCGGGGCCGCTGGAATAGGATCAGCGCCCCCCGCTCATGCGATGGCAGTACTACTTCGCATCGACAAGCCTCTGCCGATCGAATTGAAAGACCGTGTAACCGAACTTCTGAAAAGGATCCGCCCCACCGATTGGAAACAGGCCGCGGCAGGCAGCAAGGTTGCCTGGCACGCGTCGTGGAGCGATGTCGTGCTTCTTCGGGTCGAGGCTGGATGCAGTCAACGGCAATGCATGACACTCATCGGGCGTCTGACCGATCAGGCGATCAATCTTGAGCTGACGATCTTGGCCGATGACATGGTCTGGATGCATGACGTGTTCTTCGACCTTTGGGGTTCCCGTTCCGCGCCACCGTGGATCTTCAAAACAGAAGGTGACGCAGGGCTGGTTGCTATCTTGCGGCAAGAAGGCTGGGTCGTCTCTGCGTGCAGCAACTGCACGAACTGGGGGAGCCGCAAACCGGATCAGATCAGCCCGCCCGAGCCCAGACCGGCTGCACCAGCCATCTTACCCCCTAAAAGCTTCAGGGAATTCTCGCGGGATTTGGAGACTCTGAGGACGCGATGATGTCCAGCGATGTCGCCGTAAACCGCAAGGCCACCTTCACACTCGACCAGCTGGACCTGCGCCGCGCGGTCCGCCTGCACGCCTTCAGCGGAATCCGCGAGAAGCGGACCATCATCCGCCTGGCGGTGCTCTGGCTCATCGCGATGGTGGCCTTCGTCGGCTTCTTCTCCGCTGCCGGGATGCCGTGGCCGGAGCTGCGCGGCCATCTGTGGCCGTTCGCACTCGTCATCATTGCGACCATCCTCGGCGCGAGCCTCGGCATCCCGCTCGCGCTCAGCCCGCTCGTCATCCGCCGACGGTTCAAGCAGGACAAGCTGGTCCGCAAACCCGTCTCGGCGGGCTGGGACGAAGAGGCCTATGAAGCCGAACAGCCGGGGGTGCACAACCGCATCGCTTGGCGCGACTACATGAAGATCCGCGAGGACCGGCACCTCTTCCTGTTCTTCATCTCGGACTACAGCTACCAGATTCTGCCGAAGCGGGCGCTGACACAGGAGCAGATCGCGGATCTGCAGCGGGTGCTCGCAGCCTTCTGAATGGCAGCGAAGGTCGTTTTGCAGGCCTTGGCCACAGCTCTGCCAGTATCACGCTCTAACGCGCGACAATGGCAAGATGTCGCCGCTGGAGCGCCACCCGGCGGCCTGCAACGGCCGGCCGGGTATCTGCGAGAGGCTTCAACCCAGCCAGCCGCCGACCGCGGATTTCGACGCCGCGCGTCAGATGCGCATCGAGGCGTTTGGCGAAAGCGGCGATGCGAGCAAGAATCCTAAACATGGTGGTTCACGTCATATGCGCCTGACCGGGATGGGGGGCGCTTCCACCATGATGTAGGCGGCCTCACATAAGGCTTCGAAGCGTTTCGCAGGCGCCGTCCTAAGCGCTGCATAAAGCCTACAGCAGCCCCAGCTCCGCCAATTCTCGCCGCATCTGCTCGGGCATGACGCCGAGATCGCCGCTGCGGCCATCGATATCGCGCGGCGCGTCCTTGTCCTGCAGATAGCGCCAGCCCTGGAACGGGCGGAACGGCCGGGGCTCGACCGGCACCACCACCGGCTCCATCACCAGATGACAGCGGCCGATGCCCTCGCCGTCGGTGAAGGGGCGGATGTCGATCAGCCGCTGGCGGGCCGAGACCTGACCCTTGATCACCCAGTAGAGCGAGCCGCCATTGACGATCTCCTCGATCCGCTTCGGGACCATGCGGGTCGTGTGCAATTGCTCCGCCGGCTCGCCGCGGGCGCGGCGCTGCGCCTGCCGCTCGGCGATCCATTCTTCGAGATCGCTGATCGATTCGGCGCCGACACAGAGCTTGAGGATATGGAGCGGCATGGCGGGCAACCTAATCCTCGCCGACGCGCCTCGCCAGAGCCCGCGGCCTTTCTCCACAACCGCGCCGCGCCGGGGTGGCCCGCACCAGCGCGGCCATGACGTTGCCGCTCGCGCAGGCTACTAAGGCCACCGACCCGAACGGAGACACGACATGCGCGGACTGCAAGGCAAGGCCATTCTCGTCACCGGCTCGTCGACCGGCATCGGCTACGCCATGGCGCAGCGCCTGATCGCCGAGGGCGCCAAGGTGCTGATCCATGGCCGCGAGCAGAACGAGGTCGATACCGCCTGCCGCAAGCTCGGCCCGTCCACCGCCGGCGCGATCGGCGATCTCGCCGAGCCGGCGACGGCCCAGGCGCTGGTCGATGCGACGCGAAAGGCCTTCGGCCGCATCGACGGGCTCGTCAACAATGCCGGCATCTATCCACGCGGCGTGCTGGCTGAGACCACCGCTGCCTTCTTCGACCATATCTTCGCGATCAACACGCGTGCGCCCTTGCTCTGCGCCGAGGCGGCGATCCGCGCCTTCCGCCTGCAGAAATCGGGCGGCTCGATCCTGACCGTCGGCTCGATCAACGCCTGGTGCGGCAACTCGAACCTCACCGTCTATTCGATGTCGAAGGGCGCGCTGATGACGATGACGCGCAACCTCGCCAACACGCTCGGGCGCGAGCATATCCGGGTCAACCAGCTCAATGTCGGCTGGACCTTCACCGCCAATGAGGATGCGACGCAGCAGCGCGAGGGCAAGAAGCCCGGCTGGGAGAAGGAGGTGCCGCTCGAATTCGCGCCCTTCGGCCAGATCATGCAGCCGGCCGAGATCGCCGCCCATACCGCCTTCTGGCTCTCGGAAGAGAGCGGCCACGTCTCCGGCCAGATCTACGAGGTCGAGCAGTATCCGCTGATGGGCCGCGGTCGCGCCGCGGACTAACTCGCGACGCAATTGCACGGCACCTCAGCGGCGACTTATCCGGGATGGCAGGGCGAACCGTCCCGGAGCACACCGCCGACCAACCGAGACTGACGATGCCGATGCCGACCGACGTCTTTTCGCCCTGGCTCACCCGCTGGAGCCTCGAACCCGCCGGCGAGCCGATCAGAACCCATGCCAGCCAGCTGCTGCCCGTCCTGCAGGATGGCCGCCCGGCCATGCTGAAGCTGCCCGAGGTCGAGGACGAACGGCGCGGCTACCTGCCGCTCGACTACTGGGCCGGCGACGGCGCCGCCCGCCTCTTCGCCCGCAGCGACAATGGCGAAGCGATGCTGATCGAGCGCGCAACCGGCTCCCGCTCGCTCGCGGCCATGGCCCGCGGCGGTGCAACTGGCGATGACGAGGCGACGGCCATCCTCTGCCACGCCATCGCCGCCCTCCAGAAGCCGCGCGGCCCGGCGCCCTCAGGCCTGATCCCGCTGGAAACCTGGTTCAAGGACCTCTTCCTGATGGCGCAGCAGCACGGTGGCATCCTCGCCCGCGCGGCCGCAGTCGCCAACGAATTGCTTCCGGCACAGCGCGAGATCATGCCGCTGCATGCCGACCTGCACCACGACAATGTGCTCGATTTCGAGTCGAGAGGCTGGCTCGCCATCGACCCGAAATCGGTGATCGGCGACCGCGCCTTCGAATACACGATCCTGTTCTGTGATCCCGACCTTGCCGATCCCGAACCGCCGGTAGCGACCGTGCCGGGCCGCTTCGAGCGCCGGCTGGAGATCGTATTGGAGAAGTCAGGCCTGGGGCGCGAGCGCCTGCTGAAATGGATCCTGGCCTGGTGCGGGCTCTCGGCCGCCTGGTTCCTCGGTGACGAGGACCCGCTGGCGCAGATCAATCTCGCCGTCGCGGAGCGGGCGATTGCGGCCTTGGACGGCCTGTAGCCTCCGTCATTCTCGGGCGGAGCGGAGCGCAGACCCGAGAATCTCATGACGAGAAGGCGCTGGCCGGAGCCTCCTCTGGCCTGAGATGCTCGGGTCGAGCCCGAGCATGACGCAGCCTACTCCCCGAGCACGACCACTTTCGCGCCTTCGGCCACCTGCGCGCCGGGCTCGGCGCCGAGCTCGGTGACGGTGCCGTCGCGCGGGGCGGTGAGCACATGCTCCATCTTCATCGCTTCGACGATGGCGAGGCGCTGCCCCTTCACCACCGCTTCCCCCGCCTTGACGAAGAGCGCGATCAGCTTGCCATGCATCGGCGCCTTGATCACGCCGCCGGCGCCCGCCGCCGCATCGAGATCGACGCTGAACGGGTCGAACAGTGCCACGGAGGTCTGGCGGCCGTGATGCAGCGCGAGATAGGTCCCCGCCTCGGCCCGGGCCAGCGTCACCTCATGCTCGCCCTCATCAAGCGGATGGCCCGGCAAAGAGACGCGCGCGTCGTCGCCGTTCCACTCGATCTTCGCCTCGACCCGCTCGCCGTCGACCAATAGCGGCAGGCCGAGTGCCGGGCGCGGCATGATCGAAAAGGCGTCGGCGTCGAGCCAGGGCGACTTGGCCTCGTCGCCAGTCCGCTCGACGGCGAGGTCGAGCACCGCGACCTGGCGCTCCTCCTCCAGTTGCAGAGCCGCCGCCGCGACGGCGGCCGCATCGAGCGGCTGCGGCTCGGCGCCGAGTGCCGAGATGTTGCGGTCGATGAAGCCGGTGTCGAACGGACCTTTCCGGAAGCCCTCCGCCTCGGCGAGCTTCTTCAGGAAGGCGAGATTGGTGCGCGGTCCAGCGACGATGGTCTCGCCGAGCGCAAAGGCGAGATGGTCGAGCGCCTCGTCGCGGGTGCGCCCATGCGCGATCACCTTGGCGATCATCGGGTCGTAATACGGCGTCACCGAATCGCCGGCCTCGACCCCGGTGTCGATGCGGATGTCCTCGCTCTGCGGGAATTGCAGCGCCCAGAGCTTGCCGGTCGAGGGCAGGAAGCCCTTCTCCGGATCCTCGGCATAGAGCCGCGCCTCGACGGCATGGCCTTCGGCGCGGACGTCATCCTGCGTGAAGCCGAGCGGCTCGCCGGCCGCAACCTTGAGCTGGAGCTCGACCAGATCGAGCCCGGTGATCGCCTCGGTGACGGGATGCTCGACCTGGAGGCGGGTGTTCATCTCCATGAAGTAGAAGCGGTCGGCGCGCAGGCCGTCGCGCCCGTCGGCGATGAACTCGACCGTGCCCGCGCCGACATAGCCGACCGCCTTCGCGGCTTCCGTCGCCGCCTTGCCCATGGCGGCGCGCACCTCGGGCGTCATGCCGGGCGCCGGCGCCTCCTCGATCACCTTCTGGTGACGGCGCTGCAGCGAGCAGTCGCGCTCATAGAGATGGACGACATTGCCATGGCTGTCGCCGAACACCTGGATTTCGACATGGCGCGGCGAGAGCACGTATTTCTCGACCAGCACACGCGCATCGCCGAAGGCGTTCTTGCCCTCGCGCTGGGCACTCGACAGGGCGTCGGTGAAGTCCTCGGGCCGGTCGACCTTCTTCATGCCCTTGCCGCCGCCGCCGGCGACCGCCTTGATCAGCACGGGATAGCCGATGCGCTCGGCCTCCTTGGCGAGAAAATCGACGCCCTGCTCGGCACCGTGATAGCCCGGCACGACCGGGACATTGGCCTTTTCGACCAGCGCCTTGGCCGCGTCCTTCAGACCCATGGCGCTGATGGCGGAGGCCGGCGGGCCGACGAAGACGATGCCGGCCGCGGCGCAGGCCTCGGCGAATTCGACATTCTCGGAGAGGAAGCCATAGCCCGGATGGATGCAGGCCGCGCCGGACTGCTTCGCCACGGCGAGGATCTTGTCGGCATCTAGATAGCTCTCGCGCGCCGGCGCCGGGCCGATCCGATAGGCCTCGTCCGCCATCTCGACGAACAGCGCCTGCGCATCGGCGTCGGAATAGACGGCGATGGTGCGCAAGCCGAGCCGCCTGGCGGTGCGGATCACCCGGCAGGCGATCTCGCCGCGATTGGCTATCAGGATGGAAGGCAGTTTGGCGGCAATCGACATGGGAGCATCCTCGAACCGATGCCCTCGTTATAGCTCAGCCTAGCCCTATGTCTGCGCCTTGTTGCGCAGGGTGCGGATGGGCGCTTGCACCGGAACCTTCCCGTCTTTCCGGGACTTCGCGCAGCGAAGGGCCCGGAACCCAGAACCGATGCCCTATTCAAAAGGGCCACCAACCTTCGTGCATTCATGACGACCGACATCGGTTCTGGGTTCCGGGCTCGCGCCTACGGCACGCCCCGGAATGACGGCGCGCCTCAATCCAGCAACCGCAGCCTGCGCCCCAGCTTCAACGTCACCGTCGTCCCCGCGATCAGCCCCATTCCAAATACCCAGCCCGAGACCGCTCCGGCCGAAATGCCCGAGAGCAAAGTCCCGACCGTGCAGCCGAGCCCGAACACCGTGCCCCAGCCGAGCAGCACGCCACCGACCAGCCCACGCAGCACATGCCCGCCGGTCGGCCGTCTTGGCTTGAACTCGCCCGCCGCCAGCGCCGCGGCAAAGGCGGCCGCGACCAGCCCGGCGATGAAGAGCCCGTTCGGCGTCAGCAGCGTCTCACGGATCAGGGTGGCGCAGCCGCGGAAGCTGTCGAGCCCTTCCAGACGCGCCGGCAGCCAGTCGAGCCCGGTCGCCAATTGCCGCGAGCGCGAGCCGAGTTCGGCGGTGACGCCGAGCGGCGACAGGCGCAGATAGGCGGCAACGCCGATCAAGCCGACAAAGAGTCCCCCCAGCCAGGAAGGCCAACGCCGCAGGAAGATCGTGGCGACCGGATCGGTTTGCACCTTCTGCGACGCTTCCTGGTCGCTCGACCGCCCCGCCCGCAGCAAGCACCAAGCCGTCGCCCCCAGCACGGCGAGCCCAGCTACGAGCGCCCCGCCATAGCCGAGCTGGCGCGGCAGCCACAGCACGGGCGAGTCCGAAATCGTCAGGAGATAGAGCTCGTTCCAGCTCAGAAAGCCGAGGATGAAGCCCAGCCCTGCGCCGATCAGCGCGAAGGGCGCGGTCGGCGAGCCCTCGCCCAGCCGGTAGAGATGAGCGCTGATGCAGGAGCCGGAAATCGCCATGCCGGCGCCAAAGGCCAGGCCCGCCAGCAGCAGCGCCGGGCCGACCGGGCCGATATGCGCCGTCGGCGGCAGGCGGGCACCCGTGGGGTCAGGCAGCCAGGCGCCATAGATCAGCGTGTACCCGGCGAGCCCGACCACCAGCGCCGTGAGAATGCCGAGCAGCCCGCGCGGATCGCGCCGGTCGAGCCAGTCCTTCCAGATGCAGAAGAAGCAGAAGCGCGCCCGCTGCAGCACGAAGCCGAAAGCGGCGCCGAGGATCAGCGAGAGCTGGAGCTGCGGCGCCGGATCGCCATGGCGACCGACCAAATAGATCGAGACTGCGATCGCGGCAGCAACGACGGCCGCTACAATGAAGCGCAGGGGCGGCAGCCGGATCGGCTCCGCCCCCGCCTGCCGGCGCGCCAGCTCATAGTCCAGCGCGCCGCTATCGTCGGAGATGCTCATCAGGGAGCTTACTTGCCGCCCCAGACGGTGCCGGCCGGATTGCTGATCGGCAGCCCGACGACATTGCCGTATTCGGTCCAGGAGCCGTCGTAGTTGGCGGCCTGGTAGCCGAGCACGCGGGAGAGGATGAACCAGGTGTGGCTCGAGCGCTCGCCGATGCGGCACGAGGTGATCACCGGCTTGGAGCCGTCGATGCCGACCTCGGCATAGAGCTTCTTCAGCTCCTCCGGCGATTTCAGCGTGCCGTCGGCCTGGTTGACCGCGCGCGCCCACGGCACGTTGACCGAGCCCGGGATATGGCCGGCGCGCAGCGCCAGCTCCTGGAAGCCGGCCGGTGCGATGATCTTGCCGGAGAACTCGTCGGGCGAGCGGATATCCAGAATGCGGGCGTCCGACTTCTTCTCGACGCTGGCGACGACGTCGGTGAGGCGGGCGCGCAGCGCCTTGTTCGGCTCGCCGACAGTAAAGGAGGAGGCTTTGACCGGCACCGGATTTGTCGCGACCGGGCGCTTCTCCAGCTCCCATTTCTTGCGGCCGCCATCGAGCAGCTTCACGTTGTCGCGCAGCCCGTAGATGTCGAACACCCAGGCGCCCCAGGCGGCGAACCAGTTGTTGTTGTCGCCGTAGAGGACGACGGTGACGTCCTTGTCGACGCCGAGCTTGCGGGCCAGCGCCTGGAACTTCTCCGGCCTGGCGATGTCCCGTGAGACCGTCTCGACCAGGTCGGTATGCCAGGCGATGTTCTGCGCGCCCGGGATATGGCCGCGCTCATAGATGCCGGGCTCGACGCTGACCTCGACGATCCTGACCTTGGGATCGCTGAGGTTCTTCTCCAGCCACTCGGTCGAGACCAGCGGGCCGGTCTGGGCCAGCGCCGCGCCGCCGAGCGCGAGGCTCGCGGCGAGCACAGCCGCACCGCGGCGGATGAAAGAGAGGACGGACATTCTGGCGCTCCTTGACGCCGAAAAAGCCACGATATCGGCTCGTTTCGGCATGACTTTCAGGGGCTGCCATGATTTCGCCACGTGGCCTGCCGGAGAAGCCGGACAGGATTTTTTTGTTTGCCATCAAGGCGGAAGAACCAGGTCGTACGACCTTGGTCTAGGGAGAATATTCTCCTTTTGCTTCGACTTTCGTCCGATCCTACGACTGTCTGGTCGCGCGCCAGATCGCCCAGCTCGCCTGGAAGCAGAGGAAGGCGACGAAGACGTCGAACAGGTATTCCGGCCAGCGCACCGGCAGCAGGCGCGCGGCGAGGCCGAGCAGCGCAAAGCCGGTGGTCGAGATCGCGTCGTTGCGCGAGGACAGCCAGGTCGCCTTGATCACCGGATTGGTCTCTGCCCGGAAGCGCCAGAGTACGCCGATGATGAGATAGGCGATCAGGATCGCGCTCGCCGCCGAGAAGCTAAGCGCGAAGATCTCGATCGGCCGCGGCCGCAGGATCTTGTCCCAGAGATCGTAGAGCGTATGCAGGCCGGCGACCGCCATCACAGCGCCGATCCCGAGCGCCGCCAGCTTCTCCGCACGCTCGTCGCGCCCGAAGACCAGCGCGGCGATACCGTAGAGCGCGACGTCGTAGACCCAGTCGACGCCGTCCTTGAACAGCTGGTTGTTGCCGATCGCTAGCGCCCAGAGCACGACATTGCCGGCGAAGATCAGGATGCCGAGCGCGATTCCCCAGATCGTCAGCCGGTAGGCGCGTCCGACCTTGGGATCGACCGGCGCGGCGTGGCTGGACTCGCTTTCGTCGTCATGGTCGGACTTGTGCCGACCATCCACGTCTTCTCTCCGTTCCGAGGCATCGAAGGCTGACAAGCGGAGCACTCCCGAGCCGCCCCGGACAGTGTCGCGCAAATTATGCTCGTCGCAAGACGTCGATGGCCGGGACTGGCCCGACCAGGACGACAGCGGATCGCCGCTCACGACGGCGGCGCTTGTGGGAGCGTGCCGCTCAGCCGCGCCCGACGAGCGGCGCCTTGGTCGCCATCACCGTGACGAACAGGATGTTGGCGTCGAGCGGCAGGCCGGCCATGTGCAGCACGGTGGTGGCGACATGGTCGACATCCATCACCGGCTCCACCTTGATCGAGCCGTCCGGCTGCGGCACGCCGGTGGTCATCTTCTTGGCCATCTCGGTCAGCGCATTGCCGATATCGACCTGGCCGACGGCGATGTCGTATTTGCGCCCGTCGAGCGAGGCCGTCTTGGTAAGACCGGAGATGGCGTGCTTGGTCGCGGTGTAGGCGGCCGAGTTCGGCCGCGGCACCTGAGCCGAGATCGAGCCGTTGTTGATGATCCGCCCACCGCGCGGCTCCTGGGCCTTCATCGCCTTGAAGGCCTCCTGTGTGCACAGGAACGGCCCGGTCAGGTTGGTGTCGACCACCTTCTGCCAATCCTCGAGCGAGAGGTCCTCCAGCAGCACGCCGCCGGGCGCATTCACGCCGGCATTGTTGAACAGCACGTCGACCCGGCCGAATTTCTCCTTCGTTTTGGCGAATAGCGCCTCGACGGATGTCTTGTCGGTCACGTCGGTCGAGACCGCGAGCGCCTGCTCGGCCGGGGCGCCCGAGAGCTTGATCGTCTCTTCGAGGGCCTCGAGGCGGCGCCCGGCCAGCACGGTGCGATAGCCGTCCTTCAGGAAGGCGATGGCGACGGCACGGCCGACGCCCGAGCCGGCACCGGTGATGATCGCGACCTTGTTATGCCCAGTCATGCGCTTCCTCGCCTTACCGTGTTTTCAACCGTTTCAGGTGCCGCAGCATAGCAGCGTATGCAGTATGCTAAAGCGGACCCGCCGCGCAACCGCGATGCCCGCGCTGCGTACCGGCTCAGTCGCCCAGCTTCGCCGCAGCGCGCACCCTTGCGGAAAGTTCGACCACTGCGCGCCGGTCCGGTTCGAACGTCAGCGCCGCCACGGCACGGGCCGCCGCGAGTTCGGCGTGGCGCAGCGCAGCTGGCGTCAACCGGCCCGAACCGGCGGCTGCCAGGATGGCGAGCGCCTTCTGCACCCTGATGCCGACTTCGACCAGCGCTGCCCCGTCGCGCGCCAATGGCGTGAACACGTCGTCGAGCAGGTCGTGCTCATCGAGGCCGGGGACCGTGACGTGCCGGCAGGCCGGCTCCTCGTCTGCCCCCTCCCCGGCCCAAATCGACAGGATCCGCACCGCGCGCCCGATCACGTCGATCGCGGTACCCGGATCGTGGACCGCCGGTGACAGCGCCCGCGAGGCGATCTCGGCGAGGACCGACAGGCCGAAGCGCGGGTCCTGGTCGAAGGAGCGCATGTCGCCAATGCTGAAGGCTTTTTGCACGGCCCCGAGTTGCTCCTCTTCCAGCCGGCGGCTCGAGCGGGCGAGGATGCTCTCGCGCGCCACGAATGCGCCCGGCAGTACCAGCACGTCGATGCGCCCGCCGGCCGCCTGCGCCAGCTTGTCGAGCGCGGCGACGTCGAGATGCTGGAGATAGCCGGTCTCGCTCGCGAGGATCGGCACGCCCTCCGGCAAGCCCCCGGCTGGCGGCGGCAAGGCACCGAGATGCGGCTTCCGCCGGCGCTCGCGCAACGCCTCGGCTGCGGCCTCCTCCACCCGCCGGGTCGTTTCCCCCAGCCGCCCGAGGCGCGACAGGTATTCGATCCAGCGTAGCAGGGTGACCACCACGAGGGCGATCACCGCGATGGTCGCGATGAAGAGGACGGCGCGCCCCTCGCCGCCATAGACGCCGGTGCTGAGCGCCACGATGCCGACGATGCTGAACAGGAAGGCGCCGATGAAGGTCGAGAGCGCGTTCTGGGCCTTGGTGTCCTGCAGCAGCAGCATCGTCGCCCGTGGCGTGACGCCGGTCGCCGCAGCGGCGTAGGCCGAGACCATGGCGCCGAGCGAGAAGGTCGTCACTGCCAACATGCTCGATGCCATGATGCCGAGCACATTATCGACGGCGTCGGCGCCGATCCGGACCGAGACGGCCGGCGGAATGAACGGCTTCAGCCAGATCGCCACGAGCGCCGTCAGCGCGCCAAGCAGCGAGAACAGGGCCGAGCGCACCCAGAGCCGTCGCGTGAACTGCGCCAGAAGCCATTGCCAGCGCGTCATGCGGCTCGCCTTTCACCAGGTCGTGATTCCATCGCCAGCTTGCACGCCGGCGGCGCCCATTGCCAACGCCCGTGCGGGCCGTAGGTTCATCAGGGGAGGACGCATCATGACCAAGCTGAGCCGCCGCAGTTTCATCGCCGCCGGGGCCGCCGGTCTCGCCACCCCCGCCCTCGCCCAGCAGCCCGGCCACGAGCATCATGGCGGCCATTACGAGCGGCTGAGCCAGCCCGGCCGCATCGGCAAGCCCGAGCTCGCCGCCTCGCAGAACGTCTTCGATTCACCGGCGCCCAAGGCCACCAGTCCCGGGCGCTGGAGCACGAAGGCGCTGCTGCCGCTGCCGCGTTCGGAAATGGCCTGGGCAGCGGCCCATGACGACCGCATGCACATCGTCGGCGGCTATGGCGAGCAGCGCACCGACCGGGCCTATCACCATGTCTACGATCCCAAAGCCGACAAATGGAGCGACGGCGCGCCGCTGCCGCAGGGCGCCAACCATGTCGGCGTCGCCTTCCTCGACGGCAGGCTCTACGCCATCGGCGGCTTTCTCGAGCAGAACCGCAAGCCGCATCCGCGCTGCTTCGTCTACGATCCCAAGGCGGATAAATGGGCGGAGATTGCACCCCTGCCCCGCCCGGTCGGCTCGGCCGCGATCGTCGGCCTCAACGGCGTGCTGCATTCGATCGGCGGCGCCATCGGCGACACCACCGAGAGCAAGACCTCGGTCAACTGGCACCGCGTCTACGATCCCAAGGCCGATGCCTGGAGCGAGCGCACGCCGATGCCGACGGCGCGCGACCACACCGGAACGCTCGCCATCGGCAACCTGATCCATGTCATCGGCGGGCGCGTCGACAGCTTCCACACCAATTCGAACCTGCACCACGCCTATGACCCGGCGACCGATAAATGGGCGCCGCGCAACCCGCTGCCGACCGCCCGCTCCGGCCATGGCGCGGTGCTCTATCGCGGCAAGGTCTTCATCATGGGCGGCGAAGGCACCAACCGCGTCTTCGGCCAGATGGAGGCCTATGACCCAGCCAGTGACGGCTGGGAGCAGTTCGCGCCGATGCTGACGCCGCGCCACGGCCTGGGCGCCGCTCTGGTCGGCGACGCCATCCACGTCGCCGGCGGCGGCCCGGTCATGGGCGGCGGCGTGCAGAGCGCCGTGCACGAGGCGTTCAGTCTGGGGTAGGCGGTCCGGCCATACGAGCGCACCGATTGCCCTGGTCGCTCTTGTGGCTGCTTCCGATGGGAAGGAGTTATCGCCCGTTAGGCCGACTGACGATCGGCTCGAATGATTAGAAACGCTGGACGCCGGATATGGTCAGCCAATTTCGGCCATTGCTGCAATGAAACAGGATCGGGTCCGGGTTCGAGAACGCGGCGGATGACCAAGCCTGCGTCGATCAGGGCATTTATGTAGCTGGCGACGGCACGATGTTCCCTTGGTGTGTCGACGCCTAGCCATCGGACAAGCCGTGTCCCCTCCTCAAGATAGCGATCCACCGGCCAATGCTGCCGTGTGCCGTCAGTCGCCTCAGCCCATTGCCGGGAGGCGCATGTCATTATCGGGTGCTCAACAGAGAAAATGAAACTTCCCCCTTCTCTCAGCCATCCACTAACGCGCCTCGACAATGTCATGACGTCAGGGATGTAATGCAGGGCAAGCCCGCTGATGACGACATCAGCGCTGCGATCGGGAAGCACGACATCCTCGATCCGGCCAATCTCGTAACGCGAACGAGAATCGCCGCCGAGCTTGATCGCCTCTCGGATCATCTGCTCCGAAGCGTCGAAGGCCCTCACCGAACGCGCGCCTTGTTCGAGAGCCAACCGTGCCAAGCCGCCCGAGCCACAGCCCAAGTCAACGACGTCCCTTCCCTGAAGTGAAGGCATCAGCGATCGGAGCGCGGGCTGCTCGATAACCTCATTGGGGCCCCCAGGCCGGGACCGCAGCTCGCTATAGGCGACGCTGATCAGCGGATCGTCGTAGAGCGCTCGATCTGCCATATTAAGCACGGCTCCCGTTGCTTGAACGCATGATGGAGGCAACAATCTAGGTCCGCAATGGGCCAGGAGCGGACTCGCACCCGAAGCGTCCAGCCCAAGTTTCCCAGCCCCGAACGCTTCGCCGCCTAGCGCGTCACTGCTAGAACCGGCTCGCGGAATCGCCCTGCGCGATCAGCGCACCCGAAAACCGCTCGAGCACAAAGGCGACGGCCGCCGTCGCCACGATCGCAAACACGAGCCGCCCGAACAGCACCGTCGTCAGGTCCGCCCCCAGCGCGACCACGATCAGCGTGTCCTCGATCAGGCTGTGGGCGAAGCCCATGAAGACGCTGGCGAGGAAGATCTGGCGCGGCTCGATCGGCTGCCGGCGCACCTCCGCCAGCATCAGCCCGCTGCCATAGGAAATGCCGAGCAGCAGGCCGACGGTGGTGAACGGCAGCGCCTCAGGCCGCAGGCCGACCAGACGGAACAGCGGCGCGAGTCCCTTGTAGAGCACAGCGAGAATGCCCGCGGCCCTGAGCAGTTCCATCACCCAGGAAAGGGCCAGCAGGACCGCGAGCATCACCAGCAGCGTCTTGGCGGTGCCATGGGCGAAGCCGAGCCAGCCGCCCTCGCCCGCCCCAGGCTGCCAAACCGGGGCGATCGGCTGCGACAGCCAGCCGGTTGCGGAAAAGAGCAGGTGCAGCAGCGCAGCGAAAACCATCGCGCCGGCAATGCGGATGATCGACGTCGTCCAGACATTCGGCCCCGCCTTGGCGACGATGCGCTGCTCGACCGGTATGGCGTGCGCCATCAGCAGCAGGCTGCAGAACACGGTCATGTCGGCGCTGCTGAGCGCCAGCGTCGGGATCAGCGTGAACAGCACGACCACGCCGCCCCACATCCCGACCAGCAGACCCGTCAACCAGGCCAGCGCCAGTTCCGGCGGCAGCCCGAACAGCGTCATGGCCGGTGCGAGCCAGGGCGAGGCAGCCTTGATGACGCCGAGCTCCGCCAGAGCCTGCGTCGCCACCGCGATCGGCACCATGACGACCACGAGCTCGCGATAGACGGCCAGCGTTTCGACCGTCTTGCGATAGAATTGACTCTGGAGCGGCATTGGTAGCGGTCCTCGATTGACGTCGGGACGTTAGCGCCAGTGCATGCGCGGCAGTGGTCAAAATCGTCGCGTTCATGCAATTTTATTGCACGGCAAACGCTGGGATCGCCGCGATGGATCGCATCGACAAGAAACTGCTCAACCTGCTCCAGGCGGACGCCTCGCGCACCAACGCCCAACTCGCCGACGAGGTCGGCCTCGCGCCGTCGAGCTGCCTGCGCCGGATCAGGCAGCTGGAAGCGTCCGGACTGATCCTGCGCACCGTCGCGATCCTCGATCCCGCCAAGAGCGGCAAAGGCCTCAGGGTGATCATCGCAGTCGAACTCGCCCGGCATGACGAGCCAAGTCGGCGGCGCTTCCTCGAACTGGCGGCTCGCCAGCCGGCGGTCGTCCAGGCCTATGGCGTCACCGGCCAGACCGACGTGATCCTGTTTCTGCGCGTCGCCGACATGGACGAGGTCACGGCGCTATGCGAGCTGCTGTTCGGCGAAGGCAGCAATGTGACGCGCTATTACACCATGGTCGTCAACAAGACCGCCAAGGAGACGACGGCGATCCCGCTGTGAGCGGATGCCTCACCCACCCAGCAGCTTCTTCATCGACGGCGCCGGGTGGAAAACGTAGCGCTCGCGCTCATAGAACGGGATCGCTTGCTGCCTGGCGTCGAGGAAGACCGCAGTGAGGCCGCGCGCCCGGGCATCCTCTTCAGCGAAGGCCAGCAGCGCCCGGCCGATGCCGCCGCTGCGGACCCGTTCGTCCACCACGAGATCGTCGACATGCAGATGCGCCCCGCGCGCCAGCGTGTGGACCGGGCGCATGCCGAGCACGCCCACCAGCGCGCCGTCGCGAAAGGCGCCGACCAGCTCATAGCCGGAAAAGGATTGCCGCCGCACCCGGTGCAGGAACTCCGCTTCGTCGAGCGCTGCCCGCAATTGCACGACGATCGGGAAGGCCTGCGCCCACTCCGCCGGAACGAGCCGTCTGACTGACACCATCGTCCTGCTCCCCGCTCTCTCGGCGCAACCCGCCACTCTCGCTCGGAAAACGCCTATCGCGAGCGCCCCGTCCCCGCTACCGCGGCAAGACGATCGCCGTCATGCAGCCAGCCGCGACGATATCCTGCATACAAAATTCCGCATACACACTTGTCGCATGGGCAAGAGCACTCTACTCCTTGCATGCAAGAAGCAGCCACAAATCATGGGAGGAATGGAATGAAGAGTTTCCGCAAGCTCGCTTTGGCCCTGGCCACGCTCGCCATCGGCGCGGCGCCGGCCTTCGCCTTCCCGGATCGGCCGGTGCAACTGATCGTGCCTTGGGCGGCCGGCGGCGGCATGGACGCTGTGATGCGCATCTTCGCCAATGGCCTGGAGGCCGAGCTGAAGCAGCCGGTCAACGTCATCAACCGCACCGGCGGCGGCGGCGTCACCGGCCACACCGCGATCGCGACCGGCGCGGCCGACGGCTACACCATCGGCGGCGTCAGCCCCGAGCTCTCCTTCTTCAGGACGCTCGGCCTCGGTGACCTGACCGTCGACAGCGTCGACATGTTCTCGCGTGTCTCGCTCATTCCCGCGGGCGTCACGGTCAAGGCGGACGCGCCCTACAAGACCGTCGCCGACTTCCTCAAAGCGGTGAAGGAGAACCCGAAGGGCACGTTCACCTCCTCCGGCACCGGCACCGGCGGCTCCTGGCACATCGCCTCCGGCGGACTGATGAAGGCAGCCGGCCTCCCCGCCGACCAGATCCGCTGGGTGCCGAGCAATGGCGGCGCGCCGGCCCTGCAGGATCTCGCGGCCGGCGGCATCACCGCCTTCACCGGCTCGCCGATCGAGGCCAAGGCAATGCTCGATGGCGGGCGCGTGCGCACCATCCTGATGATGACCGAGGAGCGCCACCCGAACTTTCCCGACGTGCCCAGCGCCAAGGAAGCCGGTCTCGACTGGACCTATCAGAACTGGTTCGCCATCGCCGCCCCCAAGGGCGTGCCGGCCGACCGCCGCAAGATCCTCTACGAAGCGGCCGAGCGCACAATGAAGCGCGAGGATGTCCGCAAGGGCATGGCCGATCGGGGCATCACCCCGGTCTGGGACACGCCTGCGCAGTTGCAGGACTATGTGAAGACCTTCAGCGAGCGCGGCAACGGCGTGCTCAAGGATCTCGGCCTGGCGAAGAACTGAGAACGCTAGCAGATGGGGCTCGCTGCCAGGCAGCGGCCCCAATTTTTAGGCTTCGCCCTATCGCTGCCTCGCCTGCAACGGCAGGTCGCCGAACAATGACGGCTCGGCGCTGGTGCGCGCCTTCTCGATCGTCAGGATCCTGAGCTTGGTCTCGACCCCGCCATCGGCCGAGAAACCGCCGGTCTTGCCGCCGGCCGCGAGCACGCGATGGCAGGGCACGATGATCGGGATCGGGTTCTGGCCGAGCGCGACGCCGACGGCCCGCGCCGCTCCGGGCTCGCCGATCCGCGCTGCGACCTCGCCATAGGTCAAGGTCTCGCCGGGCGGGATCGACAGCGCAACCGCGTAGACGCGCCGGTTGAACTCGGGCGTCGCAGAGAGATCGATCGGCAGATGCGCGAGGTCGCGCTGCTCGCCGGCCAGCAGGGCGACGACATCGTCGATCGCCTGCCGCACGAAGGCGGGCGGCTCGGCCTCGACGCTGTCCGGAAAGCGCCGCCCCAGCCGCCGCCGCGCCGCATCCTCGTCGCGCTCGGGCAGTTGCGCCGCGACGATACGCTCGTCTTGCCAGACCAGGGCGCAGGAGCCGATCGCGGTGGTGAAGAGACAGAAGCTTGTCATGTCTGCCACGCTAGCGCAGCGGCGCGTCGGAGGGCACCCGTTTCCTGCCGCTCCATTTTCTTTGGTCGTCCCGGGCGAAGCGAAGCGTAGACCCGGGACGACTCTGGTTAGGGATCGAGCCTCAAGCCCAGAGCCGCTCCTTCTCCAGCCCCTTGTAGAGGTCGGCCACCTGCTCGGCATAGCCGTTGAACAGCAGCGTCGGCTTGCGCTCGCGGGTGCCAAGCACCTGCTCGCTCGCCTGGCTCCAGCGCGGATGCGAGACCTCGGGGTTCACATTGGCCCAGAAGCCGTATTCGGAGGCCTGCAAGCCCTCCCAGAAGGTCTTCGGCCGCTCGGCGACGAAGCTGATCTTGCTGATCGACTTGACCGATTTGAAGCCGTATTTCCACGGCGTGATCAGGCGCAGCGGCGCGCCGTGCTGGGTCGGAATCGGCTTGCCGTAGATGCCGGTCACCATCAGCGTCATGTCATGCGTCGCCTCGGCCATGGTCAGCCCTTCGGTGTAGGGCCAAGGATACCAGCGCTGCGACTGGCCTGGAGCCATCTTCGGATTCATGAACGTCTGCATCTGGACGTATTTCGCGCCCGAGAGCGGCTTCGCCAGCGCGACGAGCTGCTTCAGCGGGAAGCCGGTCCACGGCACCGCCATCGACCAGGCCTCGACGCAGCGGAAGCGATAGAGCCGCTCCTGCAGACTGACCTTGCGGATGAGGTCGTCGAAGCCGATCTCGAACGGCTTCTCGACCAGCCCGTCGATCGTGATCGTCCAGGGCCGCGTCACCAGCCGCTTCGACGCTGCCGCCACCTCCTTGGAGGTGCCGAACTCGTAGAAATTGTTGTAGTTCGCCGCCAATTCCTCGTCGGTCACCGGCCGGTCGAGCGTGTAGGCCGCATTGCGCTTGGCCGGATAGAGGTCGAGCGTTGGATCGGCACCCTGTGCACCGGCGGCCTGCGGCAAGGCGGCTCCGGCGATCAGGCCGGCGCTGCCGGCGAGCCATTGCCGGCGATTGAGGAAGACGGATTCCGATGTCGCCTGGCTTTCGGGCATTTCCCAGCCGGCGCGACGCTTGATCAACATGACGGACATACTCCGTTGCAACGGAGCAAGTTTAGTCGATCCGAGGGCGGGGGACCAAGTCACGAGCGGGAGAGCAGCTCTCCCGCTCGCTTCTCAACTACGGCAGATCGGCGAAACGCTTGGCGTAATCCGCCTCGAGCGTCTCGATCCGTGACCAGAAGGCGCGTGGCGGATTGCCCGCAAGCTTATCCTCGAGCAGGCCGAGATGCGCGTGCCAGCCGCTGGAGACGCTGGCCATCTCCGCCTTGTCGGCGAGCTTGCGATGCGTCAGGACCAGCCTCACCTTGTCACCCTCGGGGACAAGCTCGAAGGTCACTTCGGAGCTTGCGTCACCCTCGCCCGGCCAGGTCATCGCCAGCGCGGTCATCGGCTCATAGCGCGTCACGGTGCCCTTGGACGGCCAGCCCTTGTCGTTCATCTCGCGATAGCGCTCCGGCGGCTGCTCGCTGGTGATTTCGGAATGTTTGAACAGAAGATCGGCCGCGCCGCCGACCCGAGGCTCGATCTCGCCCGAGGCGAGCCAGGTGCCGCGCTTCTCGGATTGCGTGAGATAGGACCAGACCCGTTCGAGCGGGCCGGGCAGAAGCCGCTCGAAGCGGACCGCGCCGCTCTCCAGAACCACACCGTATTCGTTCATGGCTATTCTCCTCATTCGTCTTCGGGCTTTGCGAGCTCTCGTTCCAGGCGGTCGAGCCCGGCATTCCAGAAGCCGCGCACCTGCCTGACCCAGGCGTCGAAGGCATCGAGCCCGTCGGGATCGAGTCGGTAGATCCGGCGCTGGCCGCTCACTTCGACGCTCACCAGCCCCGCCTCCTTCAGCACCTTGAGATGCTGCGAGATCGCCGGCGCGCTCATGCCGAACTGCGCGGTGATCTCGCCCGCCGCCATGGCGCGCTGGCCCAGCATCTCGACGATGCGGCGGCGGGTCGGGTCGGCAAGGGCGGTGAAGCGATCCATGCCCTTCATTTAGCCGATCACTTAATTAAGTCAATACGAAAATAACATGGCCGCGCAGCATGCCCTGCCCGCGCCGCGCCCGCCCCTTGCGTGGAGCCGGCTTGCCGCCTCCATTGCGGCAGGCCATGAAGAGTGCCCCGTCCGCCGCCTCCCACGAGATCATGCCCAGCCGAAACGCCACCCTCGCCGGCATCCTGATGATGCTGCTCGGCATCCTCCTGTTCTCGCTCAACGACGTGATGGGGAAATGGCTGGTCGCGACCTATACGGTCGGCCAGGTCCTCGTGCTGCGCTCGGCTGCGGCGCTGCTGGTGATCGTGCCTTTCGTCGTCAAGCAGGGCGTTCAGCGCACGCTGCGGCCGGAGCGGCCGGGCCTGCAGCTGCTGCGCGTCACGCTCGGCTCCTGCGAGGTTGCGCTGTTCTACTGGGCAGTGTCCTATCTGCCGCTCGCCGACACGATGACGCTCTGGCTGGCGGCGCCGGTCTGGGCGGTGGTTCTGGCGGCGCTGCTGCTCGGCGAGCGTGTCGACGCCGGGCGCTGGCTCGCGGTCGCTGCCGGCTTCGTCGGCGTCGCGATCGCGCTCAACCCGTCCGGCCAGAGCCTTTCCCTGCCGGCGATCATCGCGCTGGTCGGCAGCTTCTCCTTCGCGGCGATGATGATCACGGGGCGGCAATTGCGCGGCACGCCCGACGTCACGCTGGTGTTCTGGCAGACGCTCGGCGCGCTGGTGATGGGCGTCGCGCTCCTGCCTTTCGGCTGGGTGACGCCGACGCTCGCCGATCTCGGCCTGCTCGGCCTGCTCGGGATCGTCGCTATGATCGCGCATCTCTGCGTGACGCGCTCGCTCAAGCTGGCCGAGGCCTCGGTCGTCGTGCCCTATCAGTACACGCTGATCGTCTGGGCGCTGGTTTTCGGCTGGCTCGTCTTCGGGGACTGGCCGACCTCGGCCATGCTGATCGGCTCCGCCCTGATCGTCGCCGCAGGCCTCGCTTTGCTCGTGCTCGAACGGCGAGCGAGCAGCATGACCTCTGACACCGCCAAGGAGCGTGTTACGATCGAGCAGAACTGACCCGGGATGCGGGAGGTGCGATGGCCGAGGCTGCGAAACCGCCGGATTTCTGGGCCTGGCTCGGCGCCGCGATCTCCCTCGTCCTCGGCCTCTGGCTGCTGATCGCCGGCTGGCGCACTCTGCCATTGGCGCGCGGCGACCTCCTGGTCGCCGACCATGTCGGCCCGATCAGCTACAGCACGCCGCTGATGCGCGTCAGTTCCGGGCGCGGGTCGAGCACTTACCGCACGCAGGACCTCTGGCTCGTCGCGATCGGCAACAACCAGCAAGTTTACTTCCAGCGCCTGTATAGGCCTGCCCGCGGGCTTTGGGTCGACGGCATCGACCGGCTCGACCCTGGCCAGCAGGTCCGCTTCCTCGTCGATCCCAACCATCAGCTCGTCTACGAAGCGACTTCGCGCGGCAAGACCTTCCTGACCTATGACGACACCGCCGAGACGCTGACCAGCGGCGCGCGGCGCTCGTTCCTGTTCGGCTTCGCCCTGCTCGGCAGCGTCGCCTGGCATCTCTGGCCGCTGGCCCTGCGCTGGTGGCGCGAGCGGCGGGGCGCCGGCGCGCCAACGTCCTGATCCCGCTCACCGCCGGGGTGCCTTGCGTCGGCGTCGGGGCTCGGGGGCTGGCGCCACGGCGCCGGGCAGGCGACAAAAAGCAGCCCGCCCGAAACCTGAGCGGGCGGGAGGACTTCATGGCGACGATCACCTATCTGACCACCGTCCAGTTCGGCTTCGGCGAGCTCAAGACCATCGCGCCCGGCCTGACCGAGCTGAAGATCGCGCGCCCGCTGATCGTCGCCGATCGCGGCTTGGCAGCGACCGACCTGATCCAGCGCCTGCGCGCCGCCTCGCCCTTGCTCGGGAACGCCCCGCTCTTCGTCGACACCCCGACCAACCCGACCGAGGAAGCGGTCGAGGCCGCGCTCGCGCTCTATCGCGAGCATGATTGCGACGGCCTCGTCGCCATCGGCGGCGGCTCGCCGATCGACCTCGCCAAGGGCGTCGCTTTGCTCGCCGGCCATGACGGGCCGCTCGAGACCTATGCCGCGATCCTCGGCGGCATCCCGAAGGTGACGAGCAAGGTCGCACCGGTGATCGCCGTCCCGACCACCGCCGGCACCGGCAGCGAGGTCGGCCGCGCCGCGCTGATCACGCTGAAGGACGGCCGCAAGCTCGGCTTCATCTCGCCGCACCTGATCCCGAAGCTCGCCATCTGCGACCCCGACCTGACGCTCGGCCTGCCGGCCATGCTGACCGCCGCGACCGGCATGGATGCGCTGACCCATTGCATCGAGACCTACTTAAGCCCGCGCGAGAATCCCCCGGCCGAGGCGATCGCGCTCGACGGCTTGAAGCGCGCTGCGCTCAATATCGAGCGCGCCACCCGCGACGGCTCCGACCGCGAGGCCCGCAAGGAGATGCTGATGGCGGCGCTGCAGGGCGGCCTCACCTTCCAGAAGGGGCTCGGCGCGGTCCACGCCCTCTCGCATCCGCTCGGAGGCCTGAAGCAGGTCTCGCTGCATCACGGCACGCTCAACGCCGTGCTGCTGCCGGCGGTGCTGCGCTTCAACGAGCAGGCTTCCGGCGCGAAATATGCGGAGATCCGTCGCGTCCTCGGCCTCTCCGCCGATGCCGACCTCGCCGCCTGGGTCGCCGGGCTGACGCAGCGCCTCGGTCTGCCGGGCTCGCTGTCGCAGATGGGCGTGCCGCGCGATGTCCTGCCCGCTATCGCCGAGGCGGCGACGCAGGACCATTCGAGCGCGACCAATCCGCGGCAGGCGAGCGCGGCGGATTACCTTGCGATGCTGGAAGCGGCGTTCGGGTAACGATCGGCGCGGGGACCCCTTCTCCCGGATGGGAGAGGTGCAGGGGTGAGGGACCGCCGCTGATTGTCTAAAGCGAGGCGGCGCCGCAGGGCCTTCTGCGGTGAGGGCAGTCGC
>PNLY01000033.1 GCA_013823325.1 Methylobacterium sp.
GCGCGCCCTCGGCCGCGCCGAGCGAGCCGCAGCGGCCTGCTCCGGGCCAGATCGCGCCGCCAGCCTCGCCGGCCCGGCCGAGCGCGCCGCCGGCCCAGCCCAATGCTTCGGGAGCGCCATCGGGCGACAACGGCCAGCGCCGTCAGGCGCCTGCGCAGACGGCGCCGGGACAGCCGCCCGCGGCCGCTCCTTCATCGCCGTCTCGGCCAGCGCCGGGGCAGGCCGCTCCGGGCGGCAGCGGCCAAACGCAGCCCGGCCAGCCTTCCCCAGTGCCCGGCGGTGGACGCGCGCCGGGCGCCTTGTCGCAGCCCGGTCCGGCTCCGTCGCAGCCGGCCCCATCGCAGCAGCGGCCGAGCTTGAACGGCCAGCCTGGCCAGCCGGCGCCTGGGCAGCCTTCCGCTGCACCGCCGGCCGGCCGCGCGCCGGGTGCGCTGTCGCAGCCGGGCACGGCTCCGGCCCAGCCCGCCCCGTCGCAGCCGCAACCTGGTTTGAACCGCCAGCCCAGTCAGGCGGCGCCGAGCCAGACCGCGCCCGGCCAGCCGGCGACAGCGCCGAACACCGGACGCTCGCCGGGAGCGTTGTCGCAACCCGGCACAGCCCCGTCCCAGCCGGCCCCGGCCCAGCCGCAGCAACCCTCCGGGCTCAGCCGCCAGCCCGGCCAGCCCGCACCCGGCCAAGGCGCTCTCGGCGCCGGTCAGCCTGCGACTGGCCAGCCCGCTCCGGCACCGAATGCCGGCCGCGCGCCTGGGGCCCTGTCGCAGCCCGGGACAGCGCCGTCGCAGCCAGGCGTTGCGCCCGGTCAGGCTCAGCCACAGCCCGGCGTGCCCGGCCAGCCTGCGCCTGACCGCCAGGGCCGCCGCGGCGGCATCGGCCTCGGCGGCGCGGCCGCGATCGGTCTCGGCGCTGCCGCGATTGGCGGCATCATGGCGACGCAGGGCGCGAGCCGGCTGGATGATATTCGCAGCCGGCGCGAGGAGCGCCGCGAGGGCGACGTTACCATCATCCGCGAGCCCGGACGTACCATCATCCGCGGCGACGATGATCGCGTCATCATCCGCCGCGACGAGACGCAGCGCTTCCGCGATCTCGGCCTCGACACCCGCAGCGAGCGCCGCGGCGACGAAAACGTAACGATCTATAATCGCCCGGACGGCACGCAGATCGTCACGGTGACTGACGCAGAAGGTCGCCTGATCCGCCGCTCGCGGCGCGAGCGCGACGGCGGCGAATTCGTGATGATCGACAATGTCCGCCGCGACGGGCCGCAGGCCCGCTTCGCCGAGGAGGTGGTCGAACTGCCGCCGCCGCCGCTGCGCATTCCGCGCGAACGCTATATCGTCGATGCCGAGCGCGCCGACGAACGGCTGATCTACGAGACGATCACCGCTCCGCCGGTCGCGCCGGTGCCGCGCCGCTACACGCTCGACGAGGTCCGCTATTCGCCCGATCTGCGCGCCCATATGCGCAGCGTCGACATCGACACGATCAACTTCGACTCCGGCTCCTGGACGGTCACGCCCGACCAGGCCGGGCGCCTGCGGGTCATCGCTGACGCGGTGCGCCAGGCTGTCGAGCGCGCCCCGAACGAGGTCTTCATGGTCGAGGGCCATACCGACGCGATTGGCTCCGATCTCGACAATCTCTCGCTGTCGGATCGGCGGGCCCAATCGGTCGCCGAGATCCTGACTCGCGATTTCGGCATTCCGGCCGAGAATCTGACGACGCAGGGCTATGGCGAGCAGTATCTGAAGGTGCAGACGCAGGGCGATTCCCGCGAGAACCGGCGCGTGACTCTGCGCCGGATCACGCCGCTGCTCACCGGCCAGAACCAGCAGTGAGTGAGACCGGAGCGGCTCCTGGCCGCTCCGGCTTTCGTGATGGGCGGCCTGGAACAACCCCGGGCCGCCCTTGTTCTTCTAGCGGGCAGGCTCGCCTTGCGCCTGCCTGACTGGAGGAATGCCATGCGCAAGAACTCATGGGTCCTGCTCGGACTGCTCGCCGTCGGACTGCTCGTGGCGGAAGCCGCTGCCGCGCAGTCTTCCTTGCCGCAGACGCAGCGCCAGCAGCGCGCGCCGGGCGTGCCGATGTCGCCGAATGCGGGCGAGGTGCAGAAGCTCGAGCCGCGGTCCGATCGCGTCGAGGCGCGGCGCGAGCGCGAACAGCTCGCGCGTGATCGCTCGGGGCCGCCGGAGCCGAATCGCGAGATTCCCATGCCGAAGCCGGTGCCCTCGATCATCGCGCCGACTCGTTAGAGCCCACCGCTTCGGGTTTAGATTCGGGTAAGGCCCGCCACCTATGGTGGCGGCGAGGAGCTACGCCCATGAGTGAGATGTCCGTCGCGATCGCCCAGAGCCTGATCAGCATGAAGTCGGCTGCGACACAGCAGGCGCTGCAGATCGAGATGGTCAAGCAGAACGCCGATTCCGATCAGGCACTGGTCGCCATGCTCCAGCAGGCAACTGAACAGCAGCAGGCCACGCTCCCCGCCGGCCAGGGTGGCAATCTCGACATCACCGCCTGATTTTTTCGTTTCCGCCAACTGTGTTGTTTCTCGCGCATGGCAGCGCGGCGTTCGATCGTGCTCCTTTGTCGGTTGCGCTGAGATCAGGACGGTTCTAACCTCCGCCTCGTTCCGAGGGGTGCTCGATAAGAGCTGAGATGGCCTGACGGCCGAACCCATCGAACCTGATCCGGGTCATACCGGCGGAGGGACTGGAACGCGGCTGCGCCACAAGCGCATCCGCAGACAGCGACTGGACCGTCAGACGCCCCGGATCTCCTGAACCTGAGAGGGAGGAGATCCTGACATGAACGCCCACACCAAGCCCCAGAAGAACAGCGTCAAGGCCGCACCGCAGACGGTTACGACCGGCCCGATCATCGGCTCGCGCAAAATCTATGTCGCGGCGCCCGAGCATCCCGACATGCGCGTGCCCTTTCGCGAGGTCGCGCTGACCACCGAGGCCGAGCCGCCGGTGCGCATCTACGACCCCTCAGGCCCCTATACCGAGACCGATGCGAAGATCGACCTCAATGCCGGCCTGGTGCAGCCGCGTCGCGCCTGGCTCGACGCGCGCGGATTCGAGGTGGTCGCTGGCCGCGCCGTCACCGCCGCCGACAACGGCAACATCTCGGCCGAGCAGCTGGTGCCGGCCTGCCCGGCGCAGCGCCCGATCCTGATGGCGAAGCCCGGCCAGATGACGACGCAATACGAGTTTGCCAGGGCCGGCATCGTCACCCCCGAGATGACTTACGTCGCCCATCGCGAGAATCTCGGCCGCGCCGCCATGCTGGAAGGCGCGCGCGAGCGCCATGCCGATGGCGAGAGTTTCGGCGCCTCGGTTCCCGAGTTCGTCACGCCTGAATTCGTCCGCGACGAGATCGCCCGCGGGCGCGCCATCATCCCCGCAAACATCAACCATCCCGAACTGGAGCCGATGGCGATCGGCCGCAATTTCCTGGTCAAGATCAACGCCAATATCGGCAATTCCGCCGTGACCTCCGGCGCGGCCGAGGAGGTCGAGAAGCTGGTCTGGGCGATCCGCTGGGGCGCCGACACGGTCATGGACCTCTCGACCGGCCGCAACATCCACAACATCCGCTCCTGGATACTCAGAAACTCGCCGGTGCCGATCGGCACGGTGCCGATCTATCAGGCGCTGGAGAAGGTCGGCGGCGATCCGATCAAGCTCGACTGGGAGGTGTTCAAGGACACGCTGATCGAGCAGGCCGAGCAGGGCGTCGACTATTTCACCATCCACGCCGGCGTGCGTCTTCCCTATGTGCCGCTCACTGCATCCAGGGTCACCGGCATCGTCTCGCGCGGCGGCTCGATCATGGCGCGCTGGTGTCTGGCGCATCACAAGGAGAGCTTCCTCTACGAGCGCTTCGACGAGATCTGCGAGATCATGCGGCGCTACGACGTCTCCTTCTCGCTCGGCGACGGCCTGCGTCCGGGCTCGATCGCCGACGCCGATGACCGCGCCCAGTTCGCCGAGCTGGAAACCTTGGGCGAACTCACCAAGATCGCCTGGGACAGGGGCTGCCAGGTCATGATCGAGGGCCCCGGCCATGTGCCGATGCACAAGATCAAGGAGAACATGGACAAGCAGCTGCGCGAATGCGGCGAAGCCCCGTTCTACACGCTCGGACCGCTGACCACCGACATCGCGCCGGGCTACGACCACATCACCTCCGGCATCGGCGCGGCGATGATCGGCTGGTTCGGCTGCGCCATGCTCTGCTATGTCACCCCGAAGGAGCATCTCGGCCTGCCCGATCGCGACGACGTCAAGACCGGCGTCATCACCTACCGGATCGCCGCCCATGCCGCCGACCTCGCCAAGGGCCATCCGGCGGCGAAGCTCCGGGACGACGCGCTCTCCCGCGCCCGCTTCGACTTCCGCTGGGAGGACCAGTTCAACCTGGCGCTCGATCCGGACACGGCCCGCGCCTTCCATGACGAGACCCTGCCGAAGGACGCCCACAAGGTCGCGCATTTCTGCTCGATGTGCGGGCCCAAATTCTGCTCGATGAAGATCACCCAGGATCTGCGCGCCGAGGTGCAGGCGATGGGCGACAATGAGCGCGCGGCGCTCGAAGCCATGGCCACACAGGGGATGGCGGAAAAGTCGCAGGAGTTCCTGAAGAAGGGCGGCAATCTCTATCTGCCGGCGGCGGAGTAGGGACCATGCGCGTCGCTGTGATCGGGGCCGGCGTCGCCGGCCTCGTGACGGCGCTCGAGCTGGCCGGGCGGGGTATCGCGGTAGACGTGTTCGAACGCGGTGCAGCCCTTGGCGAGCAGGCCTGCTCCTGGGCCGCCGGCGGCATGCTGGCGCCCTGGTGCGAGCGCGAGAGCGCCGAGGAGGCGATCGTCGCCTTGGGTCGGCAGGCCCTGGACTGGTGGCCGCGCCATTATCCCGGCACGCTGGCCCATGGCACGCTCGTGCTCGCTCCGGCGCGCGATGCCGGCGAGCTGACGCGTTTTTCCGCGCGGACGAGCGGCTTCGAGCGATTGGATGGGGATGGCGTCGCCGCGCTGGAGCCCGATCTCGCCGGGCGCTTCCGGCAGGGCCTGTTCTTCGCGCAGGAGGCACATCTCGATCCGCGCCTTGCCCTGGCGGGGCTGGCGCAGGCGCTACGCGCGGCCGGCGTGCCGATCCATTACGGAGTCGAGGCCGACGAAACCGCGCTCGATGCCGACCGCATCGTCGATTGTCGCGGGCTTGCCGCCCGGGACCGGATCGGCACTTTGCGTGGCGTGCGCGGCGAGATGCTGGTGCTGCGTACGGACGAGATCAGGCTGAGCCGTCCGGTCCGGCTGCTGCATCCGCGCATCCCGCTCTATGTCGTGCCGCGCTCCGACGGGCATCTCATGATCGGCGCGACGATGATCGAGAGCGATGATCGCAGCCGCGTCAGCGCCCGTTCGGCGATCGAGCTGCTCAGCGCCGCCTATGCGCTGCATCCGGCTTTCGGCGAGGCAGAGATCGTCGAATTGCGCGCCGATGTCCGCCCGGCCTTCCCCGACAACCTGCCGGGGATCGTCGAGGATGGCCGGACCTTACGCTTCAACGGCCTGTTTCGCCACGGCTTCCTGCTCTCGCCGGCTTTGGCCGGGCAGGTGGCCGATCGTCTCCTCGCATCCAGGGAGTTGTCCGATGCGCATCTTCGTCAATGGCGACACGCGTGAGGTCGCCGCCCCGGTCCTGGCCGAAGCGCTGGCCGAGCTGGGCTATGCCGGCGCGGTCGTCGCCACGGCCGTGAACGAAGCCTTCGTGCCGGCTGCCGTGCGGGCGCAGACGGTCCTCGTGGACGGCGATCGGCTCGAGATCCTCGCGCCGATGCAGGGAGGCTGAGCGATGGACTTCTACGGTTTCACCCCGCGCTCGCGCCTCTTCCTCGGCACCGCGCAATATCCCTCGCCGGCCGTGCTGCAAAAGTCGGTCGAGGCGGCCGGCGTCGATGTCGTCACGGTCTCGCTGCGCCGCGAAGCCGGCCGGCTCGGCGGCGGCCAGGATTTCTGGGCGCTGATCCGCAGCCTCGGCGTCAGGGTGCTGCCGAACACGGCCGGCTGCCATTCGGTCAAGGAAGCGGTGACGACGGCGCAGATGGCGCGCGAGGTCTTCGGCACGCCCTGGATCAAGCTCGAGGTGATCGGCGAGGCCGACACGCTGCAGCCGGATGTCTTCGGGCTGGTCGAGGCGGCGCGCATCCTTTGCGCCGAGGGCTTCGAGGTCTTCCCCTACATGACCGAGGACCTCGTCGTGGCCGAGCGGCTGGTCGAAGCCGGCTGCCGGGTGCTGATGCCCTGGGGCGCGCCGATCGGCACCGGCAAGGGCCTGAACAACCCTTATGGCTTGCGGGCGCTGCGGGCGCATTTTCCCGATATTCCGCTGGTCGTCGACGCCGGCATCGGCCTGCCCTCGCATGCCGCCGCGGCGATGGAGCTCGGCTACGACGCGGTGCTGCTCAACACCGCCGTGGCCAAGGCCGGCGATCCCGCCGCGATGGCAGCGGCCTTCGCCCGCGCCGTCGAGGCTGGACGCCTCGCCTTCGAGGCCGGGCCGATGGAGCCGCGCGACATGGCCGCGCCCTCGACCCCGGTGCTCGGCCGGGCCCTGCTCGGCTGACAGGGAGGGAACCATGCTCGGTCGCTATGCCCGCCAGATCGTCATGCCGGAGATCGGTCCCGAGGGGCAGGCACGGCTGACCCACACGCGCATCCTCGTCGTCGGCGCCGGCGGGCTCGGCTGCCCCGTGTCATCCTACCTCGTCGGCGCCGGCATCGGCCGCTTGCTGCTGGTCGATCCCGACCGGGTCGAGGAGAGCAATCTGCACCGCCAGCCGCTCTACCGGATGGGCGATGTCGGGCGGCTGAAGGTCGAGGCGGCGCGTGAAGCCCTCGCCGCCTACAACCCCGGTGTGGAGGTTGAGGCGCTGGCGCTCAGGCTCGCGCCCGACAACGTCACGGAACTGGTGGCGCGGGCCGATATCGTCGTCGACGCCGCCGACAGTTTCGCCGCGACCTATGTCCTGAGCGATGCCTGCCGAGAGGCCGGCAAGCCGATGGTCAGCGCCTCGATCGTCGGCACCGCCGGCTATGCCGGCGCTTTCTGCGGCGGTGGCCCGAGCTATCGCGCCGTCTTCCCTGAGATGCCGGCGCGCGCTGCCGATTGCGCGACGGCCGGCGTGCTCGGCCCGGCCGTCGCCACACTCGGCCTGCTGCAGGCACAGATGGCCCTGCTGCTGGCGCTCGGCCTGGAGCCATCGCCGCTCGGCCGCGTGATCAGCTTCGATGCCCGCCGCCTCGGCTTCGGCGGCTTCTCCTTCGCCGGGGCGCCGGAGCCGCTCGCCGGCTCATTCCCGTTCATCGCGCCGTCGCAGCTTTCGGTTGGCGACATCGTGGTCGAGCTGCGCGGCGTCGAGGAAGCGCCTGTTCCGGCTGCTCCGGGCGCGATCAGGTTGACAGTCGACGAGATCGACCGGCTGTCGCTGGATGACGCTGAGGGTCGGCGTGTGGTGCTTTGCTGCCGAAGCGGCATCAGGGCGGCGCGCGCCGCTGGTCGGCTTGCAGCGCGTGGCGCCGACGATCTGGCCCTGATGGCGCTGGGCTAGATTCTGTCCCATATCCCTTGGCGAGCCCGATGGAGACGAGATGACGAGCGACACCACCGAGATAACGCTGGCGCGGACCCTGCAGCCGCAGGAGGTCGCGGATGTTCTCGCCCGCGTGGCAGAGATCCGTCCGCGCGTGCAGTGCCTGACCAACACGGTGGCGCAGAACATCACCGCCAACATGCTGCTCGCCTTCGGTGCGATCCCCTCGATGGCGATCCATGTCGACGAGGTCGCGGCGATGGCGGAGGGCGCCGGCGCGATCCTGATCAATATCGGCACGATCAATGCCGAGAGCGAGCTTGCGATTCCAAAGCTGCTGGAGGTGGCTCGCGATCGCGGCAAGCCGCTGGTGTTCGATCCGGTCTTCGTCGAGCTCTCGCCATTGCGGCGGCACATCGCCGGGCAGGTGTTGCGCCTGCCCGACATTCTCGTGCGCGGCAACGCCACCGAGACGGCGGCGCTCTCCTTCGATCTCGCTGCCGCAAAGGGCGTCACCCGCGTCACCACCGGCAAAGTCGATCGGATCGAGAGCAGCGCAGTGAGCTTTGCCGTCGCGCATGGCCACCCATTGATGACAAGGGTCACCGGCATCGGCTGCGCCGCCGGCGCACTGATCGCGGCCTGCTGCGCCGTCGAGGCGAACAAGGCAGTCGCCGCGGCAGCGGCCTTGACCGCCTATGGCATTGCCGGCGAAATCGCCGCCGAGCGATGCCGCGGCCCCGGCAGCTTCGAGGTCGAATTGATCGACGCGGTCGCGGCGATGGACGCGGCGACGCTCGCCGCGCGGATGGGAACCGGACGATGAGTGTCGATATCACCCTTTACGGCATCGTCGATCCCCAGATCGCCAATGGCCGCTCCATGGCCGATATGGCGCGCGCCGCGGTCGAGGGTGGCGCGACGCTGATCCAGCTGCGCGCCAAGACCGAGACGACGCGCGAGATGGTGCGCGAGGCCCGCGCCATCCGCTCGGCCCTGCACGGCACCAATGTGCCGCTGCTGATCAACGATCGAGTCGACGTCGCGCTCGCCGCTGGCGCCGATGGCGTCCATCTCGGCGCCGACGACATGAAGCTCGTCGACGCACGCCGCCTGCTCGGCCCGCGCGCCATCATCGGCGCCACGCTGAAGCATGAGAACGAGTTGCCCGAGCTGGCCTCGGCCAAGATCGACTATGCCTGCATCGGCGGCGTCTTCCCGACGACGCACAAGGACAATGCCGGCATGGCACTCGGCGTCGACGGGTTCGCTGCCTTGCGTCAGGCCGCGGCGCGCGCACTCGGAGAGCTTCCGGTCGGTGCCATTGCGGGCATCACCGCCGCCAATGCCGGCTCGGTGATCGCGGCGGGCGCGGATGGCGTCGCGGTGATCGGCGCGCTCTTCGGCGGCGACGATATCAGCGAGGCGGCGCGCGATCTCAGGCTCGCGGTCGCGAGCGCCCTCTCGGAGCGGGTCGCCAAGAGCGCCTGACTTAACCGGCGATCTCGGCGAAGCGCTTCGGCAGGGCAAAGCCATGGCCGAGCGGGTCATCTGCCTCGATGACGAAGCTGCCTTCGCCGGCGAGATGCCCGCGTCCGCCGACCTCGACCGTGACGGCGCCGGCAGCCAGAAAGTCGACCGGGCCGATCACCTTTCCGGTGAAGGTGCCGCCGGTGACGCTGCGGATCCTGCGGTTTTGGCCGACGGGGATCAGCCCCTTGGCATGGTCGAGCGCCATCCGGGCGGTGACGCCGGAGCCGGTCGGCGAGCGGTCGATCTGGCGCTCGGCGAAGACGCAGAGATTGAAGCTGTCTTCGCCCGGACCCGCCTCATCGGTGACGATCGTGCCATAGAGGAAGCCGAGATCGGGCTCGGTCGGATGCATGATCCTGCGGCTCGCCCGGACCTGGTCGGTCAGCGCGCCGGCCGCCGCGACGATCTCCTCGATCGGCGTCTGCATCAGGTCGAGCCCGAAGCGCGAGGCCGGCAGGATGCAGTAATAGGCGCCGCCATAGGCGATGTCGGTGATGATCTCGCGGTAACCGGGCACGGGGACCACGAGATCGCGCGCCTCGACGAAGGCCGGCACGCTCTCGAAGCTGACATCGCCGACCTTCCCGCCCTCGACCTCGCAGGTGAGGCGAACCAGCCCGCAAGGCGCCTCGATGGCGAAGCGGGTGACTGGCTCGGTTGCCTCCACCAGCCCCTGCTCGATCGCATAGCGGCCGAGTGCGATCGTCGCGTGGCCGCACATGGTCGAATAGCCCTCGTTGTGCGTGAACAGCACGCCGAAGGCGGCCTCGGGATGGCTCGCCTGGACCGGGATGACGCCATACATGCCGTCATGGCCGCGCGGCTCCAGCATCATCGCGCGGCGTAAGTCGTCATGCTGCTCGCGGGCCTGCCGGCGCTTGTCGAGAATGCCTGCGCCGGTGAGCTGCGGGTAGCCTGAGGTGACGATGCGCACCGGCTCGCCGCAGGTGTGGTAGTCGATATAGGCGAGGCGCATGGGTCTTCGTCCGTCAGTCATGGGCTGAAGGCGGGTCCCGCCGCGGCGGATTGCAGCCCTGTTGGGCGCAGTTTTCGGCCGCCACCACGACGGCAAAGCCGAGAGCCGCCGCGCAGAGCTCATTCGGCAGGTTCCTCATCACCGGGCCGAGGCCGCCATTGCGCCAGAGCGAAGCGAGGAAGGCGCCCATGAAACTGTCCCCCGCGCCGATCGTATCGACGACCTCCTGCGCGAGGGCCGGGAACACCATGGGCTCGCGACGGAACGGCAGGAGATAGCCACCCTTCTCGCCATCGGTGACCAGCAACTGACCCCCATGGGCAAGCCAGCGCGCCAAGGGATAGCCGAACTCGGTGCCGTGGAGTGTTCGGGCATCATCCGTGCTGCATTTCAGCAGATCGCACAGGGCTGCTCGCTCCGCGATGGCATGGCGCACGTCCTCGAGCGCCGGGAGCACAGCGGGCCTGATGTTGAGATCATAGCTGACGCTGAGGCCTGCCGCGCGCGCACGGCGCATCAGCGCCAGCGCCGCCTGGCCCGACGTGCCGAGCGTCGCGCCGAAGGAGGTGACGTGCAGATGCGCGAACTCGTCGAGATCCGCCGGCGCGGGCGGCGCGGTATCGAAGGCCGTGCCGTTCAACGAGAACCGGTAGGTCGCGGCACCGTCTGCGTCGAGCGAGGCCGTGGCGGAGGGCGTCGGCGCCTCGCAGATCCCGACGAAGCGCTGGTCGATGCCTTCCTCTGTCAGGCGTTGGACGAAAAGCTGGCCGTGTCCGTCTTGCGAGAGGCTGACATTGTAGGCGACCGGCGCGCCGCAGCGGGCCAATGCCAGCGCCGTGTTGAAGCCGGAGCCGCCGAGCACGGTCTCGTGCTCGTGCCCGGCACGGCCGGGCACGATGTCGACCAGCGCCTCGCCGTAGACGAGGACGCCCTTGCCCGTCACAGCAACCCGCGCTTGGCGAGATTGCGCATCAGATGCGAGGTGCCGAAGCGCCAGGGCTCGCACTCGTCGGTGCGCCGCATCCGGTTGACCAGCGCGCCGAGCTCGGGCGCCGAGATGGTGACGATGTCGCCGTATTTATGGGTGAAGCCGCCGCCCGGCGCGTCGCGATCCTTGATCGGCGCGAACATGGTGCCGAGATAGAGCACCGCCCCGTCCGGATACTGGTGGTGCGGGCCGATCATCTGCGCGGCGAGGTCGGCCGGGTCGCGGCTGATCATGGCGATCGAGGACGAGCCTTCCAGCGTGAAGCCGTCCTCGCCCGCGACGGTCAGGCTCACCGTCGTCTTGCGCACATGGTCGAGCGAGAAGTCGCCGTTGAAGAAGCGAATGAACGGGCCGATCGCCGCCGCCGCATTATTGTCCTTGGCCTTGCCGAGCAGCAGGGCCGAACGGCCCTCGAAGTCGCGCAGGTTGACGTCGTTGCCGAGGCTGGCGCCGACGATACGGCCATCCGAGGCGACGATGATCACGATCTCCGGCTCGGGATTGTTCCAGCTCGAGCCCGGATGCAGGCCGGCATCGGCGCCGGTGCCGACCGCCGACATCGGCGGCGCCTTGGTGAAGATCTCGGCGTCCGGCCCGATGCCGACCTCGAGATACTGGCTCCAGCTGTTCTGGGCGATCAGCACCTCCTTCAGCTTCATCGCCTCGGGCGAGCCGGGCTTCAGCTTGGAGAGGTCGTCGCCGATGAGCTTGCCGATCTCTGTCCGGATCGCGGCGGCGGCGGCCGGGTTGCCGCGTGCCTTCTCCTCGATGACGCGCTCCAGCATCGAGACGGCGAAGGTGACGCCGGCGGCCTTGACCGCCTGCAGGTCGACCGGAGCGAGTAGCCAGGGCTTGCCGTCATTGCGGCTGGCGGCGGAGCTGTTGGCGAGGAGATCGGCAAGCGAGCCGAGATTCTCGCCGTCAGTGGCGCGCAGCGCCACCGCCGGATCGGCGGTCTCGCAGAGGTCGCGCATCGTCGGGAAGGTCGCGGTGACGTCGATCACCCTATCGCCCTGGAGCTTGACCACCGACGGTCCCGCGAGGTCCGGGCGCCAGACCCGGCCGGCCAGCGCGGCGCGGTCGGCATCGGCCGGCAGGGTGTTGGCGGGCGTGAGCGAAAGCGAGGGCATGGCTGATCCAGGTTGTGTGCAGTGTACAAGACGCATGGGCAGAACAGCCGCTTCCGCGGGAAATCGCAAGTGCGCCGATGCGCGTCCACAGCGGGGCGGAAATGTCATCGTTTTGTCATTGAACTGTCGCCCCGGCTTCATGCTAGCTTGCGCACCAACGACAAGAACGCCCGCGCGTATCGGGGGCTGAGAGGGAGCTGATCATGACCTTCAAACTGAAGACCTTGACCGCGGCCGGCGTGTTCGCCCTCGCCGCTGCTTCGCCGGCTATGGCGCAGACCGAAATCCAGTGGTGGCACGCCATGACCGGCGCCAACAACGACGTCGTCGTCAAGCTGGCCGAGGAGTTCAACGCCTCGCAGAAGGACTACAAGGTCGTCGTCGCTTATAAGGGTTCCTATCCCGACACGCTGAACGCCGGCATCGCCGCCTTCCGCGCCGGCAACGCCCCGCACATCATGCAGGTCTTCGAGGTCGGCACCGCGACGATGATGTCGGCCAAGGGCGCGATCAAGCCGGTCGCCGACGTGATGAAGGACGCGGGCGAAAAGTTCGATCCCAAGAGCTATCTGCCGGCGATCACCGGTTACTATTCGACGACGAAGGGCGAGATGCTCTCCTTCCCGTTCAACTCGTCCTCGATGGTGATGTGGTACAACAAGGACGCGCTGAAGAAGGCCGGCCTGCCGGAAACCCCGCCGAAGACCTGGCCCGAAGTGTTCGAGGCCGCCAAGAAATTGAAGGCCGCCGGCTTCGACAAGTGCGGTTTCTCGACCGCCTGGACGACCTGGGCCAATATCGAGCAGCTCGGCGCCTGGCACAACGTGCCGGTCGGCACCAAGGCCAACGGCTTCGACGGCTTCGACACCGAGTTCCGCATCAACAGCGATCTGTTCGTCAAGCACCTGACCAATCTCGCCAACCTGCAGAAGGAAGGCGTGTTCTCCTATTCCGGCCGCACCAACACCGGAGAGGGCCGCTTCACCTCGGGCGAATGCCCGCTGTTCCTGACCTCCTCGGCCTTCTTCGGTAACGTCAAGGCCAACGCCAAGTTCGACTGGTCGAACGCGCCGATGCCGTATTATCCGGATGTCGCCGGGGCCCCGCAGAACTCGATCATCGGCGGCGCCTCGCTCTGGGTCATGGGCGGCAAGAAGGCCGACGAGTACAAGGGCGTCGCCAAGTTCTTCACCTTCCTCTCCGACGTCGATCGGCAGGTGAAGCTGCACACCGAGTCCGGCTATCTGCCGATCACCAAGGCGGCCTATGAGAAGGTCAAGGCCTCGGGCTTCTACAAGCAGAACCCCTATCTCGAGACCCCGCTGCTCGAGCTCAACAACAAGGAGCCGACCGACAACTCCCGCGGCGTCCGCTTCGGCGGCCTGGTCCAGATCCGCGACATCTGGTCGGAGGAGATCGAGGCGGCCCTGAACGGCCAGAAGACGCCGAAGGCGGCGCTCGACGCGGCCAATGAGCGCGGCAACCAGGCGCTGCGCCAGTTCGAGCGCACCGCCAAGTAAGACAAGACTGATCGAAGGCCGGGGCGTTTGTCCCGGCCTTCATTGCCGCCGGGCTGGCCGATGCAGAAATACGCTCACTTCAAGGGGCTGACGATCCCGCTGCTGCTGCTCCTGCCGCAGCTCACGATCACGGTCGTGTTCTTCTACTGGCCGGCGAGCCAGGCCGTCTGGCAGAGCTTCCTGCTGCAGGACGCTTTCGGCATCTCGACCGAGTTCGTCTGGTTCGAGAACTATCGCGACCTGTTCGCCAAGCCCGAATATTACAAGGCGCTGATCAACACCGGCATCTTCTCGGTCTTCGTCGCGCTGCTCTCGCTCTCGCTGGCGCTGCTCTTCGCGGTGATGGCGGATCGGGCCATCCGCGGCGCCGAGATCTACAAGACCCTGCTGATCTGGCCTTATGCCGTCGCGCCCGCCATTGCCGGCGTGCTCTGGATCTTCATGTTCGATCCGTCGCTCGGCATGCTCGCCCGCGGTCTGCAATCGCTGGGCGTCGCCTGGAATCCGCGCCTCAACGGCAATGACGCGATGACGCTGGTCATCCTGGCGGCGACCTGGAAGCAGATCTCCTACAACTTCCTGTTCTTCCTCGCCGGCCTGCAGTCGATCCCCAAGAGCGTGATCGAGGCGGCGGTGATCGATGGCGCCCGGCCGATGCGGCGCTTCTGGACCATCGTCTTTCCGCTGCTCTCGCCGACGACCTTCTTCCTGCTCGTCGTGAACCTCGTCTACGTCTTCTTCGACACCTTCGGCATCATCGATACCGTCAGCGGGGGCGGCCCCTCGGGCGCGACCGAGACGCTGGTCTACAAGGTCTATTCCGACGGCAAGGGCGGCACCAATCTCGGCGGCTCGGCGGCCCAGTCGGTGATCCTGCTCGCGATGGTCATCGCCATGACCGCCTTCCAGTTCCGCTTCATCGAGCGCAAGGTGAACTACTGATGGCCTCGGTGCTCTGGCAGGATCTCACCGCCGAGGAATTGCGCGAGAAGGCGGCGCGGGACGCCGTCGTCGTGCTGCCGGTCGCCTCGATGGAGCAGCACGGGCCGCATCTGCCCGTCGGCGTCGACACCATCCTGTGCAGCGGCGTCTGCAAGCTCGCCGCAGAACGGAGCGAAGGCGTTGAGGTCGTCGTCGCGCCGACCCTGTGGTGCGGCATGGCCGAGCATCACATGGCCTTCGGCGGCACCTTCACCTTCGACATCCCGACCTATCGCGCCGTGCTGCTGGCTTTGCTGAAGAGCCTGGAGCGCCACGGCTTCCACCGCGTCGTCATCGTCAACGGCCATGGCGGCAATATCGCCGCGCTCGGCGCCTTCCTGCCGGACTTCGCCCGGGAGACTTCGCTCCAGATCCGCGCCACCACCTATTTCCTGCTGGCGCAGGAAGCGATGGCGCCCTTCATGGACGACCAGGTCAGCGTGCTGCATGCCTGCGAGGTCGAGACCTCTATGATGATGGTGCTGGCGCCGGAGACGGTTCGGCAGGACCGTTTGCCGGAAGCGTTCGGCATGCTGGGTGCGGACCTCACGGCGCTGACCCGCCCGACCGTCGGCCAGTACAAGCCCTTCCGCGAGATGACGCAGACCGGCGTGATCGGCGACGCTCGCAATGCGACGGCGGAGAAGGGCCAAGCCTTCCTCGACGCTTCGGCAGATGCGCTGGCGAAGCTTCTGAGCGACCGCGGAGGACAGGGCTGATGGTCGAGGACCGCCGTCTCGGCGATGCGATCGCCTATATCATCCTGACGATCGGGGTGCTCATCTGCGCCTTTCCCGTCTGGCTGACCTTCGTCGCCTCGACCTGGGACAATGCCACCATCATCAACGGGCAATTGCCGCTCTATCCCGGGCCGCACTTCCTGGACAACTACTACCGCATCCTCTTCGTCGGCACCTCCGGCTCGACCCGCGAGCCGGTGGCGAGCATGATGCTGAACTCCTTCGTGATGGCGATGACGATCGCGATCGGGAAGATATTCATCTCGGTGCTCTCGGCCTACGCCATCGTCTATTACCGCTTCCCGTTCCGGATGGCGGCGTTCTGGATCATCTTCGTCACGCTGATGCTGCCGGTAGAGGTCCGCATCTTCCCGACCTTCAAGATCGTCTCCGATCTCGGCATGCTCGACAGCTATCAGGGCCTCGCCGTGCCGCTGATCGCTTCGGCGACAGGCACGCTGCTGTTCCGCCAGTTCTTCATGACCATTCCGGACGAGCTGCTGGAGGCGTCGAAGATCGACGGCGCCGGCCCGTTCAAGTTCTTCAAGGACACGGTGCTGCCGCTCTCGCTGACGACGATCGCGGCGCTGTTCGTCATTCAGTTCATCTATGGCTGGAACCAGTATCTCTGGCCGCTGCTGATCACGACCAAGGACTCGATGCAGACCATCGTGATCGGCATCCGCAAGATGATCACCACCTCCGACGCCCTGACCGAATGGCAGCTCGCCATGGCCACCGCCATGCTCGCCATGCTGCCCCCGGTCTTCGTCGTCATCGCCATGCAGAGGCTCTTCGTGAAGGGCCTCGTCGAGACAGAGAAGTAGCCCGCCAATGGCTCAGGTCACGCTCAACAACGTCAAGAAGATCTATGCCGGCGGCGTCGAGGCGGTGAAGGGCGTCTCCTTCGACATCCCCGATGGCGGCTTCTGCGTCCTCGTCGGCCCCTCCGGCTGCGGCAAGTCGACCTTGCTGCGCATGGTCGCCGGGCTGGAGACGATCTCGGCCGGCGAGGTCGCGATCGGCAGCCGCGTCGTCAACCAGGTCGAGCCGGCCGACCGCGACATCGCCATGGTCTTCCAGAACTACGCGCTCTATCCGCATATGAGCGTCTACGACAACATGGCCTATGGCCTGCGCAATCGCGGCACGCCCAAGGACGAGATCGAGAAGCGCGTCGCCGAGGCCGCCCGCATCCTCGCGATCGAGCCGTTCCTGCAGCGCCGCCCGCGCCAGCTCTCCGGCGGCCAGCGCCAGCGCGTCGCCATGGGCCGCGCCATCGTGCGCAAGCCGCAGGTCTTCCTGTTCGACGAGCCGCTCTCCAATCTCGACGCCAAACTGCGCGTGCAGATGCGCGTCGAGATCAAGAAGCTGCAGCGCGCGCTCGGCGTCACCGCGATCTACGTCACCCACGACCAGGTCGAGGCGATGACGCTCTCCGACAAGCTCGTGGTGATGAATGGCGGCCAGGTCGAGCAGATCGGCGTGCCGGCCGAGGTCTACCGCAAGCCGGCGAGCCGCTTCGTCGCCACCTTCATCGGCTCGCCGCCGATGAACCTGCTGCCGGCCAAGCTCGATGGGCACGGCATCATTGCGCTCGGCGACGCCCTGCTGCAGGCGCGTGACCTGCGCGAGGACCTGGCCACCGGCACTGCTGTCGAAGTGGGCCTGCGGCCCGAGGACATCGAGATCGCCTCGGAAGGCGCGGTGGGCTCGCTGCCCTTCGATGTCGAGTTCATCGAGGAACTCGGGGCGACCCAGCTCTTCCACGGCCAGCTTGCGGGCAAGCCCTTCGTCATGCAGGCGGCGACCGGCGAGGTCACGGCGCAGCCGGGGCGGCTCTGGATCTCGGTCGATCCCGACAAGGTCCACGTCTTCGACGCCGAAAGCGGCGTGAGGCTGGGGAAGGTTTGAGCGCGGGTGTCGCAACGTAGAACCCCTCTCCTGGAAGGAGAGGGGCAGGGGTGAGGTGTTCGGACTGGAAACGTTGGCCTGAACCCAACCGCGCGGTCAGCGCTCGCGGAACTGGTCACAGGGCCTACACCTCACCCTACCCTCTCCTTACAGGAGAGGGTTCCCCGCGTTCAGCTCGTCAATGACGGCAGCTCCGCTCAGCTCACCGGCGCGTATTTCACCACGCAGCCATAGGCCTTGGTCGCCGGCTCCGAGACCGCCTTGCCGGCCTTGAGCTCGGCTACCGCCTGGCGGACATAGCTCTTGGCGCCAGTCAGGCTGGACGCGCTCGACGAGGGCTTGTCGTCGATTGCGCCGGCATAGGCGAGCGTGCCCTTGGCATCGATGATGTACATGTGCGGCGTCGTCTGGGCGCCATAGGCCCGCGCCAGCTGGCTCTTCGGGTCGAGCAGGATCGAGGCCGGCGCCGCGTCGCGCGTCCTGGTCAGCTCCTTGGCCTTGGCCGCGTCGACATGGCCCTGCTCGCCGGCGGGCGAGGAGATCACCGAGAGCCAGACGATGCCGTCCTTGGCCATGTCCTTCTGCAGGGTCTGCATGGTCGCGCTGTTGTAGTGCTTCCGGACATAGGGGCAGTCATGGTTGGTCCATTCCAGGATCACCGTCTTGCCGGCATAGTCCGAGAGCTTCTGAAGCTTGCCGTCGACGTCGACGACCGAGAAATCGGGCGCCTTGGCGCCGGGCTTCGCCGCGCTCTGGGCGAAGGCGACGCTTGAGCCGAGCCCCAGCGCGATTGCGGCGAGGCCGGTGATGAAGAGCTTTCTGGTCACGTCTGTCATCTCTGTCTCCATGGGTTGGTGGCAGATGGGTCGGCGTGGGCGGTGTTATCGTGCGGTGGCGGTCTTCACCTCTTTGCCGGCGGCGCGCTGTGCGGCGCTGACTACGGTCTCCGGCGTCAGCAATTGCGGCAGCACCTCGGCCTGCGCGCCCTTCGAGCCGGGATAGACCAGGTAGAGCGGCACGCCGGCCCGGCCATATTCGGCCAGCGTCGCGGCGATTTCGGCATTCCGATTGGTCCAGTCGGCCTTGAGATAGGCGACGCCGAGCTTGGCAAAGGCATCCTTCACCTCCTGCCGCGACAGCGCGACCCGGTCATTGGCGAGGCAGGTGATGCACCAGGCGGCGGTGAAGTTGACGAAGACCGGCTTACCCTGCGCCTGCAGTTCCGCGACCCGCGCCGGCGACCAGACGCCGGGCGCGTCGGTTCCGGCCTGGGCGGTCGGCCGAGCCGAGGGCGTCGCGCTTTCGATGACGAAGGCCGAGGCCGCGCCGACGAGCAGCAGGGCCGCTGCCGCTGCCACTGCACGCAGGCCCCGTCCGCTGCCGCGCGTCACGCCGATCAGCCAGAGCGCGAAACCGGCGACGAGAATGGCGACGAGCGCGGCCAGCGCACCATCGGCGCCGGCCTGCATGGTCGCGACCCAGACCAGCCAGATCGCGGTCGCGAACATCGGGAAGGCGAAGGCCTGCTTGAGGATGATCATCCAGCGGCCGGGCTTGGGCAGCAGCCGCAGCAGCCCCGGCGCGAAGGAGAGCGCGACGACCGGCGCGGCGAAGCCGAGCGCCAGCGCCATGAAGATCGAGAGCGCCGCGGCCGGCGGCTGCGTCAGCGCATAGCCCATCGCCGCACCCATGAACGGGGCAGTACAGGGCGTCGCGACAACGACGGCGAGCGCACCGGTCATGAAGGCGCCGACCGGGCCGCCGCGGCTGGCAAGTCCGTCGCCGACGCCCTGCAGGCGACCTCCGATCTCGAAGGCGCCAATCAGATTGAAGCCGATCAGCGTCATCAGCACGGCGAGCAGGATGACCAGCGGCGGTGATTGCAGCTGGAAGCCCCAGCCGGCGCCGAGCGCGATCACCAGCGAGGCCAGCACGAAGAAGGTCGCGAGCACCCCGGCTAGGAAGAGCAGGCCCTGCCGGCGGACCTCGCCGCGGCTCGCCTGCGCCACCTGCGCGAAGCCAAGCGCCTTGATGAACAGCACCGGCAGCACGCAAGGCATCAGGTTAAGGATCAGCCCACCGGCAAAGGCGAAGACCAGAGCCAGGAGGAGCGTCAGGTCCTCGGCCGGAGGCGGGGGCAGTGTCACCTTGGCCGGCGCCTGCTCCGGAGCGGCGACCGCCTGCAGCAGAGCCGGCTCGACCTCGGCGCTGAGCGCCAGGGCGCGCTTGGCGCCGCCCTCCGCGAAGATGAGGACGCCTTCGGTTGTCGGTGTCCCGACCTTGAAGGCGGTCGAGCGGGCGAGGGTGAGCGCGCCGTTCGCGAGCGGCTGCTCGGCCGCGTGCTCGATCAGCGTGTCGAGGACCGGAAAGAAGCGGACATCGCTCGCGCCGGCGGGCAGGCCGGACAATGTGAGCGCGAGCTTGTCCTCACCTTTCGCCGTCAGCTTGGCAGTGAAGCCGGCTGGCTTCGGCAGGGCGGCGATGGCGTCGTCGATCCGCGCTTGCGCGGCGGCATCGATTGCGCCGGTCGCGGCGATTGGTAGATCGAGCGTGAAGGCGCCCTCTTCGGGGATGCAGATCTTCTCGCAGACCAGCCAGGTCGCCTTGGCTGAAAGCGTCAGCGTCTCGCCCGGCTTGGCATTGGCCGGGACCGAGATTTCGACCGGCAGCAGGACATGGTCCTCGAAGCCGAAATTGACGAGGGGCTCGACCCGGATCGCCTTCGGCGTCGGCCACTGGATCGCGCCGGCGCTAACGCCCTCCGGCAGCGTCCAGTCGATCTTCGTCGCCTCGCCGGAATCGCCGGGGTTCTGCCAATAGCTGTGCCAGCCGGGCGCCAGCTTCTGGGTGAGTGCGACCTGGAAGCGTTCGCCCGGCGCGACCGCATCACGGCTCGACAGCAAGGTCGCGGTGACGCGCGCCGAGGTCACGGGCGCGGATTCGGCGGCGAGCAGGGGCGCAGGCGCCAGCAAGGCCAGCGCCATGGTGGCGCGCTGCAACAGCCGGAATGCGGTCCGGCGCGGGAGGCTCGTCGCGATCATGCCGATCAGATGCCCACTTCTGCCGCGAAAAGCCAATGACAAGCGGGTGAGGGCGGCGCGAGGTCGCAGGGTCAGGTGGTGCGTCCGACCTCGCGCGCGACGTCCGAGAAGGGCCGCATGCCGCTATCCGGCCGGGTCGCGATCGAGAGGAAGCGGGCGGCGAAGGCGAGCGAGTCGCGCTGGCTCGGGCTGAGCTGGTCGCAGCGCTGCCGGTCGCTGAGCCCGGTCTGCTCGGCCTGCGCCAGCGCGGCCTTGAGCTCGGCTTCGCTCAGGGCACCGGAATTCACCAGCGAGCGCAGCACGGCCGTGAAGGCCAGCAGCATGCCTTCGAGCTGAAGATTGGCGACGTTCATCTCGTCCTCCCGACACTGATCGGGCGGTCGGACGGCCACCGGACAAGCCTGCGCCGGGGGCCGTTCGTCGGCGCCCGGCGCATCTTGGCATGGCAAGCCGGTCAGGGCGACCGGCTTATTGTCAGGCCGCCTGCGGCTGCTCGACCGGCGGCAGATAAGCGCCCTGGAAGGTCGTCATCACATGCGCGACCATCTCCCGGGCGATGTGGAGCTGGTCGTCCTCGAAGGCGATGGCACGCGGCGAATTGAGCACGATCTCGTAGCTCGGGAAGTAGTCGACATAGTCGAAGCGCCGGAACAATTCCTCGGTGACGGCCCGCAGCAGCGATTTCGAGGCGCTGTTGGCGACGATCACGTCGGCATCCTTGAAGGTCGCGCCGAACGGCACCGGCGAGACCGTGACGACGAAGCGCATCTCCGGATTGCAGTGCTCGCGGATCAAACCGATGATGTCGAGCATGTCGGCCAAAGTCGCGTCGTAGCCGTAGTCGACGAAGCGGAAGCGCTCCGGCATGCGTTGCAGCCAGCCCGGCCCGGGATGGGCGTTCATGGCGATGCCGGTCTGGGCATCGAGCCAGGTTTCGGTCAGACCGAGCGTGAAGAAGCAGATCTTCGCCTGCTTGATTGTCGCCGTCGCCTCGGTGAGGCGCTTGCGGTTGGCGAAGGCGCTCTCGCGGTCGAGCAGCCTGAGGCCGCTGGCATGCGGATCGAACCATTGCCCGGGCGCGAGCTCGATCAGCCCGTCATCGGGGTAGCTCTCGCCGCGCAGCACGCGCTTGAGCTCATGCGTCATCGAGCGCACCGAATACTTGTTGAGCGCGCCGCGGGAGAGCTGGCCGCGATCGGCGCCGCCGCCGCGGCCGGTCGCCTCGTCCCAGCTCTCGAAATGCTCGGCCGGCACGCCATGGCCGCGCAGCAGCAGCGGCAGGCCGCGCATCATCAGGATATTCTCGACCTCGCGCGCGAAGCACGACCCCATGGTGAAGATCGGCCAGGTCGGGTCGATCTTGAATTTCGGCTTGTGCTGGACGGCGAGGTAGTTGCCGGTGGTCAGCCGCTCCTTGGCCATCTTCTCGGGCTTGCCCGAGGTCCAGCCGCGCACGGGATTGCCGCGCATGATGGAAAGGGCCGTGCCGGCATCGTATTCGATCTTCATCGATCGTCTCCTGGTTCGTGCAAACCTCTTGGGCTCGACGCTGCGGACTTCAGGAAGTCTCGTAACCACGCCGGGCGTTTGCAGATGGCCCGGTGACCTCCGGGCGTTTCCTCCAACCGGCGCGGTCTTCGCCGCGCCGGGTCCGTTCACATGCGGTGGGGAATTCCGTTGCGGTCGAGGAAGCCGCGCATCCGGTCATAGGAAGCGGCATAGCTCTTTGCGAGATTGTTCAGCGCGGCTTCCTGGTAGACGGCGCGCCAGCCGCCCTCGGCCAGGGCCGCCTCCGGCACGACCGGGATCTTCAGCGTCTCCGCCAGCTCCTGGCTGCGCGTGTCATAGGCGACGAGCACGCCGGGCACGCCCTGGGCGACGGCCGGCAGCACGCCGTGGACGCGGTAGCCGACGGCAAGGTCGATCGACCTCGCGAACTCGTCATAGCGCTCGACGTCGAAGAAGGAGAACAGCTGCTTCTCGTAGATGCGCCGCATCGGGGCATCGTCCGGGCCGTCCCACCACTTGGTTTTCACGAACTCCGCCACCGCCTTCTCCTTGGCGGCGCCATCGCGCAGGAAGAACGCCTTCTCCTCCTGCTCGCCATGCGAGGACATCACCATCTCGCTCTGGCTGTCGACCTTGAGCAGCGCGGCCTTCTGGTTGCGCAGATAGGACTCGGGGTCGGCGGTGTAGCTCTTGTCGGCCTCTCGGCGCAGGCTGAAGGCGACCTTGCGGATCTCACGCTGGTCGGGGATGCGGATCTTGAGATCGCGGTTGCGGGTGCGGAAGATCGAGGGGCAGCCGACGACCTCGACATTGCGGATGCCATTCTGGCGCAGCGTCTCGGCGCTGAAGGCGCCGCGCACGCCGATCGAGGCACAGCGCTCGGCGACGATCGACCAGAAGCGCCGGGACGGCTCGGGCAGCTCGATCCTGCGGTTCTCGCTCGCCTGCGCGCCGACGCCGATGGCGTAGACCGGCAGCTTGACCCGCTCCAGTACCTCGACGGCGCGGAACCACTCCATGTTCTCATGGATGAAGTTCGAGCCGCGCACGAAGACGAAGTCGAACTCGCTGGCATAGCGCTCGATGTCGGCCTCGGTCGGCGACATGATCTTCATCGGCTCCAGATGCGCATAGCGCAGGAGCTTTAGCGTCGAATCGTAGACGATCATGTCGCCGATGTTGAAGTAGTCGGAGAGCAGCTTCTCCATCGGCGCGCGGTACCAGCGCACCTTATCGTGCTCATGGACCTCGCCGGCCGGATAGATCACCAGCGCGCGCAGTTTGGTCTCGGTCGCGATCGGGCGCAGATTCGAGCCCGGGGCGAGCGTGCCTGTGGCTGCGTCGGCGATCGCCACCGAATGGGGGCGCCCGTTAGGCAGGCCAGGCAGCGGGATCGTCAGCTCGGCGATATCGGCGTCGCCGGTGACGATCACGCCGGGATGGATGGTGGCGTAGTCCTGCCCGTCGAGCATCAGCTTGAGCGCCGGCCAGCTCCGGTCGGGCCGGCGCCCGATGGCGACGACGACCTCGCCGGTGGTGGCGCGCAGGATCTTGATGGCGTTGTCAGCCGAGACCACGGAGCCGAGATTGAGCACGGGCGCGTTCATGGCCCCTCCTTGACGAACTGAACCTTGAGGCGGACCAGATCGCGGTCTGGGCCGAGCTTGCAGTCGGCGACCTTCATCCTGGTCATGAAGAGATAGGCCTCGTCGCCGGTGGTCTCGAAATTGCGCGAGCGCGAGGCGGGGTCGGCGAGGGCGCCATAGCCGTAGCGCAGCCGGTCGCTACAATTCTTGCTCCACATCGTCGGCTGCACCATCAGGGTCTGCAGCGGCGACCAGCGGATCAGGTCGTCGGACCAGCTATAGGCGACGCGGCCCCCAGCGATGTTCTGGCTAGGGTCGGGACCGAGATGCAGGAGCGCCAGCCATTTCCCGCTCGGCTCGTGCCGGGTCAGTGAGCCCACATTGGTCGGCAGCGGCTTCAGCGTCTGGCAGGGCCGCGCCTCACTGAGATCGTCGCGATAGGGATCGACGGCGCGGATGGTGAAGTCCTGCCCGTCAAAAGCGCGCCAGGAGGTCGGGTCCTTGATGTCGGTCGAGCGGAACAGGCAGACGCCATTCTTCTGGCCCTCGCCGCCGGTCGTCATGATCAGCGCAAACCAGGCGCCGTCCTTCTGGACGATGTTGGAGGGGTTGAAAAAGCCGCGATGTCGGCCCTGGCCGACCTCCTGGGGAAAGCCTGGCGCCGCCACCAGCGGGCGCGGCTCGTCGGTCTTGAAGCTGAGGCCGCCATCGCTGGAATGGGCGGCGGTGACGACATTGTACCAGCAGCTCATCGCATCCTTGAAGCGGCAGGCGCCGGGATGCTTGTCGGCATGGTATTCGGCGTGGACGAGCGCCTCGACATTGCGGCCATCGCCGGTCCAGGTCGCGGCGATCCAGCTCTTGTCGCTGAACTGGCTGGGATCGGCGCTGCTCTTGGCTTCGAAGGACACCGCGCAGCTCTTGCGGACCGCGCCGAGATTGCCGCCGATCAGCGGCCGGCTGCGGTAATGGCTGGCGAAGGCGACGACCTCGCCCTTGCTGTTGCGGAAGGCGCGCAAGGGCGCGTCCGGCAGGTCCCATTCCTCGCAGCGCTCGCGTGCCCAGGAGACGACCGTCTCCTCCTTCGCGTCGGGGGCGATCTCCAGCCGGTAGCCGGGCCCCTTTGGGGCGGGTGCCTGCGCGAGGGTGGTAGGGACGGGGAGCAGGAAGAATGCGAGCATCGTGAAGCGTGGGACCCATCCCCTTCCCCCCGCTTGCGGTGGGGAAGGGGATGGGATGGGGGGGCGCGAAGCCGGGCTCGGGACGTCTTCCCGTCCGGTGCCGAGCGGCACTGCCCCCCACCCCGGCCCTCCCCACCGCAAGCGGGGGGAGGGAGAAGCGGGCCGGCGCTTCGGGAGAGTAAGATCGCTCCTCATGCCACCTTCCTTTCCGGCTCGGGAGCCGGCGGCGCGGACGGAGCGGCGGCCGCAGCGGGCCTGGCCATCTTGTGATCGACCTTGTTCTCGCTCAGGAAGGCGCTCATCGCGCCATAGGTCCGGGCATAGGCCGCGTTGAAGCGGTCGAAGAGCGCCTGGTCCCAGTACTCTTCCAGCCTGAACGGCTTGTCGCCGAAGACGTCGACGCTCGGGATCTGGAAGGTCTCGGCGAACTCGACGGTGCGGCTGTCATAGGTGAAGTAGATCGAGGGCGTGCCATTGGCGAGCGCCATCAGATTGCCGTGCAGCCGGTAGCCGAGGACGAGATCGAGCTTGCGCACGAGCTGCTCGTAGCCGGCGACGACATCCGAATAGAACATCCGGTCGCGGTAGAGGCCTTCCATCTGCTCATCGAGATACCAGGCCATCGCCCAGCCATTCTCGCGCAGAGCCGCCATGCCCTCCTGCTTCTGCTCGGGTGTGCCCAAAGCGAGCTTCTTCTCCTCGACCTCGCCCTGCGACATCAGCGTGACCTCGAAGCGATCCGCCATCGCCTTCACCAGATCGCGGTGGAAGGTGAGGTAGCGCTTGATGTCCTTGGCGTAGTGCTTGGAGACCTCGCGGCGCAGGGTGACGCCGACCCGCTTTACTGCGTCGAGCGCCGGCAGGCGGATGGCGAGGTCGGGCCGGTTGTTGCGGAAGGCGGTCGGGCAGCCGATGATCCGGGCGTTCTTGATGCCGAGCTCGTGCATGACCTCGGCCGAATAGGTGCCGCGCACGCCGACAGAGGCCGTCGAATCCGAGATCAGCTTGAGGACGGTCTTGCTGTCCTCGCTGAGTTCGAGCTTGCCGCTGACCGGTGCCTGCGCGCCGATGCCGAAGGCGAGCACCGGCAGCTTCAGCCGGCGCAGCACCTCGGCGGTGCGGCTCCAGTTCATCCCGGCGTGGACATAGTTCGAGCCGCGCAGGAAGACATAGTCGAACTCGGCGTTGAACCGGTCGATCTGCTGGGGATCGATGCTGGTGATCGGCAATTCCTCGAGCGTCTCGAAGTTGAGCAGCTTCAGCGAGGAATCGAAGACGAAGGCGTCGCCGATATTGTGGTAGTGGTTGATGTGGCTCTGCAGGTCGGCGTGGCGGTACCAGCGGACATTGTCGTGGTCGTAGACCTCGCCTGACGGGCTGATCACGAGGATGCGGGCCATGGTTGCGTTCTCCCTTCTTGTCTTCGCGCAGCTCACGCGATCATCGGCGCGGCGGCGCGATTGGCCGGAGCCGGCATGCCCCGCTCGGCGATCAGGCGCTGGTAGAGCGCCAGATGCTGATTGGCGCAGTCGACATGGCTGAGCGGCTTCCTGATGCCTGCGCGCAGGCGCTCCCAGAGCCCGGGCTCGCTCAGCGCCCGGGTCATGCAGTCGGCGAGGTCCTCCGGGCTGCCGGAACGGAAATGCAGCCCGTCGACCTCGTCGGTGATCTTCTCGGCCATGCCGCCGAGATTGCTGGCGAGGATCGGGCGGCCGTGGAAGAAGGCTTCCTGGATCACGACCGGTGAGTTCTCCCACCAGACCGAGGGCATCACCATCCAGTCGACCGACCGCATCAGGTTCGGCATCTCGTGATTCTGGAAGGCGCCGCAGAAGCGCACGCGCCGACCGGCCGCCTCGACCAGGTCGGCGAACTTCTTCTTGTAGGCCTCCGGCTGCCGGTCGAGGTTGCCGCCATAGACGAGGAGCACGCTGTCCTCGCCCCAGATCTGCTCCGGGATGCGGGTGACGGCGTCGATGAGCATGTCGGCGCCCTTATAGGGGGTGAGCTGGCCGAAATAGGCAAAGCGCGAGCGCCGCCCCTCCGTATCCGGCAGCGGCCGCGGCGGGGCGACCTCGGCGACATCGATGCCGTTCTCGATCACCGAGAAGCGCTCCGCGGCAAGTCCCCATTGCTGGTAGCGCTCGGCCAGGAACCGGCTCGGCGAGACGAAATGGTCGGCGAGGTTGAGGATGCCCTTGATGAAGGTCTCGCGGGCGAGGAAGCGCGACGGCGAGATGTCCGGGAAGCAGGCGTTGCAGTCGCTCGGCGAGGCCCGGTAGCAGAGCTTGAAGGCGCCGGTCTTCACCATCTGGCCGTGATGGTGGCAGATCGAGAGATATTCATGGAAGGTCACCACGATCAGCGCATCCGGCAGCGTGTCGCGCACCGCAAAGATGCATTCGAGGCCGAGGCCGATGAAATGGTGGAAATGCACCACGTCGGGCTTCAGATCCCGCAGCACGCGGACGAAATCGCGCTCGATCTCGTCGGTGGCGCGGTTCGAGAGCAGGAAGTGGTCGTATTCTTCGGCGTAGTAGAGCAGTTCGCCGCCGCGCTGGCGCAGGCTCATCAGCGCCGTGCCGGCATGGCGTGGCGTCGGCGCGCCGACCCGGGCGAGGTAGTGCGTGTCCACCTCGCTATTGGCGCGGAAGCCCTTGTGCAGGTTGTAGGAAGCGATCTCGGCGCCACCGAGCGAGAACGACGGGTGGCCGTGCGAGACGACGAGGATACGCATGCTCATCCTCTCATGTTGGAGATGGCCAGCGCCCAGCGCCGGTCGAAACTGGTGCGGTCGGCGAGGTTGATCAGTGTGCCGACATGGGGGCGGGTCTCGCCGTCCTCGACGACATAGATCTCGACCTCCGGCACCCAGAGCGACGGCACCCCGTTCATCCTGAGCTTGAGGCAGAGATCGAGGCCCTTCTCGCTGGGCGTGAAGTAGCTGCGCGAGAAGCCGTCCGCCTCGAGGAAGGCGTTGCGCGACATCACGCAGCATTCGGTCGCGCCGGCGGCGACCTCCATCGGCCCGAGACTGCCGATCGCATCCAGGGGATAGCCGACGAAGCGGTTGTAGACGCGCCGGTTCGCGCCTTCGCCTTCGAGCCAGGCGCCGGCCCAGCGGATCGAATTGTCCTCGAAGAGCAGGGTTGGACTCGCGACGCATTGGCCGCCGCGGCCGCGATAGGCCCGCTCCAGGCGTCCGAGCCAGCCGGGCATGCGGATCTGGGCTGCGCCGGAGAGCAGCGCCACCGTCTGGAAGCGGCAGGCGCGCACGCCCGCCTCCAGCGCATCGCAGCTGTCCTCGACGCCCTCGACCAGCACGAGCCGGACCTGGAGCCCGTAGAACTTGGCCAGCCGGCGCGCCTCGGCGCCGAGCCGGTCGAAGCTCTCGCCGGGCGCGGCGACGACGATCGGCAGCGGCCTGACTTCCGGATCGATCGCCAGCAGCGCGAACAGGCTGGAGAGCTCGCGCTGGCGCTGGTCGAGGCCGATCACCAGCCCAAGAGCGGCATCGGCGTTGAAGCGGCCGATATCATGCGTCTCGATCGCCTTGGGCGGCGGGATCTCGGCGGATTGCAGCGCCGGCGCGATCTGCTTTTCGACGACGGCCGTCGCGGTCGAGGAGCGCGGGTCGAGCAGGCCGAAGACCCGCTCCAGCGCGCGCCGGGCCGGGTTGCGCCCGGGCGCCAGCGGCAGGAAGGCCGGGCCATGGCCCTCAACCTCGAATTCGAGATAGAGCGGCTGGCCGGGCTCCGGCAGCAGCTTCGGCGCGAAGACGATGAAGCCGTGGCTGTTGCGCCGGCTCGCCATGGCCGGGCCGAAGCGCGGGTCCTCGGCGAAGGCGGCGGTGACGTCCGGTCGCACGGCGCGCGTCCAGCTCTTGTCGAGGGCGCAGGACTGCGTGCCGCTGCGCAGCGTGACGTTGCCGGTCAGGCGCTCGGGATCGAACAGCCAGCCGATGATCAGGACGCCGGTGCCCTCGACGATGGTGGCATCGTCGATGCCGGCGCGCACCGGCTGCTCCAGGAAGGAGATGGTGTCGCGCCCGTCGAAGCGCTGCGAGGCCTGCTTCAGCTTCTCGGTCGTCGCCGGGGGGGCGGTACCGCGCTGCAGCCCGTCGCGCAGATGGCCGGGCACCGTGATCTGTTCGAGCAGGACGTGGCGGTCATAGACCTCGAGCGCCCGCCAGCCGTCATTGGCGCGGAAGAACAGCCGCTCGATCTCGCTGGGATGGCGGATCGCGCACTCCTCCAGCAGACCGAAGAAGCCGCAGGCTCCCTCGCCGAGATCGTCGCGCTCGAAGGTGCCGGCCTCCAGCACCGCCGGCGAGAGCCCGCCATGGGCGATCAGCAGCTTGGTTCGCCCTGCCGCGAAGTTCGAGGTCCAGCCCTGCAGGAAGATGCCCTCCTCGAGCGGGCCCATCACCTCGACGAAGCCGCCGGGCTTGGCGACCGATTGCAGGAGCATGCCGACGGCACGCAGGCGGCGCGGGTTCGACTTGCCGGAGAGGAGCACTTCCAGCAGTCCGTCGACCACGGTCGGGAAAGCCTGGCCGGCTTCGTCCGCGAGCGCGGCGAGGAAGGCCTGCAGCGGCATCGGCTTCGGCGCCAGGATTAGCCGCAACGGGCGGCCGGGCCGGCCGAGCAGGATCGCGCCGGAGCCGGCACGATCAGGCGACGGAGCGGGGGCGAGGCAGAGGAAGCCGGTGGCGTGTGCGGCGTCGGCCTGTGGCCGGCGCCAGGTCAGCGCCATCGTCTCGACGCGGTTGCGCGGGTTGCCGTCGACCGCGACCGGCACCTTGCCGGGCAGCGCATCGCAGGCGCTCATCACCAGGATCGCGTTCTCGCCGAGCGGGGTCCAGGCGACAGTCGGCGCCGGGCTGATCATGGTCCGTTCGGGGATGATGACCTCGTTCATCGCCTCACCTGCCCATCAGCATGACGGTGAGCGTGACGAAGGAGAGCAGCGCCGACAGGCCCGAGAGGAAGCCGAGCACGACGGTGACCTGCCGGAGCGGCGCCTTGGCCTCCTTGCGGATCGCGACCAGCCGGTCGTCGAAGGCCCGCAGCGTCTGGTCGAAGCGCATCTGGAAGACGTCGATCTCGCCGAGACGGGACGCGATCGCGCCATTGCCCACGGTCTCCTCGGACTGCTTCGTCTCGGCCTCGCGCTGGCGATGCTGCGCCAGCTGCACGCCGAGCTCGCCGACCTTGTCGAGCAGCTCCTTCTGGGTCAGCTGCGAGCGCCGCTGCAGCGCGATCAGCGCCTCGACCCGGTCGAAGAAGCGGGCGAGCGGCACGGCGATCGCCGCCTCGGCCGCGAGCTCCGCCGCCGGTGGCAGGCGCAGTTCGAGCTCAACGCCGGTGCTCGGCGAGACACCGACGATGGTCAGCGCCTCGCGTGCCGCCGCGGTCCTGTCATCGAGCTCCATTGCGAAGGCGTGCCGGCCGTCGCCGATGCCGTTGCGGCGCAGGTCGATGCGGCCCTGGTCGGCCACCGCCTCCTGCACCTTGAGGCCATTGCGCATCAGGCGCACGATCAGCCGTTCCTCCGGCCGCGCCTCGTCCCAGATCCAGCCATGCAGCCGGTTGCCGTCGAGCGCGTCGACGCGTCCGTTGAGCTTTGCCGGGGTCTCGCTCGCGTCGCTTACGGTTCCATCCGGACTGTGCATCGTCGTCATGCTGGTCATGCCGCCTCCGCCAGTTTGAGTTGATCGAACAGGGCAAGATGCGCCTGCGCGCAGGCGTCCATGCCGGGCGAGGGTTCGATGCCGTCGACGAGGCGGCGCCAGAGCCCGTCCTCGCTCGCGGCGCGGCGCATCACCTGCGCGAGATGGCGGGGATCGCCCGGGCGGGCATGCAAGCCGTCGACGCCGTCGCGCACCATCTCGGCCATGCCGCCGATATTGCTGGCGATCACCGGCCGCAGGTGCTGGAAGGCTTCCTGGATGACGAGGGGAGCGTTCTCGTACCAGATCGAGGGCATCACCACCCAGTCGACCTCGGCCATCAGCGCCGGCATCTCGTCCCGGCGATAGGGGCCGCAATGGAAGACTTCCGCACCCGCCTCTGCCAGCGCCTCGTCGAGGGCGGTGGTGAAAGCTTCGCTCTGGAACGGCGCACCGCCATGGATGCGCAGTTCGAAGCTCTCACCGCCCTCGTCGCGCAGGAGCTTGGCGGCATGCAGCAGCGGCAGCACGCCTTTCCAGGGGTTGAGGTTGCCGAAATAGCCGAAGCGGTTGCGGGCGCCATGGGTATGCCGGTGCGGCACCGGCATCTGCGCTGGCCGCGCATTGGCGACGACCTCGATCTTCTCGGCCGGCAGGCCCCAGTCGGCATAGTGCTGGCGCAGGAAGCGGCTGGGGGCGACGAAACGGTCGACGGCGGAGAGATGGGTCTTGAGGAAGCGCTCGCGCAGCAGGAAACGGTCCGGGCCGATCTCCGGGAAGCAGCCATGGCATTTGGCGGGCGATGCGCCGGTGCAGCGCTGCTTGTCGCCGGTTCGCACCATCAGTCCGTCGTGATGGCAGATCGAATAGTAGTCGTGCAGCGTCATCACGATCGCCGCCTGCGGCAGCAGCCGTCGCGCCAGCGCCAGGAATTCGGCCCCGATCAAGACGAGATGGTGGATGTGGATCACGTCCGGCCTGAACTCGGTCAGCAGCGAGCCGAGATCCTGCAAGGTGCCGTAATGGTCGATCTGGCTGAGATGGAAGCGGTCGAAATGGCCGCTCCAGAGCAGAAGATCGCCATCCGCCCCGGTTGCCTGGAAGGCGGTGCCGGGATGCGGCTGGCGGTGGATCGCATTGGTCGCGCCGAGGAAGAGCGCCTCGCAGTCCTCGCTGCGGTAAGCCCTCGCCAGGTCATGCGCGAAGATCTCGGTGCCGCCCGGATGCAGGTCCGGATGGTTATGGGCGACGACGAGGATGCGCCGGCTCATCGCTGGACCCCTGGTTTCACGGCGATCAGCAGGTCCTGGTAGTGGGCGGCGCTCTGGCCACGCCAATGGCCAGGGTCGAGCCGCTCGACCGCAAGTCCGGCCTGGGTGGCGTGTTCGAGCAGGAAACCGGCATCGATGCCGGCGGCGGCCAGCGGCGCCTCCTCGATCGCATACCAGCCGGGACCCTCGCCCCAGCGCCGGAACTTCAGGCGCTCCTGGCCGGTGCTCTGGCCGTCGAGGGCGAAGGCGGTGAGGAAGAGCCGTCCGCCCGGCGCCAGCAGGCGCGCCGCTTCGTTGAGATAGACCACGAGCTCGTCCGGCGGCAGATGCGTCGCCACCGAGGTCATGGTGATGAAGTCGAAGCTCTGGTTGGCGAAGCCGAAGCGCACCTCGTTGCCCGGTAGCGAGCCCTGCGGGTTGTAGAGCGGATGGGCGATGTCGAGGCGCTGGAAACGGAAGCGCGGATAGGCCGGCGTGATCGTCTGGGCGCACCAGAGGATGCCGTCCATGACCGGATCGACGCCGTCATAGCTGCCGCGCTCGGGATCGAGATACTGCGTCAGCGGCACCGCCATGCGGCCGATGCCGCAGCCGATGTCGAAGACGCGCTCATGCGGCTTGAGCCGGCCGATCCGGACGAAATGCCCGAGGAATTCGGCGCCGATGGCGCGGTAGTCGCCATCCCCGACGAAGATCGAATCCGGCGGCGGATGCGGCAGGAAGCGGTTCGTCTGGACATGCGCCATCAGCCAGGCGAGCTCGGGCGTCATCGGTCCGATCGCGGGCGCGGCTTCCGGAGTGGTCTGTCGCAGGGCGAGGGTCGCCGTCATGCCGCTGTCGCCCTTCTGAGATTGGCGCGGGAAAGGAGGAAGTCGGGCTCGGGCCGCAGACCCGGCGTCGGCACGAGCTGCTGCGGCGCGGGCTTGTCGATCGCCGCCATCAGCGCTTCGATCTGAGCGTCCCAGCGCCGGGTCTGGAGCCAGGAATTGTGCTGCGAGGCGACGCCGCGGGTGTAGTCGAGGCTCTTCGAGATCGACTGGCGCTCGAGATGGTAGAGCTGGACGCTCGGGACATAGACGATGCCGAGCCCGGCCCGGGCGATCTTGAGGCAGAGATCGCTGTCCTCGTAGTCGCCGATGACGTAAGCATCGTCGAAGCCGCCGATCTCCATGAACAGCGCCCGCGGCATGACGATGCAGGCGCCGGTGACGCCCGGCACCGGCCGCTCGACATTGGCCGGCGCATAGCCACTGGGCATGCCCTTGAAGTAATGATGGTTGAGCCAGGTGCCTTTACTGTCGCGCTTGAAGAAGAGCCCCGCATGCTGCAGCGAGCCATCGTCGTAGAGCAGCTTGGGCCCGACCGCGCCGGTGCGCCGATGCGGCTCGATGCGCTGCAACAGCGCCGGCAGCCAGCCCTCGCTGTCGGGGATGACATCGGAATTGACCATGGCGAGCGCCTGGCCGCGAGAGGCGGCCGCGCCGGCATTGCAGGCGGCCGAGAAGCCGCCATTGCGGCCCATCACCACGAGCTGCATCGGCAGCCCATAGGCGAGGAAGAGGCCGCCGAGGAGATGCGCGACCTCGCCCTCGTGCTCGGGTGAATCGAGCACGTAGATCAGCTCGGCCTTCTCGGCGAACCAGCGATCGGCGGCGAAAGCCGAGACCTGGATGCGCAGGAAATCGTAGACGCGATAGAGCGGGATCACCACCGAGACTGCGGGATGTGCGGGGCCCTTGCCGAAGCTCCTGATGCGGGGCTCCGGTAGGGTCTGGCGCAAAGCCGCCTGGCAGTCTGCGAGGACCGGCGCGATCGTCCGCTCCAGCATTTGCGCGGTCAGGTGCTGGGGCGGGATCGCGGCCAGCGCCCGGGCCCGGATGGCGAGGGCGTCTGCGGGCTGCGCATTGGGGCGCAGCGACAGCACGGTGCCGGATTTCAGCTTGAGCTCGACCCGTGGCTGCAGCACTGGCGCGCCACGAGCATAGCCGGGGATCAGGGCAGCAAAACCGGTGGCGCGCTTGACGTCGCCATTGGTGCCGGCGGGCAGCAGCGCGGGGAAGGTCTCCAGCCGCTCGAGCACCGGCGTCGGCTCGCCCTCGGAGCGATGCAGCAGCATCTCGTCGAGCAGGCCTTCGGCGTCGCGGTACCACCCGCCGAGCAGGAGCCCGGCCGGGGTAGTGACGGCGAGGTCGAGCTCCGCCGAGGGCAGGTCGTCATTGCGGCGTACGCTCTGGGCGGCAAGCGGCAGGCGTCTCTGCATCTCGATCGCCAGCAGGCGGCCCTGCTCCGACAGGCCGGAGAGCTGCTCGACCAGCCAGCTGCGCAGCCCGTCACGTTGGCTCGCCTTGCCGGCCCACCAGCGCCCGAGCGAGGGAACGTCCTGCCGGGCGGCGACGGTCCGGGCGATCAGGCCGGAGTCGGCCTGCAGGATCAGCAGCCCGCCAGCCTGCGGTGGGAATTCGTCGACGACCAGGTGCAACGGCCGGTTGCCGGCGCGATCGGCGCGGCCCAGGCGCGGCTTTCCTGGCAAACGGGAGAGCCCGCCGGCATCGAGCCGGTAGGCGGTCTGAACGCCGGAGAGCCGGCCGGGAACCGTCGTCTCCAGCAGAACCTTGCCTTCGGTTAGCCTGGCGACCGGCGCCGCCGCCGAGGGCTTGCGGGCGAGGATCAGCAGGAATTGGCGCAGGAAGCCGAGATAGCCAGCGGCCTGGCTCAGCCCGAACAGAGTGGGCCAATGGCCGACCAGCGCGTTGGCGAGCATGCGGCGCGCATCCGGCGTCGCGTCGCGGACGAGATCCTCAGCATCGGCCATGCCGTGAACCAGGTCGGGATCGAATCGCGCAGTGATGTCGCCGCCGGGATTGTCGTCGGACAGGGTGGCGACGACCTCGCCGGGCCCGCCATGGCGGAAGACGACGACGACGCGCAGGCGCCCGTCGCCAAGCGGCAGGACGACCGAGGCCGACGCCAGACGCTTCTCCCCTCCCGCCAGCGCAATGCGTGGTCGCGACAGCATGGGAGCGTCGATAGTCCAGCTCAGCAGGAAGGCCGAGCCGCTCAGCCGGGAGAGATGCAGCTGGGGGCTCAGGCCGTCCGTGACCGGCGCGGGCGCGAGAGAAAGCATGAGGAGCCTGTTCCGAAAGGGCAGGAGGTAGGCGCCGGCCGAACCGATGGTCCGGCCGGCGCCTTAAGAGCGTCAGGCGACCGAGAAGTAGGAGTTCGGATCGGCCTGGATGTCTTCGGCGGTGACGCCGACGATGGTCACGGTGTCGCCATTGCCGAGATCGACGACGGCATTGCCGCCGACCGTGGTGGCGCGCGCCGCCACGTCCTCGGCCGAGCCGATGTCGGTGCCATTGATGCCGCTGGAGATCTGCAGCAGGTCGTGGCCGGCATCGAAGTCGAGCACGACGTCATTGCCGCCGCCGCCGTTGAAGATGAAGACGTCGTCGCCGGACCCGCCGGAGAGGATGTCGTCACCAGCGCCGGCGAAGAGCAGATCGTCGCCCGCGCCGCCCTGAAGGACGTCGTTGCCGGCGCCGCCCTCGAGTACGTCGCTGCCGACGCCGCCCTGCAGCACGTCATTGCCGGCGCCGCCGAGCAGGATGTCGTCGCCCGGCCCGCCCTGGAGCAGGTCGTCGCCATCACCGCCGCGCAGCACGTCGTCGCCGGCATTGCCGCGCAGGATGTCGTCGCCGGCGCCGCCGTCGAGAACGTCGTCGCCCTCACCGCCGAACAGGCTGTCATTGCCTTCGCCGCCGGAGAGCACGTCGTCATCCGCGCCGCCGAAGAGCGCATCATTGCCCTCGCCGCCGGACAGGAAGTCGTTGCCGGCATCGCCGTAGATCAGGTCGTCACCCTCTTCGCCGAAGAGAGAGTCCACCTGGTTGCCGCCATGGACGATGTCGTCCCCGGCGCCGGCAAGGATCACGTCACTGAAGCGTGTCCCAATCAAGAAATCGTCGAATGCACTGCCTTCGATCGTGGCCATTCGTCACCTCCTCGGTGATCAGAGAGCACCACCAGATATGCGGAGAACGTCCGCCGCTCGTTCTGGGTCACGGTGCGGTTTCGATGGCGATCCAGAGGTTCGCCATCGCGCGACACTCATGAGAGTAGCCTAGAAGATCATGGTATCAAGCAATATATTATGACTATTTTGCGATGCAGCAAAGTTTACGTCATTTTATATATTGTTCACGCGAGGATTATACTGAGAGTTTGATACGGATTTCGAAGTATATTGCTTCGATCTGGAATCGGTCGGCGATACGATCCAACTTCGGCGGCCGGATCGGCCGGGCTCAATCCTCCCTGAAGGCGCGATTGAAGCTGTCCCTTATGGGCGAGAGCAGGTAGTCCGCCGCAAAACGCCGGCCGTTGACGATCAGCACCTCCGCCGCCATGCCGGCATGCAAGGTCACCTTGTTCTCCTTCAGGCTCTGCGGCGTGATCTCGGCGCGGACAATGAAGAAGGCATTGCCGGTCTTGTCGTCGATCAGCTGGTCGGCTGCGACATAAGAGACCTTCGCCAGGAGCGGGGGCATGATCCGGGCGTTGAAGGCGGTGAGCCTGACCTGCGTATCGGCGCCGACCCGGACCGAATCGATGTCGCGCGGATCGACCTTGGCCTCGACGATGAGCGGCTCCTGCTCGGGCACGATGTCGAGAATCGCCTCGCCCGCCGTGACGACGCTGCCGGCGGTCCGCATGCGGATATTGGCGACGATGCCTTCCTGCGGCGCGGTCACCACCAGCCGGCGCAGCACGTCCTGCGCCTGGACGATGCGCTCGACCACCTCCGAGAGCTGGAGCTGGCTGTCTTGCAGGTCCTTGGCGATCTCGCTCTGGCGGTCGAGGCTGATCGCCTTGATCTCGAGCTCGGCGCCGGCGACGGCCTGCTCCGCCTTGGCCTTGCGCGCCTTCATCTCGCCGGCACGCCCGGTGAGCTCGCTCTGGCGGGTCTGGAGTTCGACGAGCTGGGAGCGCTTGGCGTAGCGCTTCTCGTAGAGCTCGGCGATCGTCTTCACCTCCTCGTCGATGAGCGTGCGCTGGTTGCGCACGGCGTCGATTTGCGCCTGCAGCGCCTCGGACTCGGCCTGGTGCTGCTCGATCACGCGCTGCTGGATGCGGGTCTTGCCGTCATAGACCTGGGCGCGGGCGCGGAAGAGCGCGCGCTCGGCATTGATCACCTCGCGCGCGATCGGCGTCCGTGCCTTCTCGATATCCTCGGGGAAGTCGATCTCCGTCGCATCGGCCTGCTCGGCGCGCAGGCGGGCGAGCCTGGCGTCGAGTCCGACGCGCTTGCCTTCGAGCTGCTGCAGCTCGGCGCGGGCGCGGGCATCCTCCAGCCTGAGCAGTGGCTCGTCCTTGGCGACGCGCTCGCCCTCGGCCTTGAGCAGGGTCTTGAGGATACCGCCCTCCAGATGGCTGACTGTCTTGCGCCGGCTGTCGACGATGACGGTGCCCTGGGCGACCGCGGCATTGTCGAGCCGCGCCGTCACCGCCCAGGCGCCGAAGCCGCCGAAGCCGATCGCCACAGCGCAGACGCCGGCGAGGACGAGATTGCGCAGCGAGGGCATGCGCTCCTCTGGCTCCGCCTCCACTTTCATCGGCACGAGCGCACGGTCGGGCCGGCGCAGCATCGGCAGCTCGCTCATGCGCTCACCTCGCGGGCAGGGGGCTGTTGACCGGCCGGTTTCGCGGGGTCGAGCTCGACCACCCCGCCGGGCGTGATCATGCCGGAGATCGCCGAGCGCGGGCCGAACTGGGCGACGCGGCCCTCGCGCAGCACCAGGATCTTGTCGACGACCTGCATCACCGAGGGGCGGTGCGCGATCAGGATCACGATCGCGCCGCTCTCCCGGGCGGCCTGGATCGCGCGGATCAGGCTTTGCTCGCCCTCGGTGTCGAGATTGGCGTTGGGCTCGTCGAGCACGACGAGGCGCGGCATGCCGTAGAGCGCCCGCGCCAGGCCGATACGCTGGCGCTGGCCGCCCGAAAGCTTGAAGTCGCTGTCGGCGACATTGGTGTCGTAGCCGAGCGGCAGCCGGCCGATCAGCTCGTGCACGCCGGCGATGCGCGCCGCTTCCAGGATGGCGTGCGGATCGGGCTTGCGCATCCGGGCGATGTTCTCGGCGATGGTGCCGTCGAGCAGCGAGACCGATTGCGGGAGATAGCCGACCATGTCGCCGAAGGAGCCGCGCTCCCACAGATAAGTGTTGTGGCCGTCGAGATAGACGCCGCCGACATTCGGCTTGAGCACGCCCACGATCAGGCGCGCCAGCGTCGATTTGCCGGCTCCGGACGGGCCGACCAGCCCGAGCACGTCACCCGGTTCGAGCGTGAAGGAGACGCCCTTGATCACCGTCTGCTCGCCGCCCTTGGGGGCGTAGACCAGCCGGTCGATGACGAGGTCTCCTTCAGTCGCCGGGGTCGGCACGCTCTGGCGCTGCGAGCTCTGCGATTGCAGGAGCTCGCGCACGCGCTTCCAGGCCGCGGCGGCGAGCACCCATTGCCGCCAGTCGGTGATCATCGAATCGAACGGGGCCAGCAATCGGCCGAGCAGGATGCTGGCCGCCATCAGCGTGCCGGCAGAGACCTCGTGCCGGATGATCAGCACGGCGCCGGTCGCATAGATCGCGAGCTGCATGGTCATGCGGCTCGCACGGGTGATGGCGGCGATGAACTTGCCGCGGCGGGTGCCGAGATCGAGATGCTCCAGCATGGCGATCTGCTTGGCCCGCCAGCGGCTCGACAGGGCCGGCAGCATGCCCATCGCCTCGATCGTCTCGGCGTGGCGCAAGGTGGCGCTGATCTCGTTGATCGAGGCGACGCCTTCCTCGTTCGCTTCCTTCAGCGCCCTCCGGGTCAGCATGTCCGAGACGACGCCGAGCAGCAGCAGGATCAGCAGCGAGGCCAGGCCGACCAGGCCGTAGATCCAGTGGAAGGCGAAGAGCACCGCGAGGAAGATCGGCGCCCACATCGCCTCCAGCGGCGTCGCGATCGCCGAGCTCGCAACGAAGTAGCGGAGCTCGTTGAGATCGCGGATCGCCTGGGTCGCCTGGCCGGACCCCTTTTCCAGCGAGGTCGAGACGGCGGCCTGCAGCGCCGGCAGGTTGAGGCGGCGGGCAAGGATGCTCGCCATCGCCTGGAAGGTGAGCGAGCGGATGAACTCGATCGCGCCGTAGAGCGCCAGCGCCCCGACTGCGATCACCAGCAGCATGGTCAAGGTGTCGTAGCTGCGGCTGACGATGACGCGATCCTGAACCTGCAGCATGAACATCGGCACGGTCAGCAGCAGGATGTTGACGCAGAAGCTGAGGAAGGCGGCATAGGCCAGCCCCCCGGCAAAGCCGCGCTGCAGGCCGCGAATCAGGACGTCGGCAGGCTGGGTCGCAACCTTCATGCAGATCTCCGAATGGGGCTGGCCATCAGATGGCGGGATCGACGCCTATGCCGATACGGCAGGTTCTGAGCGTTATAAAAGCGTGCCACACAAGTCGTGTCTATAATATGACAGATGAAGTCTTATGAAACAACGGAAATTACCGGAAATATGGCAGAAGCGTGCTACATTTCAAATTTTGAAACAGTTCATGACTATGTTGATTCCGATAAAATCTTAATCTCCTTCGGTTCGGGGTGGCATGTGCTTTGCGTATAGGCTATTCGTCAGCCGAAGGGGCCCGGAGGGCTGACTGCTCATTTCGAGATCAGGCGGAGTAGGGAATGCATCTGAAACCCCATGACGGCGCTCGATTCCTAGGCAATGGCTTCAATGGAGATCCCCCCGACGGAGTCCGCCGTCTCGAAGCCGAATCAGGCTCGGCGCGGGCCCCGGTATCGCAGCTCGACCTCGCTCGCATGGTCGAGCGGATCAGCCGGCGCTTTCTCGACTATCTCAGGCTGGAGCTCAGCAAGCTCGGCGTCGACGACATCTCGCCCTCGCAGGTGATGGTGCTGTTCACCATCGGCTCAGGCGAGATCGCGGTGCGCGACCTGCTCGATCGCGGGCACTATGTCGGCTCGAACGCCTCCTACAATCTCAAGCAACTGGTCGAGAGCGGCTATCTGGAGCGCGGCGCCTCGCCCCGCGACCGCCGCCTTGCCCGCATCTCGCTCTCGCCGAAGGGCCAGCTTCTGGTCGAGCGCTTGAAGCTCCTCGACGAGACCAGCCAATTCAGCCAGGGGCTCGACGGCGATCTCGTCGCCGATCTCCAGGCTACCCACGACACCTTGCGCCGCCTCGAGCAATGGTGGGGCGACGCGCTGCGCTATGGCGGGATCCTGCTGGCCTCATGCACGTCCTATTCGTTCATCGTTCAGGATCTGGTCAGTTCGCTCACCTGATCCAGCGCCTCGTCGCCGAGGGTGGCGAGGTCACGCTGGTGACGGAGAAGCCCGAACCGGATCGCCCGGGAGTGAGGCAGATTGCCTATTCCGTCGGCGAGCCGGCGACCGCGCATGCGACGCTGGCGGCCACCGACTATCATGTGCGCACCGGTGAGGCGGTTGCCGTTGAGTTGAGCAGATTGCACCGGCACGACCGGCCGGACGCGATCCTCGGTCATGTCGGCTGGGGCGGCATGCTCTTCGCCAAGGACGCGATGCCGGGCGTGCCGCTGATCGGCTATTGCGAATATTTCTACAACGCGACGGGTTCCGACCTCGACTTCGATCCGGCCTTCGCCGTTCCGGAGGGCGAGCGGCGGCGCATCCGCATGCGCAACGCCGCCCAGCTGGTGACGCTGCAAGCGCTCGACTTCGCCTATGCGCCGACCCGCTGGCAGCAGCGGCAATATCCCCGCGCCCTGCAGCAGCGCATTGCCGTCTGCCATGACGGCATCGACATCCATTTCTGCCGTCCGGATGCGCAGGCGATGTTCACCTTGCCCAATGGGCGCGTGCTCCGCCCCGGCGCTCCCGTCGTCACCTTCGCGGCGCGCGATCTCGATCCCTATCGCGGCTATCCGCAGTTCATGCGGGCGGCGGCCAGGATCGCGCGGGAGCGGCCCGAGGTGGTCTTCGTCGCGGTCGGCGGCGATGGCCCGGGCTATGGCCGGCCGCGCCCGGACGGGCGACCCTGGCGCGAGGTGATGCTGGAGGAGACCGGCCTCGCCGACCGTATCGTCCATATACCCTGGCTCGCCCATGCCGACCTCGTCAGGCTGTTCCAGGTCTCGGCCGCCCATGTCTATCTGAGCGTTCCCTTCGTCCTGTCCTGGTCGATGCTGGAGGCGATGGCCTGCGGCGCGCTGATCGTCGGCTCGGCGACGCCGCCGGTGCAGGAGGTGATCCGCCACGGCGTCAACGGCCTGCTCGCGCCCTTCTTCAACGAGGCGAGGCTGGCGAGGACGGTGATTGCCGCGCTCGACCGGCAGGATGAGGTTGCGCCGCTGCGCGCCGCCGCGCGCCAGACCGTCGTCGCACGCTATGAGCGCGAGGCTTGCGTTGACCGCCAACTCGGCTTCATCGGTCGGCTCGTGGCCGAAGACGATCTGCTCGCGGCGCAGTGAATGCGCATCGGCGCGAGTGCCGAACTGGCCTTCAGGCGGGGCGATAATCCCAGCTGCCCTGCGTCTCCAGCGCCGAGCGTACCGAATTGGCCAGGAAGCAGTTGGCGTGCGCATCATGATGCAGGGCTTCGACGGCTGCCGCGTCGGGCGCCTTCGGCCCGCTGAAGACGACATGCGGCTTCAGCGTCACTGTCGCTACCCACTCCCTGCCTTCGGCGTTTTTCGCCATCGCGCCTTCGGCCGCGTCGGCATAGCTGTCGACCCGGTAGCCGCGGATCGCCGCGAGATTGAGGAACGTCAGCATGTGGCAGCTCGACAAGCCCGCGACATAGGCTTCCTCCGGATCGACATTGGCCGGGTTGGAAAAGGGCACGCGCACCACATGCGGCGAGCTCGATGCCGGCACCTCCAGCCCGCCATCGAAGCGCCAGAGATGGGCACGGCTGTAGCGGTTGTCGAGAAAGGCCTCATCGCCGCGCTGCCAGGTGATCGTTGCGCCATGCGTCGCCATCAATCGTCTCCTTCTCCGGAGCAGGCAGCGAGCACCACTGCCCGCGTCGCCTGCAGATGCTGTTCGAGGATTTTTTGGACCGCGGCTGCATCGCCCACCGCGACCGCGGCGATCAGCTGGCGGTGCTCGTCGGCCCAGCCCTGCTTGCGTGCCCGGGGACCGAGAGCCTGTGCGCTGAAGCGGTCGATCGGCGCACGCAGTTGCCGGAACAAAGCAAGGCTGCGCGGGCGCTCCGCCGGTCCGTAGAGCGCTTCGTGGAAGGCGATGTCGCCGGAAATCCAGCCGAGGCGGTCGTCGGCATCCTCCAGCCTATCCTGCAGCCGCGTCAGTTCGCGCAGGGAGCGCTGGTCGTGCCGGCTAAAAGCTCGCGTCAGCAGGTCGCTTTCGACCAGCAGCCTGAGATCGAAGAGCTCGTCGATCTCTGCGGCCTGCGGCCGGCTCACGCGGGCGCCGCGATAATGCGCGATCTCGAGCAGGCCCTCGCTCTGCAACTGCGCCAGCGCCTCACGCACCGGGATGCGGCTGACGCCGTATTCGGCGGCGATCTGCTCCTGGCGCAGCAGCTCGCCCGGCTGCCAGCGCCCGGCATCGATCGCCTCGCGCAGGCGCTGGGCGAGGACGGATGCGGTCGTGGTAGCAGCGAGCGGGGCGATAGTCACAGGATAATTGTATCCAAAAATTGCTGCGGAGCAAGTCGCTTCTTTTTGGCGCTGTTGTCAGGGCCTCGCCGGCCCAGCTACAAGCACCCCGAACGAGAGGATCGTTCGCGCATGACATTCGAGATCGCCGCCACCCCGCAGGAGGCCGTCGACCGGCTGGAGCTGCTCTACGAGCAGGCACGGACGGCGCTACGGAACGATTTGCAGCGCTTCTTCACCACGGCCGAGCCGCCGACGCCGGAGGAGCGGGCGCTCTATCGCTACCCGATGCTGCGCGTCACCTACGAGCCGTCGAAGCTGCCGGCGGCGACGCGGCGCGGCTATGCCAAATTCGCCATGCCGGGCATCTACTCGACCACGGTGACGCAGCCGGCCGAATTCCGCGCCTATCTGCTCGACCAGCTCCAGCCGCTGGTCGAGGAATACGGCGCGACGATCGAGACCGGGATCAGCAATCAGGAGATCCCCTACCCCTATGCGCTCGACGGCGGCGACGAGCTCGGCCGCGGCACGGTCACGGCCGCCGAGCTCGCCCGCTACTTTCCGACGCCGCTACTGGCACTGGTCGGCGACGAGATCGCCGACGGCACCTTCGAGATCGTCGAGGGCGAGCCGCGCCCGCTCTCGCTCTTCGACGCGGTCAGGGTCGATTACTCGCTGCGCCGCCTGGTGCACTACACCGGCACCGACTGGCGCGCCGTGCAGCCCTGGGTGCTGCTGACCAACTACCATCGCTATGTCGACCAGTTCGTCCGTCTCGCCCTGGCCGAGATCGAGGCGGGGACCGCAGAGGCGCTGGTCGCGCCGGGCGGCATCCGCATCGACCGCGACGGCATCGACGTCAGCGCCGCCGAGCGGGTGATGTCGGCGCCCTGGCACCGCTTCCAGATGCCGGCCTATCACCTGATCCGCGCGGAGGGCGAGGGCGTCACTTTGGTCAATATCGGCGTCGGCCCCTCCAACGCCAAGAACATCACCGACCACCTCGCAGTGCTCAGGCCCAATTGCTGGCTGATGGTCGGCCATTGCGGCGGGCTGCGCCAGACGCAGATCATCGGCGATTATGTCCTTGCCCACGCCTATCTCCGCCAGGACGGCATTCTCGACGAATTGGTGCCGCCCGACGTGCCGGTCCCGGCGCTGGCCGAGGTCCAGGTCGCCCTGCAGGAGGCGGCGGCCGAGGTCACCGGCGAGAAGGGCGACCGGCTGAAGCAGCGCCTGCGCACCGGCACCGTCGTCACCCAGGACGACCGCAACTGGGAGCTGCGCTGGAGCAAGGAGCGCAAGCGCATCAACCTGTCGCGCGCCATCGCGGTCGACATGGAATCGGGTACCATCGCCGCACAGGGTTATCGCCTGCGCGTGCCCTACGGCACTCTGCTCTGCGTCTCCGACAAGCCGCTGCACGGCGAGATCAAGCTGCCCGGCGCCGCCAACGCCTTCTATGAGCGGGCGGTCGGCGAGCACCTCAAGATCGGCCTTGCCGCACTGGAGAAGCTGAAGGAAGCCGGCTCACAGATCCACTCGCGCAAGCTCAGGAGCTTCGACGAGCCGCCGTTCAGGTGATGCCGTCATGCTCGCCCCTGTGGCGAGCATCCACGTCTTGAACACTGCACGCGATCCGCGAAGCGCAGACGTGGATGGTTGGGACAAGCCCGACCATGACGGTAAGGCTCAACGGCCCGCCTACCCCGCCGGGCAGGCGGCCCCGCTATCGACCCAGGCCTGCATCAGCTCGCCGAACTGCGCATTCGTCCCCGGCGCGGGCTGACGGCCCTTGCCGGGGTTCCAGCCCCAGAGCACCAGCGTGTCCGAGGTGACGTGCTTGACGATCGCTGCAAGGTCGCGGCTGCCATTGCGGTTCTGGTCCTTGAGTTGCTCGCAGATCTGTCCGAGCGTCTTGCCCTCCCAGGCCATCGAGGCCGGGGCCAGCGCCCAGTGGCCATCGCCGGGGATGCCGGCCGGGTCGAAGTTCTGCTTGCCGTGGCAGGTGGTGCAGGCGAGGCCGGGCGCACCATGTCCGTCCTTGCCGCGCACAACCATCGGCTGGTGTAGTCGCCTGGCATCGCTCTGGCGCGGCCGTTCCGTCGCCGGGTGGCAGTTCATGCAGCGCGGATGCTGCAGCACCTTGCCGATCTCGGTGAACAGCGCGACCGAGCGGTCGCGCTGATTGGCGATGCCGACAAAGCTGGCGGCGGGGCGGAGAGCCGCTCCGCCCGGCGCCGGCGCGGTCTGCGCCAGCGTGAAGGCGCTGCCGAGCAGCAGAGTGACCGCAGCGACAGTGGTAGCGAGAGCGATCGACCGCATCACACCGTCCCTCCGACCATCGGCAGCGACAGTGGCCGTTCTCGGCCGAGCCGCGCCAGCGCGTTGGCGACCGCCGGCCCGATCGGCGGCACGCCGGGCTCGCCGACTCCGGTCGGCTTCTCGGTCGACGCCACGATTCTGACCTCGACCTCCGGCATTTCGTTGATGCGCAGCGAGCGGTAACTGTCGAAATTGCCCTGGACCGGCTTGCCCTGGTCGAGCGTCAATTCGCCATAGAGGGCATGGCCGAGGCCGAAGCCGATGCCGCCCTCCATCTGCGCGCGGATGATGTCGGGATTGACCGCGACGCCGCAATCCACCGCACACCAGACCTTGTGCACTTTTGGCTCGCCGCCCTCGCCGAGCGAGACCTCGGCGATCTGCGCCACATAGGAGCCGAAGCTCTCGACCACGCCGACGCCGCGGGCGCGACCGTTGGCGGGGCCGGGCCCATTCCATTTGGCGAGGTCGGCGACGGCCTTCAGCACATTGGCGAGGCGCTGCTGCTTGCCCATCAGGGCGAGCCGCCCTGCAACCGGGTCCTGCCCTGCCGCCTGCAGCAGCTGATCGATAAAGCACTCGACGGCGTAGCCGGTATGGGTGTGCCCGACCGAGCGCCACCACAGGGTCGGCACGCCGACATCGACGGTGTGCAGGTCGCAGCGGAAATCGGCGATCTCATAGGGCAGCTCGTTGGCGCCTTCGACCATCACCGGGTCGATGCCGTCCTTGATCATCGCCTCGAAGGGCGAGCCTTTCAGGAAGGACTGGCCGACCAGCGAGGCGCTCCAGGCGGTGATCTTGCCGTCCTTCACCGCGCCGCGCAGGCGATGCAGGAAGAGCGGCCGGTAATAGCCGCCGGAGAGATCGTCCTCGCGAGTCCGCACCAGCTTGACCGGCCGGTTCGGGCCGATCGCCTTGGCGACTTCGGCAAGCTCGACCGCGAGCTCCGAGCTCGGCTGCGCCCGCCGGCCGAAGCTGCCGCCGCCGAGCATCGTCTCGACCGTGACCTTCTCCGGTCCGAGGCCGAGCACCTTGGCGATGACCTGATGGTCGATGGTCTGGAGCTGGCTGCCGAGGCGAGCGAGCGCGCCTTGCGCATTCCATTCGAGATAGCCGTCGAGCGGCTCCATCGGCGCATGCGCCAGATAGGGAAAGGCGTATTCCGCCTCGATCACCTTGTCGGCCTTGGCGAGCACCGCTTCGGCATCGCCGTGCTTGCCGGCGATGGTCCCTTCCGTTCGGGCGAGCTTGCGATATTCGGCGAAGAGTTCGCGGCTGCCGCGCTTCTCGGCGCCGCTCTCGTCCCATGTCACCTTCAGGGCCTCGCGGCCTTTCAGCGCCGGCCAGGTCCCGGTCGCATAGACGGCGACGCCCGAGGGAATCTGCTTGATGTCGACGACACCCTTCACCTTCTTCGCCTCGGTCGCATCGAAGGACGCGACCTTGCCGCCGAAGCGCGGCGGTCTCGCGACGACGACCGTCAGCATCTCCGGCGTGTGGATGTCGATGGTGAACTGCGCCTTGCCGGTCGACTTGCCCTGGCTGTCGAGGCGAGGCGTCGTGCCGTCCTTGCCGATCAGCTTGAACTGCGCGGGGTCCTTGAGCTTGACCTCGGCCGGAGCCTGCAGCTTCGACGCGGCTTCGGCGAACTCGCCGAAGCGGCCCTGCTTGCCGGAGCCATGCCTCAGCACGCCCTTCTCGACGCTGATCTCGCCGGCGGGAACCTTCCAGGCCTCGGCTGCCGCCTGCACCAGCATGGCGCGGGCGGTCGCACCGGCCTTGCGCATCTGCTCATAGGAATTGGCGATCGCGGTCGAGCCGCCGGTGCCCTGGATGCCGAAGGCGAGATTGGCATAGAGCTTGGGGTCTGAGACGGCGTGCTCGGCCCGCATCTGGGCCCAGTCGGCGTCGAGCTCCTCGGCGACGAGCGTCGCGAGGCCGGTGAAGGGGCCCTGGCCGAACTCGATATGCTTGACCAGCACCGTCACCGTATCGTCGGCGGCGATGCGGACGAAGGCGTTCGGCGCGAAGGCGGCCGGGCCGCCCGGCTTGAATACCTGCGCCGCGCCCGATTGCGCCCGGCCGGCCTGCGGCAGGCTCATGCCGATGACGAGCGCGCCGGCGCCCTTCAGGATATTGCGGCGCGAGAGGGAGATGTCGTGCGCGGTCATGATCAACCCTCCAGCGTGCGTGCTGCGTCGTGGATCGCGGCGCGGATGCGGACATAGGTCGCGCAGCGGCAGAGATTGCCGTTCATGGCGAGATCGATGTCGCGATCGCTCGGCTTGCGGATCTCCTTGAGCAGCGCGATCGCGCTCATCACCTGGCCGGACTGGCAATAGCCGCATTGCGGCACGTCATGCTTGACCCAGGCGGCCTGGACGGCCTCGGCTTCCTTGCCGGCGAGCGCCTCGATCGTGGTTATCTTCGCTTCGCCGATCGCGGAGACGGGCAGGGAGCAGGAGCGTAGCGGCTGGCCGTCCATGTAGACGGTGCAGGCGCCGCATTGCGCGACGCCGCAGCCGAATTTGGTTCCGGTCAGCTGCAGATTGTCGCGCAGCACCCAGAGCAAGGGGGTGTCGTCGTCGACATCGACGCTGTGGCGCGTTCCGTTGACTGTGATGGTATGGGCCATGGCTGCCTCTCTGGCTCGCTGGGCATGACGCAGCGCGGCACCAGGGCTGCCGGATCGAGGCTCGCTCGAAGGCCCATTCTGACATATCAGAGGGCGGGCGGTGATCCGTCGTCTCGGGTCGCGCGACTAGACGAGTTAGACGTTTTGCGTCTAACTAGAATGGTCGCGCACAGTTTGGATTCTGTCAAGACTGCAAATGAGCGACCGCAGCGAAAGTTCCGTAGCGTCCGGCGAGGACGGCAAGGGCCGCATCGAGCAGATTGCGGCGGCGGCGCTGCGCCTCTTCGCCCGCTACGGCTACAAGCGCACCTCGATGGACGACATCGCGCGTGAGGCCGGGGTCGCCCGCGCCACGCTCTACCTCCATTTCAAGGGCAAGGACGACGTCTTCCGCGCCATGCTCGCGGGCCTCGGGGGCCAAGTCGAGACACGTTGCCGCGAGGCCTTGACGACGCCCGGGCCGTTCTCGGAGCGGCTCGCCGCGCTGATGGAGGCCCATCACGGCACTGCCTACGCCGCTTTCAGTGCCGGCGAGCATCTCGGCGAGCTGAAGGCGGTGATGGTCGCCATCGCCGGAGCCGAACTTGCCGCCTTCGAGACGATCTTCGTCCGCTTCGCCAGCGAGCTGTTCGAGGACGCAGCGGCGCGGGGCGAGATCGCGATCACGCGCAGCGGCCTTCCGCTAGACAGCCTGATCGCCACGCTGATGCGCGCGGCGGCCGGCGCAAAATACGGCGACCAGCCCTCCTGCGAGCATTATCTGCTTCGACTGCGCGAGATCGCCACCGTCTTTGCAGCTGCGGTCCTGAAGGATGACACTCGCGGCGGCCAGGTCCCGCCTTAGCCTTTTTGCGTAAGCCTTTCGTCTAGAAACAGAGCTTCGCCTTCGCTGTATGGGTTTTTGCGCACACCCGCGCCGTTGACATGGGCGATATGCGCGGTGCAGCATGCCGCCCGGGGAAACGAACAATCCAGCAATGACCAAGGTTAAGGGCGAATGTCTGAGGATATTATTCTATCGACCTCAGGCCTCACGAAAGAATTTGCCGGCTTCACAGCGGTCAACGGCGTTGATCTGAAGGTTCGTCGTGGCTCGATCCACGCTTTGATCGGCCCAAACGGCGCGGGCAAGACGACCTGCTTCAATCTCCTGACCAAGTTCCTGCCGCTGACGCGGGGGCAGATCGTCTATAATGGCCGCGATATCTCCCGCGAGAAGCCGGCCGAGATCGCCCGGCTCGGGCTGGTGCGCTCCTTCCAGATCTCGGCGGTGTTCCCGCAGCTCTCGGTCAAGACCAATGTCCGCGTCGCGCTGCAGCGCAAGCGTGGCGACTCGTTCGATTTCTGGCGCTCGGAGAAGGTGCTGTCCTCGCTCGATCGTGAAGCGCTGGCGTTGGTCGACGCGGTCGGCCTCTCGGCTTTCGCCGAATTGCCCGCCGGCGAACTCTCCTATGGCCGCAAGCGAGCGCTCGAGATCGCGACCACACTGGCGCTCGAGCCCGAGATGCTGCTGCTCGACGAGCCGATGGCCGGCATGGGCCGCGAGGACATCGAGCGCATCGAGGCCCTGATCCGCAAGGTCTCGAAGGACCGCACCATCCTGATGGTCGAGCACAATCTCTCGGTCGTCGCCTCGCTTTGCGACCGCATCACCGTGCTTGCCCGCGGCCAGGTCCTGGCCGAGGGCGACTACGCCACCGTCTCGAAGGATCCGCGCGTCGTCGAAGCCTATATCGGATCGGGAGTCGGCCATGGCCACTGAAGGACTGGCCGCCGGAGCCGTGCTGGAGCGCCCGGCCGTGGCTGGCGGGAAACCCTTGCTCGCGGTGCGCGGGCTCGAGGCCTGGTATGGCGAGAGCCATGTCCTGCACGGCATCGAACTCGATGTCGGCGAGGGCGAGGTGGTGACGCTGCTCGGCCGCAACGGCGCCGGCAAGACCACGACGCTGAAGTCGATCATGGGTGTGATCGGCAAGCGCAAGGGCTCGGTCACTTTCGCTGGCCAGGAGACGATCTCGCTGCCCTCGCGCGCCATCGCCCGGCTCGGCATCGGCTATGTGCCGGAGGAGCGCGGCATCTACTCGACCCTCTCGGTCGAGGAGAACCTGCTGCTGCCGCCGCAGGTGAAGCCGGGCGGCCTCCCGGTCGAGCAGATATTCACGCTCTTCCCCAACCTGAAGGAGCGGCTGAAGAGCCAGGGCACCAAGCTCTCCGGCGGCGAACAGCAGATGCTGGCGATCGGTCGCATCCTGCGCACCGGCGCCAACCTGCTCCTGCTCGACGAGCCGACCGAAGGCCTCGCTCCGGTGATCATCGACCAGATCGGCGCCACCATCCGCATGCTGAAGCAGAAGGGCTTCACCATCGTCCTGGTCGAACAGAACTTCCGCTTCGCCCAGACCGTCGCCGACCGCCACTACGTCGTCGAGCAGGGCAAGGTCATCGATATGATCCCCAACGCAGAACTCGACGCCAATATCGACAAGCTTCACGCCTATCTCGGCGTCTGACGCAGGGCGTCCAACAAGAACCGTACGGACATCAGACATCTCAGGGAGGTAAGAACATGCAGCTCAAGACATTGCTCGCGGCCACAGCGCTGGGTGCGCTGATGGTCTCGCCGGCGTTGGCGCAGCAAATCTCGGTCAAGGCCGGCGTGCTCAACGACCGCTCCGGCCTCTATGCCGACCTCTCGGGCGAAGGCTCGGTGATCGCCGCGCGCCTGGCGGTCGAGGACTTCAAGGCGGCGGAGAAGGGCATCAAGGTCGAGATCGTCTCGGCCGATCACCAGAACAAGCCGGACGTCGGCTCGACCATCGCCCGGCAATGGTATGATCAGGACGGCGTCGACCTGATCCTCGACGTGCCGACCTCCTCGGTCGCGTTGGCGGTGAACCAGATCACGCGCGAGAAGAACAAGGTCCACATCAACTCCGGCGCAGCCTCCTCGGATCTCACCGGCAAGGCCTGCTCGCCGAATACGGTGCACTGGACCTACGATACCTATGCCCTCGCCCAGGGCACCGGCGGCGCCATGACCAAGGCCGGCGGTGACAGCTGGTTCTTCCTCACCGCCGACTACGCCTTCGGCCATGCGCTCGAGCGCGACACCGCCGCAGTGGTGACCAAGGCTGGTGGCAAGGTGCTGGGCGCCGTGCGCACGCCGTTCCCCGGCACGGACTTCTCGTCCTTCCTGCTGCAGGCGCAGGCGTCGAAGGCCAAGGTCATCGGCCTCGCCAATGCCGGCGGCGACACGATCAACTCGATCAAGCAGGCGGGCGAGTTCGGCATCGTCGCCGGGGGCCAGAAGCTCGCCGGTCTGCTCGTCTTCGCCACTGACGTGCATGCGCTCGGCCTGCAGACGGCGCAAGGCCTCGTCCTCACCGAATCCTTCTACTGGGACAAGGACGACCAGACCCGTGCCTGGTCGGAGCGCTTCGCCAAGCTCAACGGCGGCAAGAAGCCCTCCATGGTCCAGGCCGGCGTCTATTCCGGCATGCTGCACTATCTGAAGGCTGTCGAGGCGACCAAGGGCAAGGACGCGGCCGCCGTCATGGCCAAGATGAAGGAGATGCCGACCGACGACCCGTTGTTCGGCAAGGGCTCGGTCCGCGCCGACGGCCGCAAGATGCACGACATGTACCTGTTCGAGGTCAAGAAGCCCTCCGAATCGAAGGGCCCTTGGGACTATTACAAGCAGGTCGCGGTGCTGAAGGCCGACGAGGCCTTCAAGCCGCTCGCCGAGAGCGAGTGCCCGCTCGTCAAGAAGTGACGGGCTGAGCCTGTTCCAACGCGTCGCTCCGGGGCCGCATACGGCCCCGGACCAGCTTTCTTAGAACGGTCGATCGCATGTTCGAGCTCCTGGGTGTCCCTCCACAAGCCCTGTTCGGCCAGCTTCTGCTCGGCCTGATCAACGGCTCGTTCTACGCGATCCTGAGCCTCGGCCTGGCGGTGATCTTCGGCTTGCTCAACATCATCAACTTCACCCATGGCGCGCAGTACATGATGGGCGCCTTCGTCGCCTGGATGTGCCTGAATTATCTCGGCATCAACTATTGGGCGGCACTGCTGCTGGCCCCGATCGCCGTCGGCGTGACCGGCGTGGTGATCGAGCGCTTCCTGTTGAAACGCATCGCCCATGTCGACCATCTCTACGGGCTGCTGCTGACCTTCGGCCTGGCGCTGATCATCCAGGGTCTTTTCCGCAACAATTACGGCTCCTCCGGCCTGCCCTACCAGATCCCGGCCGAACTGCGCGGCGGCTATAATCTCGGCTTCATGTTCCTGCCGACCTATCGCGGCTGGGTCGTGGTCGCCTCGCTCATCGTCTGCCTCGCCACCTGGTTCATGATCGAGAAGACCAAGCTCGGCTCCTACCTGCGCGCTGCGACCGAGAACCCGACGCTGACCCAGGCCTTCGGCATCAACGTGCCGCTGCTGGTGACGCTGACCTATGGCTTCGGCGTCGCGCTGGCAGCCTTCGCCGGTGTGCTGGCCGCGCCGATCTACTCGGTCAACCCGAACATGGGCGCCGACCTGATCATCGTCGTCTTCGCCGTCGTCGTGATCGGCGGCATGGGCTCGATCATGGGCGCGATCGTCACCGGCTTCTCGCTCGGCCTGGTCGAGGGCCTGACCAAGGTGTTCTATCCGGAAGCCTCGGCGACCGTGATCTTCATCATCATGGCGGTCGTGCTTCTGGTGAAGCCGGCCGGCCTGTTCGGCCGCGCCGCGTGAGGAATTGAGATGGCAGACATCGCTTCCACCGACGCTTCCGCCGCCGGCCTCACCATCGCCGAGACAGACGACGGCACGGCGCGCTTGCACCGCAACCTGATGATCGGCATCGCCGTCGTCCTGGTCATCGCGCCCTTCGTCGCCTACCCGGTCTTCGTCATGAAGGTTTTGTGCTTTGCGCTGTTCGCGCTCGCCTTCAACCTTCTGCTCGGCTATGGCGGCCTGCTCTCCTTCGGCCACGCCGCCTATTTCGGCATGGCGAGCTATGTCAGCGCCTA
>PNLY01000034.1 GCA_013823325.1 Methylobacterium sp.
GGTAGCGCAGCGTGTCCCACCAGCCGATATCGGTGCGCCCGTCGGTGTCGCAGCCGACCCAGGAGGCGAGTTGCAGGGCGCGCGGCTTCAGTTCGCGCCAGCGCTGCGGCCAGCGTGCCCGCGCCTCGGCGAGGAAGGCCGCGTTCAACCGGTCGATCGCGTCGCGGGCGTTGCGTACCGAGAAGCGCGCCTGCTCGAATTCGTCCTGCAGTGTGATCGCCGCATCCGGCCGGAAGGAGAGATCGGCCGCCATCAGCGCCGCCGCCTCGCCCTCGTTCGAGGCCAGTTCCGCCAGCGCATGCGCCACCGCCCGGCTCATGCCGAAGGTCGGATGCGCGGTGAAGACCGCGGCGAAGCGCACCCGCGCCAGCGCCGCGCCATAGGCCTCGAAAGGCTGCGCCGAGGCGCTCGCCTCCTCGGCGACGCGCCGGGCCAGCGCCGCGTAAGCCTGCGCCTCGTCACGCTCCAGCCCGACATAGGACGCGACCCGCGCCGCCCTGTCCGCCAGCGCGGCGCGGCCGAGCTGGCGGATCAGCGCGGCAGTGTCGGCAAGCGTCACCTCGCCGCGATCCATCTTGCGGGTCAGCCAGAGCGTCACGCGCAGCACAGGATTGCCGAACGGATCCTCGCGCGCATCGGAGCGCGCCTGCACGATCGCCGCCGACAACTCGCCCGCCAACGCCGATGGCGACAACTCCTCCGCATTCGCCACGCCGCTCTCCGCTTTTCAATCGTTTGATGGGCGGGCGCAGGTGAGCAGGAATCCGATTTTGCTGCAACCGCGAAATGAATTGCGGCCCCGCAGCAAAAATGTCCTGCCCTCGTCGCACGGCGCGTGTGCTCGCCGTGCCAGCACGGCTTCGGCTCGGATGTTTGCGCTGCGCGCCGCATCGCGCCCTTACAATCAGCGTTGCCATGGCCATATCGGGGTAGACCCGGAGGAAACCATGGATACGACCGTTCGGCGTAACCTTTCCGACAATTGGGGCGTCTCCGACCTGCTCGAGCGCCCGATCTGCTCGATCATTCGCGATCCGCATGGCAGCTGCTGGATCGTTCTCTCGCAGGAGCAGGCGGCGCGCCTCAGCGACATCCGGAAAGGGCCGTTCCTGTCGGTGGATGCTGCCATGACGGCCATTGAGAAGAACCTCAACGGACCCTGCCGTCATCGTACGGCAACTCTTCCGGCGAACTATTTTCCCTGAGCGCCCGCAGTCGCGGCAAGAAAAAACCGGGCCGGGCAACTTGTTTTGGCCACATTACTTCTATACAAGCAGCATGCAGGCGAAGACTGACCGGCTGGCTCCTCTCACAGGAATCGGCGGCACGCCTCGATCCTACAGTCAAAACTGATTGCTGCCCTCGGCAGCGCCATCGTCGCACGCACTGTGCGCGGCGATGCCAACACCAGACCGTGCGGCCTCGGCCGTGCGGCAAACGGATATAAATGCACGAATCAATCGAACTGAAGTCATCCCGAACCGGGCGCGTCGCCGATGCGATCGCCAATACGCTTCCGCCGAAATCCGCTCCCGACTGGAAGCCGCAGCCCTGCGGCCTCTCCCGCGAGGAATTGCGTCGCATCGTCAGGAAGATGCTGGGATGAGGAGGCTGGCCATGACCATGCGCCAATCCGGATCCGCGACCTACGCCAACCGCCTCGCCTCTTCGGGCGCACGCACCGACGCTGCGCCAGCGGCCCGGGGAGTGCCCCCGCAAGCGAACTATGAGCGCTATCTGGCTCTGGCCAGGGCCAAGGCCCTCGCCGGCGACCGGATCGAGGCGGAGCGCTACTATCAGCATGCCGAGCACTACCTGCGCCTGATCCGGGGCACGGCGGCCTGAACAGCGGGGGGTCGCGCCGTGCCGGACGATGCCGCGCTGCCCCTTGCCACAATCTCTCCATCGGATCGCGCTTTGAAGTGACCATGCGAGTGCGACGGATCGCGAGGACTGGCGCTGCCTTGGCGCTCATCACCATGGCGGGGCCTGCGGTTGCCGGCCCCAGGGCTGAGATCGTCGACTTCGGCGTGGTCGCCGGGCGCCTCGTCGATAGCCCGCCGGATGCCGGTCAGCGCGCTCTGGAACCGGTCCGCGCCATGCAGAAGCTGCGCTACATCGAGCGCAGCGACCGGATCGAGGCTCGGCTCTGCCGGAACTTCGGCATCACGGTGAAGCTGCTCCCGACGCCGCCATTTCGCATGCCGGACCGTGTCGAGGTGCGGGTTCTGCACCCGGAACTGACGCGCCCTGACGGCAGGCAGAGCGCCGAGACGCGCTTTCCCAGCTATGTGATCGATGGTCTCAGCCATATCGGCTTCACCTTCGAGCATGACTGGGAAATGGCGCCAGGCGCCTGGACGATGATCGTCTCGTTGCGCGGAGACGAGATCGCTCGCAAGGATTTCACCGTCACGCTGGCGCCTCCCGGCGCGCCCAATTCCGATTGCGGCGTGGGCTGACCTTGCAAGGCCGGCGTCGCCGCGCCTGTTTGCCTGGGGAATCGCGCTGCGGAAACCTCAAGGAGGGGTTCTCCGCGCCCTTTCCGTCATGGTCGGGCTTGTCCCGACCACCCACGTCTTCACGTCCTCGATCGAATGCCACGGTCAAGACGTGGATGCCCGCCACAAGGGCGAGCATGACGGCCGGGCGAAGCGGGGATAGCTCCCCAATCGATCCCCGCCCCCGAAACCTGGCTTATGCTCCTCCCCGTCCCGCCCGAACCGAGGGGGCTTCGCGAGGCGTCGAGAGGCCGGGCGGGAGAGCGGTGTCCGTGGCGAAGGAGCGTCGCAAGCTCGAACGAGCTCGGCCGCGCAGAGTGCGATCCACTTTGCGGCCGGCCGGCTCGTTCCACCACGGAGGGGTTTCGTCGTTCGGGGCAGGCACCCCGGTCCAGCCGGACGCAACACACGGCGAGAGCTCGAAAGAGAACCGCGCGCGGGGTTAGGGCAGTGGCCAGTGGCGCTGCCTCGACATCATCGACATCGACATTCGGCACGCAGCCGTCGACTGCGACGCCGCCTTGACCCCGCGCCTCCCTCGGATGGCGACCAGCATCAAACCCTCGCGGCGCCGAGCCGGCGGGGCATCACGCATGGTCGATCGTTTCGTGGCCTTCACTATTTCAGCGCGGGTCGTCCCGGGCGGAGCGCAGCGCAGACCCGGGCCCCATTCCGGAACAGTCCCGATAGAGGTTCAGGCATGGATCCCGGATCAGCGCGGCTTCGCCGCTTGTCCGGGATGACTCGCGGTTTCGTCAAACATGGTACCTACTGACTGCCCCACCCCGCCCGCGAGCCCCGATGCGACGAACCCAGACCCACCTGCCCGCGCCTTATCTCAGGCGCATCTGGCTCGACCGCGACGCCGTGCCGGACGCCGACGCCTATCCCTGGTGCCTGCCCTTCCTGCGCGAGGAATTCGAGCTCTCCTTCGACAGGCCGATCACCATCATCGTCGGCGAGAACGGCACCGGAAAATCGACGCTGCTCGAAGGCATCGCCGTGCTCGCCGGCTATGACGAGGCCGGCGGCGGCAAGGGCTATCGCCCGGTCGATCATGCCCAGGCGGTCGAGGCCATGGGCGGCGCGCTTGCCCGTTCGCTCAGGGCGAGCTGGCTGCCGAAAGTCACCGATGGCTGGTTCTTCAGGGCCGAGAGCTTCTTCTCGGTGGCGCGCTATCTCGACGGCGTCGGCGGCGCGGACGGCCCCGATTTCCTCTCCCATTCGCATGGCGAGGGTTTTTTGCGCGTCTTCGAGGAACGCTGCCAGCGGCGCGGCATCTTCATCTTCGACGAGCCGGAATCGGCGCTGTCGCCGGCCCGCCAGATCGAATTCCTCAAGCTGCTGCGCCGCATGGACCGGCTCGGCCAGTGCCAGGTGATCATGGCGACGCACGCCCCGATCCTGATGGCCTATCCCAGCGCCCGCCTGCTGGCCTTGAGCAAATACGGGCTCGATCCGGTGACGATCGAGCAGACCCGGCATTTCAAACTCATCCGCGAGTTCTGCCTGGACCCGGCGACGTTCGTGGAGACGATGATGGAGGAGTGAGGGTGGCAGCGTGCGCGCTTAGCGCCGGTAGAGCGATTGATCTTGCACTACAAGACCGCAACGCTTATGGCCCGATCAATCGCACGACAGATGGGCCTCTGTATCATTTTAGACCACCTTGCCTGATTGAACGTCGTCGTCGACAGTTGTACGACATTGTCACCGTGGAATCTGCTTGATGCTGTCGCCCTCAATTATCAAGCGTCTGATGCTATCGCGCTTCCTGTTTAACAACGCGATGGAACACGCTCATGCGCATAATGAGTTTGCGCCTTATGCGACGGCCAATCTTCTTCAGGATGCATTAGAGATTTTTCTCTTAGCCGCTGCTGAGAAGATGAACGCAAAGATCGAAAAGCGGACTGACTTCGTTACCTATCTGGATAAAATTGACGAGAAGCTCACGCCCAGCAACCTCCCGTTTCGACTGCGCCTGATCCAGCTAAACAAGCTGAGAGTAGCTGCAAAACACGATGCGCTTCCGCCCGACGCGAAAGAGATTGAAACTCTCGTAACTGTCGTTCAAGAATTTCTTCGCGAGGCTACACAACTTATATTTCGGGTTGACTTTACTTCAATCAACCTTATTTCCTTAGTTGAAAATAAAACCATCCGAGACTTGCTTACAGAGGCCGATGAGTCTTATCAGAGGCGCGATTTTGCAGCAACTCTAATAGCTTGCCGAAAAGCTTTCTTTACAGAATTTGAGAAAAGATTTGACATAAAGCCACTCGAAAAAGAAGCTAGCACCCAATTTTTTGGCCTGATAACGGAAGCACCTCTGCATGCAAGGTCAATAGATTATATTAACAATTTTGTTAGATCGCCATTCGATTATATTGTTCTTGATTTCACAAAAATTGATAATAACCTCATTAAAGAAAGAATAGATCCAGTTGTTTTCTGGAATATATGGCGACTTACACCAGCAGTTTACGTGGATTCTGATGGCAATTGGTTAGTAAAGCATGATCTTGAAAAGCTGGAAGGCGATATTGAGCAAAATGCTACTTATGTACTAGAAAATATTATTGAGATTCTTATTCGTAGACAAGAAAGAAATAAATCATCACGCTATGCTCGAAATGGCCTGAATTTTGTCTTAGCAGTCAAAACCAAGAACGCGAGAATATTCAAGAAAGCTGACGGCCACAGCGAAATCCACGCAAGGCTCCCAGATGACGCGACAGAAGTAAATGTGGCAGCACGCGTGCCGTCGCTGCGAACAGACGAAAGCCCATTCTGGGAAATAACGTATCTTAAAAATGGAGGGTTCCTGATGGGCTACATGTCCGAGGATGACCTCGACCTTAACAGCCCTCCTCCGTCCCCTCCAGAACCGTCGCTTACAGATAAACAGCTCAAGGACGCGATATTTGGGCCGCCCAAAAAGCGAAAAACTATAACTAAACAAGGATAACGCGTCCGACAGCCTATCTCGCCGGCATGCCTCAGATGCTTGGTGCGGGGCAGTAGGCCAGCATCTGAAGCTACTTCGGTCGAGAGGCTGCTCTAGCGCCGAACGTCCGTTCCCAAGCTTCCCGCTAGCAACCGCAGACACCCCGGGGCAGCAATGCTAGACGTGCCCTGTCATTTCCTCGCTTCCCGAGTCCCCGCCTTGCCCAGCTCCCTCTCCCCCGCCCGCCTCCAGGCCGCCATCGACTTCGCGCAGGCGCATGATTCACCCTGGCCGCGCAGCATGTTCTATCCGGACGGCGCCTATGTCGGGAATCGCGAATGGGACGAGAAGGGTCCCTGGACCGAGATCGTCGGGCCGGTCGAGCCGCGCGGCGGGCCGGCCGGCGTCGTGCTCCAGGGCGGCAAGACGATCGCCGAATGGGGCGATGTCGAGCGCGCCGACATGACCTTCTCGATCGCCAAGAGCTATCTCTCGGTGCTGGCGGGCCTCGCCGTCGCCGACGGGCTGATCGCCGATATCGACGAGCCGGTGGGCAGGAGCGTCGACGGCCCGCATTTCTCCAGCCCGCACAATGCGAAGATCACCTGGCGCCATCTGCTCAACATGAACAGCGAATGGCAGGGCGAGATTTTTGGCAAATCCGACCAGGTCGACCATTACAGGCAGATCGGCATCGGCGCCGACAACAGCCGAAAAGGCCAGCGCCGCGAACTCAGCGAGCCCGGCAGCCTCTACGAATACAACGACGTCCGGGTGAACGCGCTCGGCTACGCGCTGCTGCGCCGCTTCCGCAAGCCGCTGCCGCAGGTGCTGCGCGAGCGGATCATGAACCCGATCGGCGCCTCGCAAGGCTGGCGCTGGGAGGGCTACGAGACCTCATGGGTCGAGATCGACGGGCAGCGCATGCAGTCGGTCCCCGGCGGCGGCCATTGGGGCGGCGGCCTCTTCATCAGCGCCCGCGACCATGCCCGCTTCGGCCAGCTGATCGCGCAGAACGGCGTCTGGGACGGGCGCGAATTGATCCCGTCCGCCTGGCTGGCGCAGTCGGTCGTGCCCTCGCCGACCCTGCCGAATTACGGCTTCCTCTGGTGGCTGAACCGCGGCCCGGCCGCCAATCCCAAGCTGCCGGCGAGCGCCTTCAGCGCGCAAGGAGCGGGCAACAACCTGATCTGGATCGACCCCGAGCACGAGCTCGTCGCCGTGCTGCGCTGGATCGACAAGGCCGCGATCGACGGCTTCCTGGAGCGACTGGTTGGGGCGGTGGAGTAGGCAGCTCCCTTCTCCCCTCGGGGGAGAAGGTCCCGGCAGGGGGATGAGGGCGGTTCGACCGGGTGAGCCGTCCGCCGCTCGTCCTGCATGGCGGGCCCTCATCCGTCAGCGCTGCGCGCTGCCACCTTCTCCCCCGAGGGGAGAAGGGATCGCGCCGCGGTTCATGCGCCCAGCGTGGAACCACCTCCGCCCGCAAGCCTTGCCGCCACGCTGTCCCGAGCCCATAAGCCGCCCTGCCCCCGCAAGGCCCAGAGCCAGTGTCCCCAGCCCCCGCCTCCTCCCGCCTCGCCATCGGCTTTGCCTGCGGCATCCTCGCCGCCGTGATCTGGGGCATCCAGTCGGTGGTCTCGCGGCAATCGGTGGCGGACGGGCTCTCGGCCGGCGACGTCACCATATTACGCTTCCTCGCCGCCTCGCTGGTGCTGCTGCCCTTCGCGCTGAAGCGATTGAAGCCCTTCCCGGTCGGCAAGCTCGGCTGGAAGCGGGCGCTGATCCTGACCGCCCTGGTCGGCCCGCTCTACAGCCTGCTCCTGGTCGGCGGCGCCCATTTCGCCCCGGCCCTGCATTCCTCGGTGATCACGCCCGGGCTGATCCCGGTCGCGACCGCGCTCATCGCCGGGCTCGTGCTCGGCGACCGCATCAACCCGCTCAGGGTGATCGGGCTCGCCATCATCGTCGCCGGGATCGCGGTCTTCTCCTTCGAGGCGATGGCGAACACGCCGACGCGGGAAGGCGCCTGGATCGGCGACCTGCTCTTCGTAGCTATCGCGCTGCTCTGGTCGACCTTCGGCCTGCTCGCCCGGCGCTGGGGCGCGGACGCGGTCGAGGTCACCATGGCGACCTGCCTGCTCTCGCTGCCGCTCTTGCCGCTGCTGGCGCTGGTCCAGCCGATCCACCTGCTGCAGGTGCCGCTGCCGGCGGTCGCGCTGCAGGCCTTCTACCAGGGCGTGATGGTCGGCGCCGGGGCGCTCTTCCTCTACACCCAGGCCGTCGCCATTCTCGGCGCCGGCCGGGCGGCGCTGTTCCTGCCGCTGGTGCCGGTGGTCACGGCGCTGGCCGGCGCGCTCCTCCTCGGCGAGCAGGCCTCGGCGCTGGAGATCGCCGGCATGGCGCTCGCCATCATCGGCATGGTGGTGGCGCTGAGGGCGCCGAGCAGCGCCTGAAGCGTGCGCCTCAGCCCTTGTGGTCCTTGGCGATCGGCTCGACATAGGCCAGGCCCATGTCCCAGGGGAAATAGATCCAGGTGTCCTGGCTGACCTCGGTGACGAAGGTGTCGACCACCGGCACGCCGGCCGGCTTGGCGTAGACCGTGGCGAAATGGGCGTTCGGCAGCATCTCGCGCACGACGCGGGCGGTCTTGCCGGTGTCGGTCAGGTCGTCGACGACGAGCACGCCCTTGCCCTTGCCGTCGCCGATGGCGCGGATCGATGGGGCAATCTCCTTCATCACCTTGAGCTCGGACTGGTTCTTGTAGTCGTGATAGCTCGCGACGCAGACCGTCTCGATCAGGCGCAGGCCGAGCTCGCGGCAGATGATCGCCGCCGGCACCAAGCCGCCGCGGGTGATGCAGACCATCGCCTCGAACGGGCCGGCGTCGGCGAGGCGCCAGGCGAGCGCGCGCGCATCACGGTGGAACTGGTCCCAGGAAACGGGAAAGGCCTTGTTGGCGGAAGCGTCGGCCATGGCTGGTCCTGCGGCAGGCTTGCAAAAGAGCCTCTCCGCAAAGCGCATCCGGACGACGCTGGCAAGAGCCTTCGAGACACAATCCCCGGCGCGGGCTCCCCCGCCAGCCCCTAGAACTCGGCCCAGCCGTCGTCACCCCGGCCGCCATTGGCCACCCTGGCGCGCGGCAGCGGCATGGGTCTGGCAGGCGCGGGCGTGGCTTTCATCGCCGGCAGGACCGAGCGCAGCTCGGCCGCCAGTCGCGCCGGCTGGTCGCCGCCGCCGAGCTGGAAGGCGCCGACCAGCGCCGCCAGCGCCTGAGTCTCGCCCTGGAGATCGCGCGACAGCTTCGAGCTGGCGTCGGCCATCAGCGAGTTGCGCTGGGTGATCTCGTCCATATGGGCGACGGTCTTGGCCATCTCCTCGACGCCGTTGGCCTGCTCGGTCGCCGCGCTCGAGATCTCGGCGATGGTCCCGGCGACCCGGTTGGCCGCATCGACGATCTCGTCGAGCGTGCGGCCGGCATCCTTGACCAGCTGGACGCCGGAGCGGACCTGCTCGCTCGAATTGGCGATCAGCGACTTGATGCCGTTGGCCGATTCGCTGGAGCGGCCGGCGAGCGCCCGAACCTCGGAGGCGACGACCGCAAAGCCCCGGCCAGCGTCGCCGGCCCGCGCCGCCTCGACCGCGGCGTTGAGCGCGAGCAGGTTGGTCTGGAACGAGATCTCGTCGATCATCGAGATGATGTCGGCGATCGAGGCCGAGGCCTGCTCGATCCGGCCCATCGCCGCCACCGCATCGGTGACGATCGCCCCGCCGCGCGAGGCCACCGTCTTGGCTTCGTCGCCAAGCGCCGCCGCCTGGCGCGAATTGCCGGCGCTGGTCTTGATCGAGGCGGCGAGCTCCTCGGTCGTCGCCGCCGTCTCCTGCAAGCTCGCAGCCTGGGACTCGGCGCGCTCGGCGAGCTCGACGCTCTCGCTCGCCATCTTGTCGGCGGCGGCCCCGACCTTGCCCGAGATCACGCCGACGGCGCTGATCATCTGCGCCATCGTCTCGATCAGTTCGTTGATACCGCCGCAGAGGACCGCGACCTCGCCCTCCTTGCCGGCCATGTCGATGCGGCTCGTCAGGTCCTTGTCCTTGGCCCGGCCGATCACGCTCTGCGCCTCGCCGACCGCCTTGGCGAGCTGGCGCGCCGCCTTCTGCTCGGTGATGTCGGTGGCATATTTCACCACCTTGGTCGGCCGGCCCTTGGCGTCCATGATCGGGTTGTAGCTCGCCTGGATCCAGACCTCGCGGCCGCCCTTGCCGAAGCGCTGGTACTGGCCGGAATCGTATTCGCCGCGGCCGAGCTTCTCCCAGAAGGCGCGGTATTCCGGCGAGCTGCGATAGGCCGCATCGCAGAACATGCCGTGATGCTTGCCCCTGATCTCATCGAGGCTGTAGCCGGTGACCGCGAGGAAGTTCTCGTTGGCGTCGAGAATATGGCCGTCGAGCGTGAACTCGATCACCGCCATCGCCTTGCGGATCGCCGAGACCTGCCCGGCCATGTCGGCTTCGTGGTTCTTCTGCTCGGTGATCACCGTTGCGAACTTGATCACCTTGACCGGCTTGCCGCCGGAATCGAGCACCGGATTGTAACTCGCCTCGATCCAGAGCTCCCGACCGTCGGCGCCGACGCGCAGGAACTGGCGCGCCTCGTATTCGCCGCGCGCCAGCCGCGCCCAGAACGCCTTGTACTCGGCGCTCGCGGCTTCTTCCTTGGTGACGAAGATGCTGTGATGGCGCCCGCGCACCTGATCGAGCGTATAGCCCATCGCCTTCAGGAAGTTCTCGTTGGCATCGAGGATCGTGCCGTCGAGGGCAAAGCTGATCACCGCTGTCGAACGGTTCAGCGCCGCAATTTCAGCGGCGAGAGCCCGGCGCGAGGCGCCGCTCCCGAAAGGATTGAGTCGCATACGTCACACCCCACCCCAATAAGATAAAATGGGCTGGAAATGGTTGAGGAATAGATAACGCAAAAAGTGTCGCCAGAGGCAATACGCTAGACGTACGACCAAACCGCTCGATCGACGCCTAGCGAAGCTGGTGCATATTCATTAGTGCAGGAATGACAACCCATACTGTAATATAAAAACCGGACAAGAGCGTCTAGATGCGTTCGACCATTTAGGAAAGCGGCTTTCCGCAACTCACGAGACAGCGCATCGCAAGAACGGTCCGATGCCGGCACGACCGTTGGCCCGCAAGAGACTGCACGTACCGCGAGTATAATCTGCCACTGCCACCTGAAGAAGCGCAGCCCGCGGCACATGATGAATCTCTACGCTCTCAGCCCTTCAGCCGTGCCCGCTCGACCTCGACCATCGCCTTCACGGCCGCTGTCGCCAGCGCCAGCTTCTCCGGATCACGCGAGCGGATGACGACATTGGTGTCGGGGCCGGTCTCCGACCAGAACGGGTAGGAGCCGATCGAGCAGTCGGGATGCGCCTTGGCGATCTCGGCGAGCGGCGTGCCGATGTCGCCTTCGCGCAGGCCGGCCTGCACCGTCTCCGACAGGATCCTGGCGCCGGTCTTCAATGTCGGCCCGACGACGTCGAGCATCGCCTGCATGATCGCCGGCACCCCGGCCATGACATGGACATTGCCGATCGTGAAGCCCGGCGCCTTCGACACCGAATTGGCGATCAGGTCGGCGCCCGCCGGGATGCGCGTCATCCGCATCCTGGCTTCGTTGAGCTGGTCCTTGGGGAAACGCTCCAGCAGCATGTCGATCGCGCGCTGATCGTAATCGATCGGCACGCCGAAGGCGGTGGCGACCGCATCCGCCGTGATGTCGTCATGGGTCGGGCCGATGCCGCCGGTCGTGAAGACATAGGTGTAGCGCGAGCGCAGCGCGTTCAGCGCCGAGACGATCTCGTCGGTCAGGTCGGGCACGACGCGGACCTCGCGCAGCTCGATGCCGATATTGGTCAGGTACTCGGCGATGTAGCCGATGTTCTTGTCCTTGGTCCGGCCGGACAGGATCTCGTCGCCGATCACCAGGATCGCCGCGGTGACCACAGGCTGGAAGGCGGGCGCTGGCGCTGCCGTCATGGGCTTGTTCCTGCTGTTCTCGTTCGCCCCAATCTGCAAGCGAGCTAAGCCGCTTGCGGGCGATTGCTCAAGCGGCGCGCGGGTCGGGGCCGCCATGCGCGCGCGGCGGGCGTGTCAGGTGCGGGTCTCAGGCGCTCTTGCGCTCGTAGACGAGGTTGAGCCGGGTCTGGGCGACCAGCGTGTAGCCCTTGCTCTCCAGCAGGGCGGGCAGGTCCGCCTGCCAGCGGTCGCGCGAATCCTCGACGATGACGAAGCCGGGCCAGAGCGCCTCGGGGGCATCGCGCAGGAAGGGTTCGAGGATCAGGTCCTCGGCGCCCTCGACGTCGAGCTTGATCGCGTCGATCCGCTCATAGCCCTCGCTCTGCACCAGCGCGAGCAGGGTCGTCGCCGGCACCCTGACCGAGTTCGCATTGCTGGAGCGCAGGATGCGCACGCTCGATTCGCCCTTGTTGGCGGGATCGAGGAAGAGCGTCAGCTCGCCCGGCTTGTCGGCGAGCGCACAGGCGATCGCCTTGACCGTGCCGAACGGGTTCTGGGCGATGTTGTAGGTCAGCCGCGCGAAGATGTCGGGCTGCGGCTCGACCGCGAGGATGCGCGCGCCCCGCCCGGCCCGCGCCGCAACAAACAGCGAATAGGCGCCGATATTGGCGCCGACATCGATGAAGCTGAAGCCGTCACGAATGCGCGAGGCCAGCAGCTCGCGCTCCTGGGCGTCGAAATATTGCGGCGTGAACAGCACCCGCTTCTCGCAGACATTGCCCTCCGGATAGAGCCGCATCTGCGCGCCGAGCGCCTCGATGTCGACGGGCTGCCCCTTGAGCCGGTTGAGTCCGAGGCGGCGCAGCGCGAAGGCGACCTTGCGGCCGAAAAAGGAGCCGGAGGCGCAGCGCGTCCAGCCGATGATGCGGGCGATGAGCCCCTGCGGCGCGAAGGTGCCGAAAGGCTGTTCCTCGGCCGGTCTGATCTCATTGAGTGCCATCGGCGCGCTGTACACCCCAAGCGCGGGCGGCGCCAGCGGCTTGATCGGTCCCGTCCGGTGTCCCGATGCTTGCGCCACCCGCTAAACCCAATAGATAAGGAGGTCTAGGAGCGGCCTCCGGAATGACCTTGAACGAATCGATCTCGCGCGGGCGGCGCGACCCCGCCATCAAGCTGCATGGCCCCGAAGCCTTCGCGGCGATGCGCAAGGCTGGGCAGCTCACGGCGCGCGGTCTCGACATGCTCGCCGGCGAGGTCAAGCCCGGCGTGACCACCCAGCGCCTCGACGACCTCGCCTTCCAGTTCGCCATGGACCACGGCGCCTATCCGGCGACCCTGTTCTACCGCGGCTACACCAAGTCGATCTGCACCTCGATCAACCACGTCGTCTGTCACGGCATCCCCGACGACAAGCCGATGCGCGACGGCGACATCGTCAACATCGACTACACGCTGATCGTCGATGGCTGGCATGGCGATTCGAGCCGGATGTTCGCGGTCGGCGACATCCCGCGCAAGGCCGAGCGGCTGGTCGAGATCACCTATGAGAGCCTGCTGCGCGGCATCCGCGTCGTGCGTCCCGGAGCCACCACCGGCGATATCGGCTTCGCCATCCAGCGCTATGCCGAGGGCGAGCGTTGCTCGGTGGTGCGCGATTTCTGCGGCCACGGCCTTGGCCAGGTCTTCCACGACGCGCCGAACATCCTGCACTATGGCAGCCCCGGCGAAGGCGTCGAGCTCAAGCCCGGCATGCTCTTCACCATCGAGCCGATGATCAATCTCGGCAAGGCGAGCGTGAAAGTGCTCTCCGACGGCTGGACCGCTGTAACCCGCGATCGCTCGCTCTCGGCCCAGTTCGAGCACACGGTCGGCGTGACGGAGACGGGCTGCGAGATCTTCACGCTCTCGCCCGCCGGCCTCGACAACCCGCTCGCGCCGCGCCCATGAAGACCAGCGGCAACGGCACCTCAGCCCCGCTTGCCGCCGCCCCGGACGAGGCCCCGCCGCACCATCTCGGCCATCGCGACCGCCTGCGCCAGCGCTTCCTCGATGCCGGCGACGCCGCTTTGCCCGATTACGAGCTGCTCGAGCTGCTGCTCTTCCGCTCGATCCCGCGGCGCGACGTCAAGCCGCTCGCCAAGCAGCTGATCCAGCATTTCGGCTCCTTCGCCGAGGTGATCGGGGCGCCGCTCACGCGGCTGCAGGAGGTCGACGGCGTCGGCGAGAGCGCCGCGCTCGACCTCAAGATCGTCGAGGCGGTGCTGAAGCGGGCGATGAAGGGCCAGGTCGCCAAGAAGCCGGTGCTCTCCTCCTGGTCGGCAGTGATCGACTATTGCCGCCTCGCCATGGCCTTCGCCGAGCGCGAGCAGTTCCGCATCCTCTTCCTCGACAAGAAGAACGCGCTGATCGCCGACGAGGTACAGCAGACCGGCACGGTCGATCACACCCCGGTCTATCCGCGCGAGGTGATGCGCCGGGCGCTGGAGCTTTCGGCGACCGCCTTGATTCTGGTCCATAATCACCCCACTCACTGATTTTGATCCCGCTCGATCACGCTCAAGCACGTTGAAACACTAGGGAGTTAGTGATTTTTAGCCCTTGCGTAGTGGGGGTGGTTTTGGCAAATTGGGGGCTGTAAGAGGGGTAACAAACGGCCTTCCGCTCCCAGCAAGCGATCCCTGTTTCTCCCCGACCGATCCCAGTCCCGGAAAGGAGGAAACGCCATGGCCGCACTCACCGACACCACGATCCGACATGCGCTCAAGCGCGTCGAGATAAGCCAGAAGCAGGAAAACCTCGCCGATGGCGAAGGACGCGGCACCGGCCGTCTCGTCCTCGTTCTCAAGCCCATGCCGAAGCGCGTCACCGCCGACTGGATGGCGCAACAATGGCGCGACGGTAAGCGCACGAAGAAGAAGCTCGGCGCCTATCCCTCAATGTCGCTCGCCCAGGCCCGCGAAATCTTCAAGCGCGACTTTGCCGACGTCATCCAGAAAGGCCGGAGCATCAAGATCGCCACCGACACGCGCCCCGGCACGGTCGCCGATCTGTTCGAGGGCTATGTCGCCGCGCTCAAGGACGCCGGGAAGCCTTCTTGGAAGGAGACCGAAAAGGGTCTCAACAAGATCGCCGACACGCTTGGGCGCAATCGCCTCGCCCGCGAGATCGAGGCCGAGGAGATCATCGAGCTGATCCGCCCGATCTACGATCGCGGCGCGAAGTCGATGGCCGACCATGTGCGCTCCTATCTCCATGCCGCCTTCGCCTGGGGCATGAAGTCCGACAACGATTATCGGCAGCAGTCCTCCCGCCGCTTCCGCATCCCCTTCAATCCAGCGACAGGCATTCCGACCGAGCCCAAGGTCCAAGGCACGCGCTGGCTCGACGAGGATGAGTTCGTCCAGCTCTATCGTTGGCTCGAATGCCCCGATACGCCGGTCCATCCGTCCTACCCGCGCGCCGTGCAGATCATCATGCTGACCGGCCAGCGCGTCGAGGAGATCGCGCGCCTGCATGTCGATCAATGGGACGCCAAGGAGCGGATCATCGACTGGTCGAAGACCAAGAACGACCAGCCACACGCCGTTCCAGTGCCGTTGCTCGCCGCCGAATTGATCGAGTCGATCACGCCGAACGAATGGGGATGGTATTTCCCGTCGGCCAAAGACCCGTCAAAGCCGGTCAGCCACGGTACGCTCTATAGCTTCGTCTGGCGTCAGCGGGACCGCGGCGTGATCCCCTATGCGACGAACCGCGATCTCCGCCGCACCTTCAAGACGCTCGCCGGCAAGGCGGGCATATCGAAGGAAATCCGCGATCGCCTCCAGAACCACGCGCTGCAGGACGTCAGCTCCAAGCATTACGACCGCTGGCACTATATGGTCGAGAAGCGCGCGGGCATGGCGAAGTGGGACAAGTTCGTCCGCGCCATGCTGGCGAAGAAGCGCCTGAAGGCGGCCGCGTGATGACGCGACCGCCCAAATCCCCCGCCCCGCGTCGCGCCGGGACAGCCGCGCCGGCCGCCGACATCGACCCGCAAAGCTATGCAGCCTTCGTCGGCGACCTGAAGCAAAGGATCATCGAAGCCCGGCATCGCGCCAGCCTGTCGGTCAACCGCGAGATGATCCTGCTCTACTGGACCATCGGGCGGGATATTCTCACCCGGCAGGAGCGCGAGGGTTGGGGCGCCAAGGTCGTCGACCGGCTGGCCGGGGATCTCCGTCAGGCGTTCCCCGAAATGACCGGGCTTTCTTCCCGAAACCTCAAATATATGCGGGCCTTGGCCGATGCCTGGCCCGATCCCGAAATTGTGCAACGGGTCGTTGCACAATTGCCCTGGGGCCATAACGTCAGCCTGCTCGATACCGTGAAGGCGCCCGAAGAACGCGCCTGGTATGCCCGACAGGCCATCGAACATGGCTGGACGCGCCCCGTCCTCGTCCATCAGATCGAGAGCAATCTGTTCGTCCGCCAAGGCAGCGCGCTCACCAATTTCTCACGAACCTTGCCGGCCGCGCAATCCGAGCTTGCCCAACAGATTCTCAAAGACCCATACACCTTCGACTTCCTCTCGCTCGGCCCGGACATGCTGGAACGCGATCTGGAGCGCGGGCTGATCGAACATCTGCGCGCGATGATCCTCGAACTCGGCAAGGGCTTCGCCTTCGTCGGGAGCCAGTATCATCTCGAAGTCGGCGGTCAGGATTATTATCTCGACCTGCTTTTCTATCACCTCCGTCTGCGCTGCTTCGTGGTGATCGAGCTGAAGATCGAGGACTTCAAGCCCGAGTTCGCGGGCAAGATGAACTTCTACCTCTCGGCCGTTGACGACCAGCTCCGTCACCCGGACGACCAGCCGACCATCGGCATCATTCTCTGCAAGGGCCGCAACGAGGTGATCGTCGAATACACCTTGCGCGACACCAGCAAGCCGATGGGCGTCGCGCAATACCGGCTGTCGCCGGGCCTGCCGCCACAGCTTCAACGCGACCTGCCGACCGTCGAGGAGTTGGCGCGCGAATTTCCGCTCATGTCCGTCGTCAAGCTGCGCATCGAGATCGAGCGGACCTTGCGGGATTTCCTGATCGACAATGGCGGCACGCCGGAACGACCGGCCGGTATCGGCGAAATGGTGAGCGCCTTGCAGAAGCGCGAGATCGCACCCGCCAGTACGACACCGTTCCTCGCTTCGCTCCGCGTCATGCTGGAAGCCTCGCATGGTGTCGATGTGGACGGGACAAGCGCACAGCGCGCGATCGATGTCGGCACGACGTTCCTGGCGGAACTGAGGGAGCTGCGGGCGCGTGGCGGAAAGGACGGCTGAATGTTCCGCCGTCTGGCCGCCTGGATCGATAAGCGAAGACAGATTCGCCAACGCTGGCAGCAGGACGCGCGGGCGATGATCGCGACGCACGGCCATCACGCCTATTATGAAGCGCAGCGCCTCGCCGCACGCAGCCGCGCGCAGGGAAACAGGTCCGAGTTCTGGCATTGGGCCAAGGTCGCGTCAGAGGTCGCCCGCCTGTCCCCTGTCGTGGAAATGGACATGAACGTGGTGCAGGCCATCGCCGATGAGGAAATGCGATAGCTCCGGCATCCATGATGGTGGGGGAAAGCCTTCCCCCTGGCCGGCGCCAAGGTCACCGGCACACCCCCTTCTGCGGGGAGACCCCGCAACGCCCCCATGGCAGGCGATCGTCCCGCGCGATCGTCAAAGCATGAGATGCCCGAGAAGAAGAAGGCGACCGAATGCGATTCCTGTTTCCTCATAGTCACGCCTTTCGGAAGGGCCGCGTGACCGTCGACGATGACGGGCAAGCCGCGCCCGACTGCCTGGTCGAGTTCGGCGATGGCGTCACCGTCATCGCGGAGTGGCACGCCGAGGGCGATGCCATCCGTCTCGCCGTTCCCGACTATCGCACCGCGCGCGGGACGCTGGTCACGGCACAGACCTGGCGGCTCGCCAAGGGCAAGGACGGCAACTGGCGCTCGGAGCGCGTGGCCTGATTAGAAAGCCTGTCCCAACCGTATGCGCGACGTGTGGCTCATCAACGCGGACGCGGTGCTCGGGCAAAGCGCGGCGCCTGAAATCCTAGAGTGAGAGTGCGGACGGGTTTGCCGTGACGGGTCGAGGGCTGGGAGAGAGGCTTCCGGCGCCCGTCGCGGAGAACCGCGATGTCCAGACATGACCGCACCCCTCGCACCGGCGCCGACCGGGCGAACCTCTATGACGAAATCACCGGCAAAATCATCGCCGAGCTTGAAGCCGGACGTCTCCCCTGGGTCCAGCCATGGGGCACCGCGGCGGCGAAGGCCCCGCTCGGCCTGCCGAAGAACGCCAGCACCGGCCGTAGCTACAGTGGCATCAACATTCTGATCCTCTGGGGCGCCGTCGTTCAACATGGCTTCTCCGGCCAGGGCTGGCTCACCTTTCGTCAGGCCCTCTCGCTCGGCGGCAATGTCCGCAAGGGCGAGCGCGGCACCACCGTCGTCTATGCCGACCGCTTCACGCCGGAGGACGAGAAGCGCCGCGCCCATGAGGCCGGCGAGGAAGCCCACGCGATCCCGTTCCTGAAACGCTTCTCGGTGTTCAACACGGCGCAATGCGAGGGCCTGCCCGATGACATCGAGGCGGCCGTGCCCCCTCCGCCGCCCGGCCTCATCGAGCCGAAGGTCGAGGCGCTCATCAAAGCGACGGACATCGACTTCCGTATCAGCGGCAACAGGGCGTTCTACGTGCCGTCGCTCGACTATGTGCAAGTGCCTCCGCCGGCCGCCTATTTCGAGCCGATCAACTGGCACCGGACGGCGCTCCATGAACTCGGTCACGCCAGCGGCGCAGCGCACCGGCTGAACCGGAACCTCTCCGGCTCCTTCGGCACGAAGCTCTATTCGGTCGAGGAAATCACGGCCGAACTGATCTCCGCATTCTGCTGCGCCTCGCTCGGCATCGTCCCGACCGTGCGCCATGCGGACTATATCGGCTCCTGGCTGGAGGTGCTGCGCGAGGACAATCGCGCCATCGTCCGCGCCGCCTCGCAGGCCAGCAAGGCGGCGGACTGGCTCCTGTCCTTCCAGCCGGACGCCGAGAACCTGCCCGACGCCGACGACATGCGGAGGGCCGCATGATGCACGCGCTCGCTTTCCCCGGCTTCACGCCCGATCCCGGTCTCGCGGCCGACATCCAGTTGCGCGTCCTCAGTCTCGGCGCGGGCGTCCAGTCCACCACGCTCGCCCTGATGGCCGCGCATGGTGAAATCGGCCCCATGCCGGATTGTGCGATCTTCGCCGACACCGGCTGGGAGCCGAAGGCGGTTTATGAGCATCTGGCCTGGCTCCGATCGCCCAACGTCCTGCCGTTCCCTGTCCATATCGTCTCGGCCGGGGATTTGCGCGCAGACCTCATCTCCGCCTCGCGCGGTGAGCGATGGGCATCGATCCCGGCATTCACCCGCACGGTCACGCCCGCCGGCTCCGAACTGCCCGTCTATGACGAGGACGAGAACGGCGACCTTGTTCCCGTCGGCTCCCGCATTCTCAGGACCGAGCGCATCGGCGTCGGCATGATCCGCCGCCAATGCACCTCTTCCTACAAGATCGTGCCGATCCGCCGGAAGGTGCGCGAGCTACTCGGCATAGCCGGTCGGCGCTCGCCAGGATCGCCAGTCGCCGAGCAGTGGATCGGTATTTCTCTCGACGAGGCGCTTCGCATGAAGCCGTCCTTCGAGGACTGGCAGGTCAACCGCTGGCCGCTGATCGAGCGGGGTATGACCCGCAACGATTGCCTGCGCTGGCTCGCGCGGCACGACTATCCGCTGCCTCCCAAGAGCGCCTGCATCGGCTGCCCGTATCATTCGGATGCAGCGTGGCGCACCCTGCGCGACCAAGATCCCGAGGCGTGGGACGACGCCGTGTCGCTCGACGCCACGATCCGCACCGGCCTGCGCGGCATTCGTGGCGAAGTCTATCTTCACCGCTCCGCCGTGCCGCTGGGGGAAGCGGACCTGACGACGGCGGCCGATCACGGCCAGCTCGATCTCTGGCAGAACGAATGTGAGGGAATGTGCGGAATCTGATCGGCTGAAAGCCGGAAATACGGAAAGCCGGATGTGTGCGTCTGCGCCAATCCGGCGAGCATGGTGCGTGGCGCTGCCCTCCTAGAGTGAGAGGGCGGCGCTTCGCTTCGTGACGGATTGAGATCCGAGAGAGAGCCTCACGGAGTCCGTCATGGAGCAAAGACCATGGCCAAGGCCGCTTCCCGCAAGAAGAACCCCGTCGTCGCGATGATCGAGTTTTCCCGCTCGCGCGACATTCCGTTCAACCGCATCCGGCTGTCGGACAGCAATGTCCGCGAGATCGACGTCGAAAACGGTCTCGACGAGCTGACCCATGACATCGACCGGCGCGAAGACCTCGTGATGGGTCTCAATGTCCGTGCCATCCTCGACGATGCCGGCGTCGAGACCGGCGATTTCGAGACCCCGGCGGGCGGCCGGCGTTACCGCGCCATCGCCCGCCTTGTCGCGGCGGGCCGCTTCCCGGCCGATGGGCTGGTCCCCTGCTTGGTCAAGAAAGCCAACGCCAAGACCTCGGCCGTCGACGATTCCTACGCGGAGAACGTCGTCCGTCTCGCCCTGCATCCGCTCGACCAGTTCAAGGCGTTCAAGCGCATGGTCGACGGCGGCATGTCGAAGGAGGAAGTCGCCGACGCCTATCGCACCACGCCGCGCTACATTGGCCAGCGGCTCCGCCTCGCCCGCGTCGCGCAGTCCCTGCTGGACGCTTATGCGCGCAGCGAGATGACGCTGGCGATGCTGGAGGCGTTCACCGTCAACCCGGATCATGCCCGTCAGGAACAGGTCTGGGAGGCGATCCAGCGTTCGCACAATCGCCAGCCCTGGTACATTCGCGACCTCCTCACCGAAACGACCGTGCCGACTGACGACAAGCGCGCGCAGTTCGTCGGCGTCGAAGCCTATGAGCAGGCCGGCGGCGTGATGCTGCGCGACCTGTTCTCCGACGAGGACGAGGGCTGGCTGGAAAACCCCGCGCTGCTGGACCGGCTGGTCTCGGACAAGCTGAAGGTCATCGCCGATGAAGTCGCGGCGGAGGGCTGGAAGTGGATCGAGATCGATACCGATCTGCCTTACGGCCATGATCGCGGTCTTCGCGTCCTCAACGCCACCTTCCCCGATCTGAGCGAGGAGGATCGCGCCATTCGGGAGGCACTGCGCGAGGAATACGAGCGGCTCGAGGCGGAACACGCCGATTACGACGAGCTGCCCGATGACATCGACGCGCGCCTCGGCGAGATCGAGGCCGCGTTGAGCGTCTTCGAGAAGCGCCCGGCCATCTATGACGCTGCCGAGATCGCCCGCGCGGGCGTCTTCATCAGCATCGATCGCGCCGGCCAGCTTGTCGTCGCTCGCGGCTACGTCCGTCCCGAGGACGAGGCGCCCGTCACTGGCGATGGCGAGGACGCAGCCGGCGATGGCGAGACGGATGCCGAAAGCGGCGCGGTCGCGGCCCAGGCCAGCGTCCAGCGCGCCGTCATCACCATCGGCGGCGAGCCGGTCGATACGGAGGACGACGAGGATGACGCGATCAAGCCGCTCCCCGAACGGCTCGTGATCGAACTCACCGCCCATCGCACGCTCGCGCTCCACGACGCGCTCGCCAATAACCCGCATGTCGCGATGACCGCGCTCCTGCACCGCCTGGTCATGCAGCGTTATCACTACGCAGCGCCGACCGGCTGCATGGAGATCAGCGTGCGACAGCCGCATCTTGGCGTGCAGGGCAGCGATCTCAGCGACACGCCCTCGGCCAAGGCCATCGACGAACGCTTCGACGCCTGGAAGGCCGATGTTCCTTCCGACGAAGGCGCGGCCTGGGACTGGATCGCCGCGCTCGACGAGGCGAGCCGGATGGCGCTGCTGGCCCATTGCGTCAGCTACGGCGTCAACGCCCTCTACGAGCGGCCGAACCCCCACAGCGGTTCCGGCGTTTCGCAGTTCGGCCTTGATCGCCGCCTGTCCGGTGCAGACCGGATCGCCCGCGCCACCGGCTTCGACATGGTAGCGGATGGCGGCTGGAGGCCCACGGTCGACAACTATCTCGGCCGCGTCACCAAGCCCCGCATCCTCGAAGCCGTCCGCGAAGGTGCGGGCGAACGCGCCGCCCAACTCATCGCGCATCTGAAGAAGGGCGACATGGCGAAGGAAGCCGAACGCCTGCTGGCCGAAACCGGCTGGCTGCCCGAGCCGCTGCGCCTGGTCGAACTCGACGGTGACGCCGCGGACGATGGCGATGCCGGCGACGGCGAGGCCCTGCCGGACTTCCTGGCAGGCGATGGCGACGAGGACGAAGCCACCGAGGCCGAAGACGAGCACGTCGCTCTCGTCGCAGCCGAATGACTGAAACGGCGGGGAGCGGCCGAGGTCGCTTCCCGCCGCCTTTGTCGCATCCCCTTCAATCCGCCCGGCCTCGCGCCGGGCTTTTCATTTCAGGAGATCCTCATGGCTATCCCCGAACATGCCCGCACGAACTTCAACACCCTGTTGCGCGCGGCCGGCGACGGCAATCTTGCCCTCATGGAGTGCCTGGACGCCACTTCCGGCGAACTGCGCTACGTCCTCTGTGCGGTCGGCCGCGACGGAGGCGACATCATCATGACGCCGTTCGGGCACCTGGCGGACGGCAACCCCTATGACGCCTATCTGCCGCCCGATCCCGATAATCCGGCCGGCTTCCTCACGGCCGCACAATGCCAGGGCACGGCATGATGACCGTCGATGAGATATTCGCCGAGGACCGCCGCAATCCCCCCGCTGAACGCTCGCTTCCCTGGGAGGAAAACCGCGACGGCCTTGTCGTCGTCGTGGTGCCGAAACCGCATTGGGCTTCCGATATGGTCGCGTTCCGGCTGACCGATCGCGCCTGGTGCTACTATGCCGACTGGTGCGCGAACGGTCCCGGCGCGCGGTTCTTCGGCCATCCCGACACGCGCGGCGACGACGTGATGATGAGATCGCGGGCCATGATCGCCCGCGAACTCGCGGAGGGCCTCTGGGTGCCATGAGAGGCAGAGGGCCTTGGAGCCGGGACAGGTCCGGGCGGTGAAGAGAGAGCCGGTCGGACTTTTCCCGTTTCGCTCTCTGGAGACGCCTCCCATGTCCAATGATACGCTCGTGAAACCCTCCGCCACCCTCGTTCCCGAGGATCGGCGCGAGATGTTCCTGCCGACCCTGTTCGGCCTGCCGCTCCTGATCGTGGCCGAGAATGCGGTCTATTCCCTGATGGACCGCCTCAGCCCGCAGGACTATGGCGGCGGCTTCTGGAACTTCTATGAGATCGACGGGCAGCCGTTGTTCCTCGCACCAACCTCGAAGCCGCGTTTCCGCATCGAAAGCGAAATCACGGAATATCGCGGCGAGGTTTCGGCCGAGGCGGCAGGCATCATCGCCACGCTTTTCGCCTTCTCGCATCTGTCGTTCCGGTTCGAGTCCGACTTTCTCGCGCAAGGCTATGAGCGGCTTTACGGCTATCTCGACGGCCACCCCGAGGCGTCGGCGATATTCCAGGCCATCGATTGACCGGTCCATGCGCCCCATCATCCGGTGGGGCGCATTTTTCGTGCTGGCCACGGCCGTCATCCGAAGAGAGAGAGGCAGAGGCCGGTCGGCCTGTCCGTGACGGGTTACGAGGTGGAGGAGAGGCTTCCGCCGCCCGTCGCGGAGTTGATCCGATGACCATTGCCCGCCAATCCCGCGTCGCCCCGATCGGCGCCATTCTCGCCCGGCATGTCCTGCCGACCCTGCAACGCGCACAGAAACTCCCGTTGCGGATCTCCTGCATCGGCACCGCCTATTATGAGGGGATGGATGACGCCGATGGTTTCGACCAGATCGTCGCCATCGGCGAATGCCCGTCCCCCGAAGACGCCATGTCGCTCGCCAGCCGCCGCGTCGCGGCCGGCGACATCCGCGTCGGCACCGACGAGATGCTGCGCTTGCGCCCGCGCATCATCGTCATTCAGGACAGCGACCAGGGCCTTGTCATTGCAGGAATGATCCGGGCCGGGATCGTCCTCTGGCAGCAGCCCGTCGCATCCGACGCCGAGGCCCGCCGTGTCGTGACCGAGGCCAGCAAGCTGCGCGGCGCGGCCTTCACCGCGTCCGGTCGCGGCGAGCACGCCTCGGCCCGCGAACATCGCTACCGCGCCAGCCAGCTTGAAGCGCGGTTGGTCGATGCGCTCTGGCGCGAGACGGCGGCCGAGCTTCTGCGAATGCCGCTGGCCGCCTGACTTCCAACCACGCTTTTCCATCCATTCGACCCGGCCCTGCGCCGGGTTTTCCATTTCAGGAGCCTGACATGGCCAACTACCTTACGCATTTCTCGTGCCTGCTTAACGTCGGCACACCCGAAAACGCCGCTCGCGCGCTCGAACTCTACAACAAGCTCTCCGAGGAAGGAGCGTCCGAGGAGCCTCCCTCCGAGGGCTTTCTTCTCTCGATCGAACCCCAATATGGGGGGACCGAGCTTTGGATGCGCCATGACGAGACCGGCGATCCCGCGCGCATGATCCAGTTCGTCACGATCTGCGCGACCGAGTTCGGTCTGACAGGTCGTTGGGGCTTCCAATACGCCAACCTCTGCTCGCGGCCCCGCCTCGACGGCTTTGGCGGCGGCGCTCATGTCATCGACCTCGCCACCGGCGAGACGGTCGCCTGGATCTATACCGATGGCTGGCTCGACAAGGTGCTGCGCGGAGGCGATCCCGATGCCTGAGATCATCGAAACCACCGTCTATCAGCTCGGCGAGCTTTCCGACGCCGCCAAGGACATCGCGCGCGCCTGGTATCGTGAAGGCGGCTTCGACTACGAGTGGTATGATTCCGTCTTCGAGGATTTCCAGCGCATCGCGAAAATCCTCGGTATCTGCCTGAAAACCCGGTCCGTCCGCCTCATGGGCGGCGGCACCCGGCAGGAGCCGCAGATCGCGTTCACCGGCTTCTGGTCGCAGGGCAATGGCGCCAGCTATCAGGCGTTTTATGCCTTTCGCAAAAACGCCACCCGCGAAATTCGCGAGTACGCGCCGAAAGACACCCGCCTTCACGCCATCGCCGATGACCTGCTGGCGATCCAGCGCCGCAATTTCTATCAGCTCCGCGCCGATGTCAGTCATCGAGGCCGCTATTCCCATGAATATTGCATGGCGATCTCGGTCGAGCGGGACAGCCCCACGTATCAGGACATGACGGCCGATGCAGAAGACGCCGTGATCGAGGCGCTGCGTGATCTCGCCCGTTGGCTCTACCGGCAGCTCGAACGCGAATACGAATACCTCAGTTCGGACGAGGCCGTGGACGAGACGATCACCGCCAACCAATACACCTTCACCGAAACCGGACGCCGTTTCGGCTGACCTCGACAAGCGCCCCGCCACACGGCCGGGCGCTTGTTTCATGTCGGCTATCGCCACGGCTGTAGAGGCAGAGAGTGGCCGGGACGGGTTTGAGCCCGTCCGGTCCGAGAGAGAGCGCCGGCGGGCTTGCCCGTTTCCGCTCTCCCGAGGACTTCCCAATGAACACTTTGCTTCCCCTCGCCGATACGCTGCCGGCGACGCCGCTCGCTGCGCCCGGCGATTCTGCCGCCGCCGTCCGCGCGGCTGCCCTGCTCATCCTGCCGCATCTCGAACGCGGTGCGCGTGTCGATGCCGTTGCCCTGCGCGGCGCGATGGAGGCGGCCTTCGGCGGTTCCGACGCCACCGGCCTCTGGGACTGGAAAACCGCCTATGAGGCGTGCGAGGTCGCCACCGTCCTGTTCCTGCGCAAATACGGAAAGGCGCTTTTCCGCAAAGCCGGCTCGAAGGTCGCAGCACTCCCGCTGCTCGGCAAGATCGTCGGGCTTCTGCCGACCCATACCCGCCGCTCGCAGGAGAGCCAGGCGCTCCAACAATTCTCGACACCGATCCCGCTTGGCCTGGTCGCCACGACTGCCGCCGCGATCACGACCGCCGACCGCGTGCTGGAGCCATCGGCCGGGACCGGACTTCTGGCGATCCTCGCCGAGATCGCCGGCGGCTCGCTCGTGCTGAACGAACTGGCCGACACGCGCGCCGCGCTCCTTTCCTCTCTCTTTCCGGCCATTGCCGTCACCCGCTTCGACGCGGCCCAGATCGACGATCATCTCGACGCCGCCACCGTTCCGTCTGTCGTGCTCATGAACCCGCCGTTCTCGGCCATGGTCCATGTCGAGGGCCGCGTGGCCGACGCCGCGTTCCGCCATGTCGCCTCCGCGCTCGCGCGCCTGGCGCCCGGCGGCCGCCTCGTTGCGATCACCGGCTCGAACTTCGGCCCGGAGGCTCCGGCCTGGACCGACGCCTTCGCCCGTCTGCAGGAGCGCGGCCGCGTCGTCTTCTCCGCCGGGATCGACGGCAGCGTTTACGCCAAGCATGGCACGACCTTCGCCACGCGGCTCACCGTCATCGACAAGCTGCCCGCCGATGATCCCACGGTCTTCCCGGTCTCGCCGGGCACCGCGCCGGATGCCGCGACCCTTATGGACTGGATCGGCGCACATCTACCGCCGCGCCTGCCGGTCGATCCCTCCGTCATCGTTCCAGCCGCGGCACCCGCCGCCGCGCGCAGCGTGCGCGGCTATCTCAACCGTGCCGCCAGGATCGCGCCCGCCGCTGTCGCGACTGAGCCGGAAGGCGTCGCGCTCGCCTATGAGATCGTCGACACGCTGCCCGAAGCCGGAACCACCGACGATGGCCGTATCTCCGACGCCATCTATGAAGAGTACGGATTGCAGGCGATCCGTATTTCCGGTTCTCAGGCCCATCCGACCAAGCTGGTGCAGTCGGCGGCGATGGCGTCCGTCGCGCCGCCGAAGCCGAGCTATCGCCCGCATCTCCCCGCCAACATCCGCGATCTCCTGTCCGACGCCCAGCTCGAAACGCTGGTCTATGCGGGCGAAGCCCATTCGGACTATCTCGCCGGTTCGTGGACGGTGGACGAGACGTTCGATCTCGTCTCGGCCGCGCGCGACGATGCCGAGAAGGCCGTGCGCTTCCGGCGCGGCTTCTTCATCGGCGACGGCACCGGCGTCGGCAAGGGCCGCCAGTCCGCCGCGATCATCCTCGACAACTGGCTTCAGGGCCGGCGCAAGGCGGTCTGGATCTCCAAATCCGACAAGCTGCTGGAGGACGCCCAACGCGACTGGAGCGCGCTCGGCATGGAGCGCCTGCTTGTCACGCCACTGTCACGCTTCCCGCAAGGGCGGCCGATCACGCTGCCCGAAGGCGTCCTATTTACAACCTACGCCACGCTACGGGGCGACGACCGCGGCGAGCGGGTTTCCAGGGTCAAGCAGATCGTCGAATGGTTGGGCTCCGATTTCGATGGAGCCATCATTTTCGACGAGGCGCACGCGATGCAGAATGCCGCCGGAGGCAAGGGTGAACGCGGCGACGTCGCCGCCTCGCAGCAGGGCCGCGCCGGGCTTCGCCTCCAGCACGCGCTCCCGAACGCCCGCATCACCTATGTCTCGGCGACCGGCGCCACCTCCGTCCACAATCTCGCCTATGCCCAGCGGCTCGGTCTCTGGGGCGGCGAGGATTTCCCGTTCTCGACCAGGGCCGAGTTTGTCGAGGCGATCGAAGCCGGCGGCGTCGCGGCGATGGAGGTTCTGGCTCGCGACCTTCGGGCGCTTGGCCTCTACACCGCCCGCTCGCTTTCCTTCGACGGCGTGGAATATGAGCTGGTCGAGCACGCGCTTAGCCCTGAGCAGACCCGCATCTACGACGCCTATGCCGGGGCCTTCGCCATCATCCATAACAATCTCGACGCGGCGATGGAGGCCGCCAACATCACCGGATCGTCCGGCACGCTGAACAAGCAGGCGAAGTCCGCCGCCCGCTCGGCCTTCGAGTCCGCCAAGCAGCGTTTCTTCGGCCATCTGCTCACCAGCATGAAAACGCCGACCCTGATCCGGTCGATCACCGCCGATCTGGAAGCCGGTCATTCCGCCGTGATCCAGATCGTCTCGACCGGCGAGGCGCTGACGGAGCGGCGTCTGGCCGACATCCCGACAGAAGAATGGAACGATATTCGGGCGGACATCACGCCGCGCGAATATGTCCTGTCCTACCTCGAAACCAGCTTCCCGGTTCAGCTCTACGAGCCGTTCACCGACAGCGACGGCAAGGTCTCGTCGCGTCCGGTCATGCGTGACGGCCAGCCCGTCGAAAGCCGGGAGGCTGTCGCCCGCCGCACCGCGCTGATCGAGAAGCTGGCGAGCCTGCCGGCCGTCCCCGGCGCGCTCGACCAGATCGTTCAGCACTTCGGCACCGACATGGTGGCCGAGGTGACGGGCCGCTCGCGCCGGATCGTCCGCAAGGGCCAGCGGCTCGTGGTGGAGAACCGCGCCGCGTCCGCCAATCTCGCCGAGACGCAGGCGTTCATGGACGACAACAAGCGCGTCCTGATCTTCTCCGACGCCGGCGGCACGGGACGCAGCTACCACGCCGAGCTGTCGGCGCGGAACACGCGCCTGCGCGTCCATTACCTCCTCGAACCCGGCTGGAAGGCCGACGCCGCCATCCAGGGCCTCGGCCGCACGCACCGCACCAATCAGGCGCAGCCGCCGCTCTTCCGCCCGATCGCGACGGACGTGAAGGCCGAGAAGCGCTTCCTGTCGACCATCGCTCGCCGCCTCGACACGCTCGGCGCCATCACGCGGGGCCAGCGCCAGACGGGCGGGCAAGGTCTGTTCCGCCCCGAAGACAATCTGGAAAGCCCCTATGCGCGCGATGCGCTGCGCCAGCTCTACATGCTGCTGGTGCGCGGCAAGGTCGAAGGCTGCTCGCTCGACCGTTTCGAGTCCGCCACCGGCCTGAAGCTTATGGATTCGACCGGCATCAAGGACGAGCTGCCGCCGATCACCACCTTCCTCAATCGGCTACTGGCGCTGACCATCGAGCTTCAGGGCGTCCTCTTCACCGCCTTCGAACAATTGCTGACGGCGCGCATCGAGGGGGCCATCGCCAGCGGCACCTATGACGCCGGGTTGGAGACGCTGACCGCCGAGCGGTTCATCGTCACCGACCGCAAGACCATCTATGTCCATCCCGGCACCGGCGCGGAAACCCGACTGCTGACCATCACGCAGCGCGAGCGCAATCGTCCGCTGACGCTGGACGCAGCACTCGGCCATCTCGATGACCGGCGCGCGAAGCTCCTCGTCAACGAGCGTTCCGGCCGGGCCGCCGTGCAGGTGCCGACCACCAGCATCATGCTCGACGATGGCGAGATCGAGCGCCGCGTTCGCCTGTTGCGCCCGATGGAGGGGCATAACATTCCCCTCAAGACCATGGCCGAAACGCACTGGATCGAGGCCGATCAAGATGCGTTCGCCGCCGCCTGGAACGCCGAGATCGCCGAGGTGCCGGAGTTTGCCGACAGCACGATCCATGTCGTCACCGGCTTGCTGCTCCCCATCTGGAAACGCCTGCCGAATGAATCGACGCGCGTGTATCGCCTCCAGACCGATGACGGTGAACGCATCATCGGCCGCAAGGTCTCTCCGGCCTGGGCCGCCAACGCGACCACGACCGGCACGACCGCGCTCAAGCCCGATGACGCCTTCATGGCGCTGATGGACGGTCGCACGATCCTCGATCTCGCCGAGGGCCTTCAGCTTCGGCGCGCTCGCGTCATGGGCGCGAACCGCATCGAACTCTCCGGCTTCACCGACACCATGCGCGAGCGGCTCACCGCCTATGGCCTGTTCCACGAAATCATCTCGTGGAAGCTGCGCATGTTCGTGCCGGTCGACGCCAATGGGCCGATCGTGCTCGCAAAGCTGCTCGAACGCTGGCCTGTCGAGCGCATCGGTGAGCGGGAGGCGGCGTAAATGGCTCGCCTCGCAGCTTCCGAACTGGCGATCCGTCTCGGCCGACACGCCGAGGCGGTTTGCCGTCATTATCTGTCGTCCGGCCACCGAGCCGGACGATACTGGCAGGTCGGCGACGTCCGCAACACGCCGGGCCGGTCGATGTTCGTCCGGCTGACCGGGCCGGAAACCGGCAAGGGCGCAGCGGGCAAATGGACGGATTCCGCGACTGGCGAGCATGGCGATCTTCTCGACGTCATCCGCGAAAGCTGCGGGCTGATCGACTTCAAGGACGTCGCCGACGAGGCCCGGTCCTTCCTCGCCTTGCCGCATCCTGAACCCGAACCGGGGAAGCGTGACTGGCGACCGGCATCGGCGCCGGCGGGATCGCCCGAAGCCTCGCGGCGGCTCCTTGCCATGGCGAAGCCCATCGGACGGACGCTCGTGGAAACGTATTTGCGCAATCGCGCCATTACGGCTTTGCACGAAACCGGAGCCCTGCGCTTCCACCCCCGCTGCTACTATCGGGCCGACGAGAACGCGCCGACCGAGACCTGGCCGGCGATGATCGCTGCCGTCACCGACCCCGCCGGCACCATTACGGGCGCGCACCGCACCTGGCTCGATCCCGGCGGCTTCACCGAGGCGCGTCTTGGCCGTGCGCCGATCGAGACGCCCCGGCGCGCGATGGGTGATCTCCTAGGAAACGCCGTCCGCTTCGGCATGGGCAGCGAGGTGATGACGGCCGGCGAAGGCATCGAAACGGTACTGTCCGTCCGCACGGTTCTGCCCGCTATGCCGTCTCTGGCGGCGCTCTCGGCGGCCCATCTCAGCGCCATCCTGTTCCCGACGACGCTGCGGCGGCTCTATATCGCCCGCGACAACGATCCGGCCGGCGATGGTGCGATGGCGACCCTGACGGAGCGTGCGAGCGCAGTCGGGATCGAGGCGGTCGTGCTCACGCCACGGCTCGGTGACTTCAACGAAGATCTCAGGCTCCTCGGCCACGACTCATTGGCGGCACGGCTGCGGGACCAGATCGTCTCGCAGGACATAGCACGCTTCATGGTGCTGGCGGCCTGATCGGTCACGGTCAGGTGCAGCGGCAACGCGGTATCGCGGGGCCGGTTCAGCCATGGCGATCTGCCTCCGGCGCGGAGAGGCCACACCCACGGCCTTCTGAGAGGGCGATCGGGGCGTCAGGCGGGCCGGACAGGCAATGCCGGTTGCCAACGATTTTCCGCCGCGCCGCACCCACCCCACGCGACAAGTCGCGCGGGGACCCCGGCTGGGGCGCTTTGCATCGCGAAGCAAAATCGCCGGCCCCCGTCATCCTCCTCTGCGTTCCGGCCTCCCGCTGCGCGTCCGGTGCAGGTCCGTCCCGCCCGCCGCCTTTCGTCGCCACGAAGGCCGCGATGGGCGCGGCCACGAGCCGAAGGCAGACCACCATGACCGAACACCACGACACCGACTACGAGCCGCACCACGAATCTTCCCCGACCGATCACGTCCTTCAGGAACTGGCGCTCTACGGCTACCGTCCCTTCGAGGACGAACCCGACCCGCGACCGCTCCCCGAGGGCAATGTCGTGGCCGGCAGCATCGCCGACATCTTCGACGCCCTCGTGGTGGCGCTCTCGGACACCCGCCTGGAACCCGACCTCGAAGAACTGCTCTGGGGCACGGTCAACCTCTTCCAGCGCGCGGGCGACCGGATCGCGCGCGAGCTGGACGACAACGAAGTCGCGCAGCGCCGCCTTCAACGGGAACAGGACGGCTCCGAGGTGAAGTCCGTCGAACTGGAGCGCCTGACGGCAGAGGGTCAGACCCTTCTCGAACGGCGCGACGCCTTCGAGCTGATGCGCGACCAGGCCGCCGAACACTTCGAGCGCCACACCCACTCCGTCTGGCGGCCGCGCACGGGTTCCATGGTCAACCATCGCAACCTGACCGCCGCGATGATCGACAGCCGCGACTTCCTCGCCGCGAAGAAGCAGGCCGAGAACGAGGTGCTCCTTCCGCCCGGCCCGAAAGTGGCCTTCACCGGCGGGCTCGACTACAACGACCACCGCCTGATCTGGGCCAAGCTCGATCAGGTTCACGCCAAACACCCCGACATGGTGCTGCTGCACGGTGGAAGCCCGAAGGGCGCCGAACTCATCGCCTCGAAATGGGCCAGCAACCGCAAGGTTACGCAAATCCCCTTCAAGCCCGACTGGACGAAGCACGCCAAGGCAGCGCCGTTCAAGCGCAACGATGCGATGCTCGACACCATGCCGATCGGGGTCATTCACTTCCCCGGAACCGGGATTCAGGACAATCTCGCGGACAAGGCCCGCAAGCTCGGCATCCCGGTCATGAAGTTCGACGGCGGCGCGTAAGCGCCGCCGAAAGGCGGCTGCAACAGCCGCCAATACTTGACGACACGGCAATGAGAAGGCTTTTATGATGTTTCCTTGCAGAACCGGCGAAGCAGCATAGTCGCAGGCGGAGCGTATCTCCGGGCAGCCTGTCGTGATCCTCAACCATTCAAGTGGAGGTTTCCATGACGCTGATCCTTCTTGCCATCTCGCTCACCATCACCTTCTGCGTGATCGCCTGGCATCTCGCCATCTACGCGCTGCCTGTGATGACGGGCATCACCGCGTTCCAATATGTCTATGCGACAGGCTCGGGCTTCTGGTTTTCCGCCCTTGCGGCCATCGGTGCGGCCATAGGCTCCGTCGTGCTGGTGATCGCCGTGCTTGGCTTTGCGAAAAACCCCGCCTTGCGTCTGATCGCGCTCGCCATCTTCGCCATTCCGGCCGTGATCGCCGGTTTCGCGCTGGTTCATGGCGTGACCAAGCACATGATCGACTCGGCCATCGCCATCAATATCCTCGGCGGGATCGGCGGTTTGGTCATCGGCATAGCGGCGGTGCTGAACCTCAATGCGGTCGGAACGGCTGCGCTTTCGCGTTGATCGTGCTGTTCCGATGATCCTCGCGGCATGGGCCGGGAAGGATGGGTGTCGCCCTTCGGGCCGCTCATTCGGCTGCGCCGGAACCACGCTTGATGAGCGCGTTTCCGCCATTCGGCTTCAATCGCTGACACGGGGTGGTGGCGATCCATCGCTCCCATGACCATCCCGACAGCGTTCGCGCCAAGCCTCCCGCCATCCGATCAGGGCGGAGTCTCATCGGGTTGCTGAATGCGCCATCGCCGTGTCGGTCGCACCGTCCGGCCCGCTGCGTCGGCATCGGGCGAGATCTGCGAGCGCGCCGGTCGACGCGGTGCTGATCGGTCCGTGGGTTGCGCGACGAGCTGCGCCGCGAACACCTTCATGCCCTTTTCGCAAGGCTCTGAATCGAGCCTCGTGCCGTCAAAACGATGATCCGGCAATTGGTGCGGACAACCCGGCAGGCGTCTCGTTCTCGCGGAAATCCTCGTTTGCCTCCGAAGCCGGGGCGCGGATCGGCAGGCGACAGGGCGTGGCCGGGGCGCCTCCGGGGTGGTGCGTCTGGCCCTGTCTCATCTGCGGCCAGCAAGGATGCTGTTCTGGCCCGGTCTCCATCGGGCTTACGGAAGCACCAATCCCTCCGACTGACTGATCCCCTAAGTCCGTTCTGTTTCCTTCCGGCAACCCCCGCGGTTTCCGGCCGTGTTGCCGCGCAAGCGCGGCTGCCCGCCCCACCCGGACCTTGGGGGTCAAGCCGCCGCTGAAGGCGGCGATGCAGGAGTCTCCAGACGGCCTTGGCCGGGTCTCGTCGGAGGGAATGGTTCCTCCGAGAAGCAACGGAGACCTACAATGCAGAACATCGTCATCCTCGCTGGCAACATCGGCCAGGACCCGGAAACCCGCGCCACCCAGGGCGGCACCCGCATCACCCACTTCACCCTCGCAACCTCGCGCCCTCGCTACTCGGAAGGCAAGGTGGTCCGCGACGACAGGGGCTACCGGGTGCAGGACACCGAATGGCACCGGATCACCGCCTTCAACAGCCTCGGCAAGACGATCGAGGAGCATTGCGAAAAGGGCATGAAGGTTCTGGTTCGCGGACGCATCCACTACACCAAATGGACCGACCAGCAGGGCAACGACCGCTACGGCTGCGAGATCATCGCCGAAACCGTCGATTTCCTGAACCGGGCGAAGCAGACCGAAAACGACGACGGCAAGTTCATCGACGACGATGACATCCCGTTCTGATCGGACGGCCGGAGACCCGGCGGCGAAAGCCGCCGGGATTTCTAATGTTCGCGCCGGATCGACGCCGCCCCAAAGCTGCGGCCCCTTGGATGCTGCGCGCCGCTTCACGCAAAGGGATCAAACAGACCGGCGCACGCAAGGCGCATATTCGGCGGCGGGCATCACGCGGACCATAGACAACTGCGGACGATCGCGACTGTCAGGGAGCGAGCCAGGGCAGCGCCGGCAAGGGCAATGCAGGGCCAACCGGCTCCGGCAAGCGGAAACCACCCCGTTCTTGTGGCTTAACCTTGGTTCCGGTCCCGGCCTTCCAGGGTCAACCCTCATGGGGTCCGCTACGCAAGCGTGCGGTCGCTTCGTCTTCGCCTGCGCGATGACCCCGGCCGAACCCAAAACACTTCGGGCGCCCGTCGAGCGGGGAATGGTCCCCGCCGAAATCGGGAGCCGGACAATGACCCTCGCAACTGCCAACGCCTACGCCGCCAGTCTCGCCTCCACCCTGATGGTCGCCATCGTCATCTTCCGCGCCGGCGACGGCACCATCGGCGTTTATCTGAACAGTCAAGCTGTCTCACTGGCATTTCGCTGAGCTCGCCGGCTCCCGGAACAGCGTCTCGATCAGCGGACATTCCCGCCGATTGCCTTCTGTGCATTGGGCCACCACGTCCTTCAGCACTCGCTCCATGCGTTTCAGGTCGGCGATCTTTTCACGCACGTCGTCGAGATGCGCGGCGGCAACGGCGCTTGCCTCGGCGCAGGGCTGGTCGCGCTCGTCGACGAGGCGCAGCAGTTCACGGACTTCATCGAGGGAGAAGCCGAGCTCGCGCGCCCGCAAGACGAAGCGAAGCCGTCGCTCGTGGGTGCTGTCGTAGCTGCGATAGCCGCTCGCCGTGCGCGGCGGCTCCGGCAGGAGGCCGACCTTCTCGTAATAGCGGACCGTCTCCAGATTGCACCCTGTGCGCTGTGCGAGTTCGGCGCGCTTGAGGCCTTTCACGCCAGCGTGATCGCGCATCCAAAAATACCCCTTGACCCTGTAGTTGCTACAGACCGCACATTAGCGCCTGGATAGGTTTTCGACAAGAAGAGCGAGGTCGAACATGAATGCATCCCGACACGGACCAGCAGACGTTGCACCGACTGCGGCAAACCTGACGACGCCAGAGCGAAGCGAGGCCGGGCGACAGCGCCTGGTCGCCGTCGGCGGCATACTCGGCGCCATCGCCGCCTCGTCCTGTTGCATCATTCCGCTCGTCCTGTTCAGCCTCGGCATCGGCGGCGCCTGGATCGGCAATCTGACGGCGCTTGCGCCCTACAAGCCACTGTTTGTCGCCGCAACGGCGGGCATGCTCGGCTACGGCTTCTACCTTGTCTACTGGAAGCCGCGACAGGCCTGTGCCGATGGGGCTGCCTGCACGCGCGCCGTCCCCAGCCGCCTCGTTCAGATCGCGCTCTGGTTCGCGACCGTACTCGTCGCCGCTGCTTTCGCCTTCGACTACGTCGCGCCGCTGCTGCTTTCCGCCTGACACCAAGAGGAGACTACCCCATGAGGAAGAGTTTGAGCGCTTTCACTTTGATCGCGTCGGTGATGACTGCGCCTGCCGCCTTCGCCGCCGAACGCACTGTGACGTTTGCCGTCGACAACATGACCTGCGCCTCGTGCCCCTACATCGTGAAGACCACGATGGCGGCAATCCCCGGTGTCGCGAAGGTGACCGTCTCCTTCGAGGCGAAGTCCGCGACCGTGACCTTCGACGACGCTAAGACGAGCACCGATGCCATCGCAGCCGCCAGCATGAATGCTGGTTATCCGGCCCACCCGACGCAGCAAGGCAGCTAGATGACTGATCGCGCCGTAATCCGCGCAGGTGCCGTTGGCGCCGTCCTCGCCGCGATCTGCTGCGCGGCGCCGCTCCTCGCCGTCGGCCTGTCTCTGGCGGGTCTTGGCACGTGGCTGACAGGTGTGGGTGCAGTGGTGCTTCCCCTGATCGTCGCGGGCTTCGGCTTCGGCGCGTGGGGGCCCCATCATCGCCGGGCAAGAGCCACGGCCTATGAGACGAAGATTCGCAAGGAAGGCGTGAAGCCATGAACGATTGCTGTGCAACCTCCTCCCGGGACAACCCGGCCGTTTCTCAGCCCGCGACACTGGCGAGCTTTGCCGTTCGACCGGGCGTAACGTTTCCGGATTGGTCGGCGGTCACGTCGCCTGTGGTCAAGAACGCTCTGCAGGCGATGGTCGGGTCCGACCACGTGCTCAATCGCTGGAGCGGTTACGATCCCGCCACCGACAGGGTGCGTGTTGCGTTGCTCCGACTCTACGCCGACCACGGGGGTGCCCCGACCATAAGCGCGCTTGCGGAGCGTACAAAACTCAGTGAGATGGTCATCCGGCCACTGCTCGACGAGCTCCGCCGGCGCGACCTCGTCGTTCTCGATGGCGAGCTGATCGTCGGCGCCTATCCGTTCAGCGATCATAACACCGGCCATCGGGTCACTCTGGACGGACGCACGCTGAATGCAATGTGCGCGGTCGACGCGCTGGGCATCGGTGCCATGACCGATCGCGACACCGCGATCGCCTCGCCCTGCGGCCATTGCGGCGCACTGATCCGGATCACCACGCAGGACCGAGGGCGGGCACTCGCCGACGTCGAGCCACAGTCGGCCGTCATGTGGCAGAGCGTCCGTTATGAAGGCGGCTGCGCCGCGAGCTCGCTCTGCGCGACGACCGCTTTTTTCTGCTCGGACGAGCATCTTTCCGCCTGGCGCGACGAACGTTCCACCGACGAGCCAGGTTTCCGGCTGTCGATCGAGGAAGGACTGGAAGCCGGCCGTGCTCTGTTCGGGCCGAGCCTCGCTGGTCTCGATGTGGCGTCGAAGAGCCTGGTGGTCGCCAACCGACCCTTGCGCACAAACGGTCGCAATGGAGGCGCTTACGATCTCGTCGTCATCGGCGCCGGCTCGGCCGGCTTCTCGGCCTCGATCACGGCCGCCGATCAGGGCGCACAGGTGGCGCTCATCGGCAGTGGCACCATCGGCGGCACCTGCGTCAATGTCGGCTGCGTGCCGTCGAAGACCCTGATCCGCGCGGCCGAGACGCTTCATAACGCTCGCGTGGCGGCACGTTTTGCCGGCATTACTGCTGAAGCCGAACTGACAGACTGGCGCGGAACCGTTCGTCAGAAGGACACGCTCGTGTCTGGGCTGCGCCAGGCCAAATACGCGGACCTGCTCCCCGCGTACAATGGTATCGCCTATCGCGACGGGCCGGCTCGCCTCCTCGACGGCGGTGTCGAAGTTGACGGCGCGCGTATTGCCGCTGGCAAGATCATTATCGCAACCGGCGCGCGGCCGGCAGTTCCTGCTATTCCTGGCCTCGAGACCGTACCGTATCTCACCAGTACGACGGCGCTCGACCTCGAGGAACTGCCGCGATCGCTGCTGGTGATCGGCGGCGGTTATATCGGCGCGGAGCTCGCCCAGATGTTCGCCCGTGCCGGCGTCAAGGTGACCCTCGTCTGCCGGTCCCGACTGCTCCCCGAGGCCGAGCCCGAGATCGGCGCGGCGCTCACGGGGTATTTCGAGGATGAAGGCATCACCGTTATCTCCGGCATCGCTTACCGCGCGATCCGCAAAACCGAGGGCCGAGCGTCACTGACCGTCACGCGTGACGGTCACGATGTCCAGATCGACGCCGATCAGGTGCTGATCACCACGGGCCGCACGCCCAACATCGAAGGCCTTGGGCTGGCCGAGCACGGGATCACCGTCTCGGCGAAGGGCGGCATCGTGGTCGACGACCGCATGCGCACGACCAAGGCTGGCGTCTATGCCGCCGGCGACGTCACCGGCCGCGACCAGTTCGTCTACATGGCCGCCTATGGCGCCAAGCTCGCCGCCAAGAACGCCCTCAATGGCGACAGCCTGCGCTACGATAACAGCGCCATGCCCGCTATCGTCTTCACCGATCCGCAGGTCGCAAGCGTAGGTCTCACCGAGGCGGCGGCGCGTGCGGCCGGGCATGAGATCCGCGTTTCGACGATCGGTCTCGATCAGGTGCCGCGCGCACTCGCCGCCCGCGACACTCGTGGGCTTATCAAGCTCGTGGCCGATGCTGCTGGCGGTCGTTTGCTCGGCGCCCACATCCTCGCGCCGGAAGGTGCCGACAGCATTCAGACCGCGGCTCTCGCGATCCGCCAGGGTCTCACCGTCGATGACCTCGCGGACACGATCTTTCCTTACCTCACCACGGTCGAGGGGCTGAAGCTCGCAGCACTTTCGTTCGGCAAGGACATCGCCAAACTCTCCTGCTGCGCCGGGTGAGCACAATCGGCGTCAAGGGCGTTTCCTGCCGATGATCGGTATGACGTCGGCGGTGCGGTTATCGCGCCGCCGTTCCATAAGCTGGCACAGCGCGCGGACTTGACGATGCTGGGCGAGCACGGTTTCGACGGCGCGCCGCTCCTGTTCGGCCCGGGCCGTCCCCGCCGGCCGATCCGTCGCGTTGCGCCGGGCTCTCGACTCGGCAACTGCATGGCGGAAGGCTTCCAGCACCTCGGAAGCGCGGTTCGCGGTCGCGCGACTGACACCTGCCTCGATGGCCAGATTCACAACCGTCAGCCTGCCATCAGCCACGCGGGGGCACCCATAAAGGAGGCGCGCCATCGCCTCACGAAGCGCCTGTTCCGTGGCTGCACTGACCGGCTTCATGATGTGCGTTCCTTCAACGGCGCGATGAGCCTGCGTTTTCTGTCGTTGTCCAGGCGCAGCGCTTCGCGTTGCAGCGGGGAGAGACGCTTGTCGGCGAGAAGATCCTCCGCCTGTGCAATGGAGGCTTCCCATGGCGGGAGATGTCGCTCGACGAGGCAGGCGTTGGGACATCGGTCGGGCGCGCATCGCGACAGGACCGGCACCGAGGCTGAAGGTTTCTCAGACTCCCGCAGGCAGAGCGCCGTCAATGGGTCGAAGAAGCAGTCGTTCAGATATCCGACATGCAGCGTGCGCGCCAGATGCGCCAGCATCGCCTTCAGGCGCTTGCGATCGGCCAGTTGCCCCGGAAGCGGGCCGAGTTCGCGGCCGACCCGCTCCAGTTCCACGCCGACGCGCTTACCGGCGGGTCCGCCTGGACCGTGACCGCGTCGATGGTTTTCGAAGTAGTCGATGATGTCGTCGAGTTGTCCGAGCGCCAGTTCCTGTTCGACCTCCTGCCTGAAGCCGGATGCGGACGAGCCGGCATAGCCGTTGAACATGGCCACGGAGGCGTGCTTGTACTGGATTTTGCCGGCGACAACCCCGAAGGGCCGGTTCGCGATGTACCAGGCCAGCGTTCGCCTGAACTGACGGGTGTTGAAGCGCCAGACGTCTTCTCCCACTCGGGGGATCACAGGACTATCGTCCGCGCCATATCGCTCATCGAGATGTTCTCGGAATTGGTTGATCTTCTTGGCGATGAGTATCGGCGTCTCGGCATTGTTCGTCTCGCGGTCGTCAAGGGCAAGCCATAGCCGCTCTGTCCCCGCATTCCGGCGGAATCGTTCCGAAAGACGCTCGGCAACCCGGATCGCCTGGACGGCGGCCTCGATGGTGATCCATTCGACCTGTTCGCCGCGAGCGCCGCGATCCTTCCAGGTCACGCCCTCGATCGCCAGCCTTTCTGTTCGCCCGTCCCGGTCGAGATTCCGTTTCAGGCAGCCGGATCGCAGCGACTGCACCTCACCGTCGCGCATGCCCGTCAGATAGCAACACACGATATAGGCGGCCGTCTGCAGGTGCCGTTCTTCCCGCGCCAGGCTGATGGCATCGAAGCGCTCCCGCCACGGTCGCCCCGTGTCGGGATCCGGGGAGATCGGCGTGTCCATCCCGCCCACCTCGAACCCAAGCTCGTCGACAGCATCATGAACCATCGACAACAGGGCCGGATCTTTGTGGACGGTGGTGAGATGCAGCCCGCATTGCATCGTCAGGAGCTTCAGATTGATGACCTCGCCATCAAACCTGCCGCCCCGCGACAATCTGCCGGTCAGCCCCCCGATCGAAAGAGGTCTTTCCCAGACAGGAATGCCTCTTCCTTCCTCGCGACGCTTGTCGATCCAGGAGGCCAGCATTACCGCGGGCCGCGTGTGGCGGGCGCGCGAGCGTGCTGCGAACCGGCTGTTCAGTGCATCGGCTTCAGCCCGGGCAGTGAAGATGTCGTCGCAGAGGTGCTCGACATATTTCAAGGCCCATCGCAGCATTGCGCCGATGACCGGCTCCGGGATGCGCGCGGTCCGGTTTTCCGAACAGCGCGTTCCCTGGCCGGTTGCCCGATAGACCGGTCGGCCGCGCCACGGGGTGAAGGTGATGCCACCGCACGTCAGATAGGGCGCCAGGCGATGAAGCTGGACGATGGGCCTGAGGCACACACCCACGCGCCCCGGCGTGATCGGCCGCGCCCGGTGATGGGTCGCGTATGCATCGATCAAATCCTGATCGACGTTTGCCAGATCGAGCTTGCCGATCCGCGAGCGCACGAAGTCCAGGAACCGGCGCAGCGTCGCAAGCGCAGTATGGCCGGAGACTGGCCGCAACCGCGGCTCACCGTCGGCGCGCCGTTCATTCATCCAGGCATAGATGTATTCCTTCGCAAGCAACCGCTCTGCCGCGCAGGGGATCACGCCGAAGTCGACCGTTCGAAAGGCCTTTCTGGCCATGTTGAACATCGCCGGCGCCATATCCCAGACATCATCGCCGAACCGCGAGAGCGCCGCTCGGTCGGTACCATCCCTGAGAGGCATCGAAGCCAAAACGATGTCGTCATCGACCCTGAGGCGTGAGACGGCACGCTCATCGTTCAAAGGAGAGGTAGTGGTCATGAGCCGTAAGCCTCCGGCGGAAGATAGAGCAACCGCGCCGAGGATTCTGCCGCCTCAACCCGTGCGCCTCCGACGACGGAGGACGGGAACATCGGCAGAATTTGCTCCGTGATCCTGCGGTATGGCCGATCGAATTTCTCGTTCCAGTCGCCAGAAGGCAACGCCTCCCGCAGCTCGTCCATGAACGCCTGGAACGCGATCAGCGCCGGTAGTTTCCGTGCGGTAATGACCGCGTTGGAGCATTCCAGGCACCCCCAGAACGGCGTCGGACAGGCTTCGCCTTCCCGACCGAAAGGGCTGACGCGGAAGTTGCTGCACGCCGCCAGCCAAAGATCCTGCTCTCCGTCCAGGAGCGGGCCGATCTTTTCCGACGGCACCGGCAGCCCGGTCGCGTCGGCTGAGGTTCGCAGCCGGGCTTCATCCGCGGGCACAACGATCCAAGGTCGCAGAGCCGGCGCCATCGCGTCGGTCAGTGCCTCGACTATCGTCTGCTCATGCAGATGCCGAAGGGCGGGGATGTCGGCATAATGGTTGGCCGCCACCGCTACCGTGTGGCCGACGGCAAAGTTCTCCAACTGCCCTCCGGTCCGCTTATACCAGTCAGCCTTCTGGGTCTTGCGCAGCCTGGAGAGATTGAGCGCCAGCGATTTTCCGGCGTCATCGACGATTCCGTACTTCTCGACAAACGCGGCCACGCAGGTCCCCAGCTTTTTCGGCGACGACAGGCGCCCCGGCTTCCAGGTGAGCCAGAGCTTGCTCGATCCAGTGTGCTGCCGAGCCTTTTCCGTCAGCTTGATCGCCAGCCGCAGGACGGCTCCGGGCGTCTCCCGTCCGCCATCGCGGACACGCAAGCGCTTCCACTGGGCATGATGCGCGCGCCGCTTTCGATACTCGATCTCGACATAACCCCGGTTGGGATTGCGCAAGCAGTCAGCCTCAAGCCCACGCAGCGCTTCGATCTCCATGCCGGTCGTCAAGGACAGCCAGACGAGGAAGCCGACGACATCGTACCGGGTCAGATGGAAGCCGGCATGCAGTTCCTCGACCGGAGGCGGCTCGAGCCCGCATCTATGAGCGTGGTAGCGCAGATTGTCGAACAGCGCGCCTTCCCCGGCGACTACTCCCGCCGTCACAATCTGTTCGACCACTAGGTCATAGCGACGGCGCAATTCTGGATCACGGCCTACATCCAGAAGTGGGGGAGGCAGAGCCTCGCCCGTCGCTATCCGGTCGCGAGCCTCGATGATCTGGCGCATCGCTGCCTGCAGCAACGTCGAGGCAATCCTCCCACTGTAGGCATCGCGCGGCTTTGAGACGCCGTGCTCGCCGTGACCGATGTATTTCAGGCGCAACAGTGTTTCGGGCGGAAGCCTTTCAGGATTGAGCTCGGCGGCGACGCGCAGCACCCCGATCAGAGCACCGAGCACATTGCGCTGATTGGGTCGCTCGCCGCCGTTCTGCTCCAGCCAGTCCTCATAGGCATTGATTACCGCCGGAGTTAAGTCGTCGAGACGACGAGGTTTTACCGACGCCCCTTCCAGGAACAGCCAGAACCGCCGCAGACGGCGGATAAAGGTGCCTGCGGTTTTCCAGAGTGGTGCCGGCCCCATCCGGTGGAGATACTCCTGCAGGAATGGCGCAACCTCATGGGTCAGCGCCGTCAGCGGCCAGGAAGACAGATTGACGTCGATCCTCCCGGCATCTTCCGTCCGAAGGACGAAGACGAGCGGATTTTGCGGATTTTCCTCTTGAGTGTCGAACAATTCGATTCCAACTGGGAAGGTGGCACGACGACCGCGTTTCATCACAGGGGTCCACCAGCATTAACGCGCAGTTCCCAGGCCTCGACCGCAGCGTCGATCATTTCCTGGCTTTCTTCCATGCAATCCAGGTAGATGTGAGTGCTTTCGATGCGGCTATGGCCCAGCAAACGCTGCAACTTCAGAAGAGGATCGCCAATCAAGCGGCGGTACGCCGCGCCGATATGGGATCGGCGTTCGTCGAGTACCCATCCGATCTGTTCACGCACGAGCAGCGACAGCATATGAACCGCAAAGGTGTGGCGCATCATGTGCGGAGTGACGTCGAGGTCGATCCCGAACCGCCTGCACCGTACGCTTGCCCTCCGGAAGACCACCTCCCAAGCGGCCGGGGGCATGGGCCGCGCCCCTTCCGCCAGCCAAAGACACAATGGTTCGGATGTTTCCGCCCATACCAAGCGGCTGCGTTCGCGCGGCGCCAGCACGTCGACACTGGCTCGAACTGTGTCCTTTTCCAGAAGGAGCCTTCCCCGATCGTGGCTGACGACACGGATCGGATGTTCGATTGACCTATTGCGCGGTTGCGAAAGGCGCATGAGGACATTGGTCCGTTCCAACGCCGCGTATTCATGCAGACGCTTCAGCACGCGCTCGGGCAAGCGGATCTCGCGCCCCTTGCTACCCTTGGCAATGGCCGGCGCCAGTCGGAAAGATCGGCTCCTCAATGCACCGACCGGCTCCGTCCTCGGGAACTCGATCCAGAGCAGACTTGCCGCTTCCTGGAGCCGCAGGCCCGTCGTGACGAGCAATTCGGCGAACAACGCATTGCGCTCGCTGTTGCGGCCCTGCCAGGTGGGATCCTCGCTCCCGTCTGGAAGACGACCACGCAAGCCGATCTCGCGAAACAGGAGATACCGATCCAGGGAAAGGAACCGGATATCGCGTGTCCGTGCGCCGCGCTCGGTGGCAACATTGGCAGCGACCGCTATGGCCCCGCCGCCGTTCGTCCGTCGCCATGATTGCCGATAGGTGAAAGGCGATTTGGCGATCATTCCCTCTTCAAGAGCCCATCGGTAAAGCTTGTCGAGCGCTGCTACCGACCGGTTCCAGCTCGCGGCCGAGATGCGCGCCGGAGGAAGCGCCAGACGTCGCGCCGCATGGAAGGCTGCGACATCGTGCCGATCAGCCGCCCAGAGGGCTCTGTTGTCTCGGCGCTCGGCAAGAAAGCGCATCCAGATCAGGATATCCCAACCATAGGCGCGCAAGCTGTTGGGCGAACGAACCCCCAACGTGGGGCAAGCTCGAAAGAACCGGTTCAGGTCGTGATCGTAGCTGTCGTCATCGCCAAGAATGAACGGCATGCCGTCCACGAGGTTCAGCTTCTCGGCGGCTGCGACTTCATCCACCGACAGCCTGTGGACGACGCCATCAACCGTAACAGACTGCCGCAGCGTCGAAAGATCCGTGAAGAAGAGCTGGGGCATCCTGTTCTCCTCGGCCGCGATTTTCCCGCCGGGACGGGCTCGAGCCCGTCCCGGCGGGAAAATCGCATCGCCTCACCTCAAGCGAAGGGGAATGTCGTCAACGTTGATCGTGTGCTGCGAACGTCACAGCGGTAAGACAGAACACAGAGTCAGGATAAGAGCGTGATGCCCGCCACCGAATATGACGGCGACGATGACACCATCGTCTCCGAGATCGATCCCTTCGCGTAAAAGGGGCGGATCATCCGCCCCTCCATTTCTTGGACGCCGCCCGCCCAACGCGGTCGTCGGCCTGCTGCGGGCCGAGACCGCCTTTCAGGCGCCCCGATCCCGCGCAGCCGCGCGAATCACTGCACCGGAACCACGTCGCCGCAGATTTCATGCAGCGTCTTTAGACTGGCAAAATAGAGCAAGGACGACTAAAATAGCCGTAGTTCTGGAATGCGCGTAGGTCCGAATGGGAGGTGATCATGCATGATCACCGCCCGACAATCACGGGCCGCACGCGCGTTGCTGGGTTGGACACAGGAGACGCTCGCTGACAAGGCCCGCATATCGCTGACCGCGCTTAAACGCCTCGAATCCGAAAGCGGACTCGATGTGTACGAGACAACGCGCGATCAGGTGCGCAGGGCTTTGGAAGCTGCCGGCATCGTCCTCTTGTCCACCGTTCAGGGGCAAGGAGTGTTGCTGGTCGATGATCGCGGAAATAAGCCCAATCCATCCACCGCAGCGCGCTGATCGGCGGGCAAAGCTCGCCCAAGCTTGCCGTCGCTCCATTTTGGACAAAACATGGTTAAGATGCAGCCGCCGCATAGTAATCGAGCCTGCATCATGATCGAGACATTCGCAGATACCGCGCCGGCAGGGCAGGAACTCACCGCCTATGACAAGGCGCACGTCAAACTCTACGCGCGCTTGCTGGACGCGGATGCCGATGGCGCCGATTGGACAGAGGCGGTGCAGATCTTGTTCGGACTCGATCCCGTCAACGAACCCGAACGCTGTCGACGCATCCACGATAGCCATCTCGCTCGCGCCCGTTGGATGACGCACACCGGCTATCGGCACCTTCTGCGACTGTCCCAGGGCTGATCCGCCGCTGGTCGCGTGATGCTCCTTCGGCATCACGCAATGTCCTCTCCCGGCCTTCCGCCACCTATGATGAAACAGGAAAACTCGGCGTTCGACTTGCGCGTAACCTGCGAGGAGTTGACGCTATGAGGCCAGATACAAGAGACTGGCGGAACGACAGCCGTTACGACTATTTCGACAGGCTGCAGGTCGAGGGACTCGCCTGGGAATGTCTTCGCCGATACGTTCCCTATCAGGAACTCTACAGCGGTCTTGTGAACGCTGCCACTGAGGCCGCACCGCTTCCAAAAGACGCAGAACAGCTCTGGGGGCTTCGATTTCGCTGCCAGGCCGGGCCTGTCCGCACTCGCTCAGGAAATACGTTGGTCGCCGTCCAGCGATACCGCTGTTCTCCTCTTGACGCGCCGCCCCGAATTTCTGCCTCCCGCCCCCGCTTCCTCCGCCGATCCGTTCGCCGCAGGGCGTGAAGCCCCCGAAGGCGCCTATGCGTCCTTCTCCGAGCACGACATCCAGGTTCTGTTCCTTTCCGGCACTGTTCACGACAACCAGCTCGCGGCGCTGGTTCCGCTCGATAACGACGTCTTCGACCGCATCGATGCCCTGACGCGAATGGCGCGCGTCTGGCGCGGCCGCCCGCCGCCACGCGATAAGCGCATGACCGCCGAACAACGCCGCCGCCTGCGCCTGAAACTCCGCGCCACCGATGGTCACATGAACGGCGCGAGCTATCGCGAGATCGCCGTCGCGATCTACGGCGAGGCGCGCGTCAACACCGAGCCCTGGAAGACATCGCCGCTGCGCGATGCCGTCATCGCCCTGGTCGAAGGCGGCTTGGCGCTCATCAACGGCGGCTATCTGCAACTGCTTCGCCAGCGCCGGCGCACATAGCCGCGCCGCGACAGGGGGTGGGGATTTTAGCCACCTCAAGTCCCCCATCCATCCCGCCGACGGTTCTTCGCCACCGTGGTCGCTGTCAGCCGCTGATCGCCAGCGGCCCCCAGCAAACCCACGGAGGCCCGCCCCATGCGACCCGAAACCACCGCGCTCCCGCCACGCTATCTGCGGACCAAGGAAGCCGCTGAATTTCTCAGCCTGTCCGCCCGCACCCTCGAAAAGCACCGGACCTATGGCACCGGCCCGGCCTACCGCAAACTCGGCGGGCGCGTCGTCTATGCCGTCGACGACCTCGAAACCTGGGCCGAGCGCGGCGCCGTCACCTCGACCTCCGATCCGCGCGGCTCCGTGCTGCCGGCGAAGCGCCAGCCGCCGACGACCGACCGGGTTGCCGGCCGGTTCGCACGCTGATCGTGGCCGGACCCTTTCATGGTGGTGCGGCGTCGTGACCTCTCGGAGCGTGGGCAGCTCGATCTGTTTCGCGCACTCCCCGGCGACTTCGCGCCACGAGATGCGCAGGATCTCATGGCCTATCCGTTCTTCTCCCTCTCCAAATCCCATCGCGTCGCCCCGATCGACTTCGCAGCCGGCGACATCACGATCCGCGTCGAGGCCGTTCCCGATCATGGCATGGCCACGATCTGGGACGCCGACATCCTGATCTGGGCCGCCAGCCAGATCGTCGAAGCCCGCGACAACGGGCTTCGCACGTCACGGCTGATGGCGACGACGCCCTATGAAATCCTCACCTATGTCGGACGCGGCACGTCGCTGCGCGATTACCAGCGCCTCAAGGCGGCGCTGGACCGGCTGCAATCGACCACGATCTCGACATCGATCCGCCAGCCGGCCGAGGGCCGCCGCCACCGCTTCTCGTGGATCAACGAATGGCAGGAGCGCACCGACCGCCATGGACGACCGGACGGCATCGAGCTGATCGTCCCCGACTGGTTCTACAAGGCCGTCCTCGACGACGCGCTCATCCTCACCATCGACCCGGCCTATTTCGATCTCACCGGCGGCCTCGACCGCTGGCTTTACCGCATCGTGCGCAAGCACGGCGGCCGCCAGCGCGACGGCTGGCGGTTCGACCTGCACCATCTCCATGTCAAATCCGGCAGTCTGTCGCCGTTCAAACGCTTCGCGTTCGAGCTGCGCGACATCGTGCGGCGCCAGCCGCTGCCCGGCTACGTCCTGTCGCTGGAGATGGAGATCGGCGGGCGCACGCTGCTCGCTTTCGAGCCGCTCGCCCCCTGTGGAAAACCTGTGGACGGGCTCGTGCTATCGGGAACCCGGACTATCGTGCCATCGGGAACCCGAGGCTCGTGCTATCAGGAACCGAAACCGGCCTTAACGTCTGGAAATCGCAGACGGATTCGCGCCCTTAACTTAGAGTCTAACCAAGAATCTAACTTTGAAGAGCGCGCGCGCGATGTGGAAAAGCTCATCCGCGGCGCCGCCAGAAGCCTCAGCGTAACCGCGAAAAAGAGCTTTCCGGCCGCACAGTCCGGCCCCCGAAGGGCCTCCGGCGACATCCGCTCGTCCGAGGCCGGCGATCCCGAAGCGCCCCGGCTTCCCCTCGATCCACCGGGGGGAAGCCGATGATCGTCGCGCTCCTCAATCAGAAAGGCGGGGTCGGGAAGACGACGCTCGCGCTCCATCTCGCCGGTGAACTCGCGGGACGCGGCCGGCGTGTCACGCTGATCGATGCGGACCCGCAGGGCTCGGCGCTCGACTGGTCGCAGCAGCGCAGCCGCGAGGGCCTGCCGCGCGCGTTCGGCGTCGTCGGCCTGGCGCGCGATACGCTCCACCGCGAAGCGCCCGAGCTGGCGCGCGACGTCGATCACATCGTCATCGACGGCCCGCCGCGTGTCGCCGGCCTCATGCGCTCGGCCTTGCTCGCCGCCGACCTCGTGCTGATCCCGGTGCAGCCGTCGCCGCTCGATGGCTGGGCCTCGGCCGAGATGCTGTCGCTCCTCACGGAAGCACGCATCTACCGGCCGCAGCTCGTCGCCCGTTTCGTTCTCAATCGCTGCGCCACGCGCACCGTCATCGCCCGCGAGACGGCCGAGACGCTGGCCGATCACGATCCGCCGGTGCTCGCCGCGACCATCGGCCAGCGCATCGTCTTCGCCGACGCCGCGCAGTCCGGGCGGCTCGCCTCGGAGATCGACAGCCGCTCGCCCGCCGCCCGCGAGATCGCCGCGCTCGCGTCCGAGATCGGCCAGCTCGACATCGGGAGGGACGGTTCATGATCGTCCTCACCGGCGACTGCCGCGACCTCATGCCGCCGCGCGGCCCGTTCGATATGATCCTTGCCGATCCGCCCTATGGCGACACCTCGCTCGCCTGGGACCGGCGCGTCGAGCGCTGGCTGGTGCTGGCGCGCGCCGCCCTCAAGCCCACCGGCTCGATCTGGGTGTTCGGCTCGCTGCGCAGCTTCATGGCGACCGCCGACCGCTTCACCGACGCGCGCTTGCGCATCGCGCAGGAGATCGTCTGGGAGAAGCAGAACGGCTCCAGCTTTCATGCCGATCGCTTCAAGCGGGTGCATGAGTTGGCCGTGCAATTTTACCCGGCCGAGACGGCCTGGCGCGACATATACAACGACGTCCAGACCACGCCCGATGCGACGGCGCGCACCGTCCGCCGCAAGCAGCGTCCTCCCCATAACGGCCAGATCGACGCCGGCCACTACGTCAGCCAAGACGGCGGGCCGCGCATCATGCGATCGGTCATCTACCTGCGCAATTGCCACGGCCGCGCGATCCATCCGACCGAAAAACCGTCGGTGCTGCTCGGCGACTGGTTCGCAGGCTCCGGCGCGGCGGGTGAAGCCTGCCGGCTGTCCGGCCGCCGCTATATCGGCTGCGAGATCGATCCCGTCATGGCCGAGCGCGCCCGTTCCCGGCTCGCCGCGCTGCTGCCCTTCGGCAGCGGAGGCGCGTCATGACGGCCCGCACCGAAAAGCGCGGTTTCGCCACGCGCCCGGCCGATCCCGAACAGTGGATCAAGACGGCCGAGAGCCCGCCACGCACCGCCGAGGCGAGTGCCTATACGGCGCGGCTCACCATCGACGTGACGCCGGAGCTGCGCGGCCGGATCAAGATCGCGGCCTTCGGGCGCGGCGTCACCGTCGCCGACATGCTGCGCGAGCTGCTGTCGCGCGAATTTCCCTCGACCCCAGGAGACCCCACATGAACGGCACCGCGGCCCCCCGCGTGCGCGGCGGCCCGATGCCGTCCGCGCTCATCCAGGATCGCATGACCCGCGTCGAACTGACGTGGATCGAGAAGAAGATCGAATACTGGATCAGGTTCGGCCAGGCGGCGAACGAACAGATCGTCGACCGCCGCCAGCGCATTCTCTCTTTCCGGCCCAATACCATCTTCGCCTTCGTCCGTTGGGCTTCCAACGACTTCGGCACGATCATCTCGCGCATCGACATCGTGCGCGCGGTCGAACCGGGCGAGGCCTACCAGACGCTGCCCTTCGTGCGGCCGGGCGGCGAAATCCTGCTCAAGATCGAGGGCTGGCCGAAGGTCGAGGACGTACTGCGCCACGTCGATGCGATCGAGGCGATCGGCATCGAGGCGGACGCCGTTTCGCCGGAACACTGGCGGCACGTCCACAACCGGATGGCCGCCGCTCAGCAGCCGCGCGCCTACACGCTCGAACAGCATCGCGCCTTCCTCCTGCGCAGGAAGGTTCAGCCATGACGCGCGCCGGCCTCATCACCGTCATGGCGCTCGCCACGCTCGGCATCGGCTATCCGGCGCTCACGCCGATGCCAATCAAGCTCATGTGGAACGCCTCGGCCAGCGCGCCCATCGGCCTCTATTCCATCGACTACGACGGGCCGTTCGACGTCACCGATCTTGTCGCGGTCGACGCGCCCGAACCGCTCGCCGCCTTTATGGCCGAGCGCGGCTATCTGCCCAAGGGCGTGCCGCTCATCAAGCGCGTGCTCGGCGTGTCCGGGCAGACCGTTTGCCGAACCGGCCGCGCGATCACCGTGGACGGGATCGCCATGGGCGCGGCGCTGGAGCGCGACCGGATCGGCCGGGAGCTGCCCGTCTGGCAGGGCTGCCGCCGCATCCAGACCGGCGAAGTCTTCCTCATGAACTGGCAGGTCCGCGACAGCCTCGACGGTCGCTACTTCGGCCTGACCCCCACCGACCAGATCATCGGCCACGCGGTCCCGCTGTGGACCGACGAAGACGGCAACGGCCGCTTCGAGTGGCGCGCGCCGACCCGCTGACGGGGCGCTGACGCCGCCTTTCCCCGACCAACCAGCTCACCAACCTGAAGGAGACGACTATGCCCAACCATCCCTTTGAACCTACCGCCAACGGCTATGCCGGCCGCGTCCGGCTATTCGGCATCGACGAGGCGATCGTGCTCGTCGGCATCGATCCGAGCGACGCCGAGAACGCGCCGGCCTATCGCATCCACCTCGACGACGAGGACGGCCCCGAGATCGGCGCTGCGTGGAAACGTGTCGGCGAACGCGCCGGTGACTACATCGCCCTAGAGATCGACAGCCCGCTCTTTCTGACCGTGTTTCGCCCGGCACTGTTCCAGGCCGACGACGACGGCCGCACCTTCCGGCTCGCATGGAAGCGGCCCCGGCAGCGCGAAGACCGGAGCTGACCGATGCCGGCTCCGATCATCTCCATGCTCGCGGCCCGGCGCGTTGGCCGGGCCGGATCGGCATGTCGCCGCGCCGTTCTCGCCACCCTCGGCGTGCTCGCCTTCTGCGCGGGGCCGACCGGGGCAACGGCGCAGACCCCGCCGGTCGCCCGTCCGTCCGCCACCGATCCCTATGCCGCCCACATCGCCGAGGCGGCGCAGCGGTACGGGATTCCCGAACGCTGGATTCGCGCCGTGCTGCGCGCCGAAAGCGCGGGTGATGTGCGCGCGATCTCGTCGGCGGGCGCGCTGGGGCTGATGCAGGTCATGCCGGATACATGGGCCGCCTTGCGCGCCCGCTACCGTCTCGGCCGCGACCCCTATGACCCGCACGACAACATCATGGCGGGCGCGGCCTATCTGCGCGAAATGTGGGACCGCTACGGCGATGTCGCCGCGATGCTCGCGGCCTACAACGCCGGTCCCGGCCGCTATGACGATCATCGCTCGACGGGCCGCGCCTTGCCGGCCGAAACGCGGGCCTATGTCGCCGCGCTCGTGCCGGTGCTCGGCGGCGCGGCCGCACCCGAAACGTCCGTCTGGCGAGCCGATCCGCCACCCGACTGGCGCGAGGCGGCGATCTTCGTCGTGCGTTCAGCCGACGCTCGCCCCGCCGGTTCGCGGTCGGACAATGCGCGTTCGGACGACAGCCGATCCTCCGTCACGGCGCGGCCATCCGATCCCGCCGCGACATCGGATTCGCCCCTTGTCGTCGCACGCTCCAGCCCCGGAGAGCGCCCATGAGCGTGCGGGCCGTCCTTCGCATCCCTTCGTATTCCGGCGTGTCATGGAGGATGGAAGGGGCAGAGGCAGGCAGAACAACCGGACGATGGCGAGATAAAAAGGCGCACGGTGCGCTTCGGTTGGTCGGTTGTTTTTGCATGGTTTTTTGGCGCGTTCCGCACCGTGCCGCGCTTTCGCGCACCGTGCGCTGCACGCCTATCTTTCTGATTTCCCTGTTCCTTTTGCACCGTGCGAGGTTCCGCCATGGCCGATGACAGCGAAATTCGCGTCCGGCCTGGGCGCATCCGCTCGACCCGCGCACAGCAGGCCCGGCCCTTCATTTCGCAGGCGCTCGCCGCCGCGCAGAAGGCCGGTGGCCGCGTCTCCCGTTCCGGCAAGATTACGACGGGCAACCGCTCGCGCTTCGGGCGCGGCCAGCGCGCCAGCATCCAGGCCAACCGGCTGCTCACCGGCCGCTCACGCATCGTCGTCATCAAGACCCGCGTGGTGCGCCATAGCGCACGCGCCGCGCCGCTGGCTGCGCACCTCTCATATCTCCGCCGCGACGGCGTGACCCGAGACGGGGAGAAGGCGCGGCTGTTCGGCCCTGAAGGCGACAATGTGGATGCCCGCGACTTCGCGGCGCGCTGCGAGGATGACCGGCACCATTTCCGCTTCATCGTCTCGCCCGAGGACGCCGTGGATATGGCCGACCTCAAGGACCATGCCCGCGAGCTTATGGGGCAGATGGAAAAAGACCTCGGCACCAAACTCGATTGGGTCGGCGTCGATCACTGGAACACCGACAATCCCCATA